>JAGAPK010000067.1 GCA_017623295.1 Lachnospiraceae bacterium | reverse complement strand
TGCAGAGAATAATTTTTCAGATTCAATTAAAGAAACCTGTACGTTACCGTGTGGATCTCTTTCTAAGAATAACTGCTGCTGGATAGCCTGTGGAAGGATTGCAAATACTTCCATAGATTCCTTTGTTAAGCCTTTTTCGATGAATGCGTATTTAGCTTCCCATGATGGAAGTGCATTGAATTCATCAGCCTTGCTTCCTGCAAGAAGTTCGTTGATTTCACTGATTAATACAGAGAATTCAGGAACGAATTCTACAACACCTTCAGGAATGATAGCAACACCGAAGTTCATTCCCTTAGCTGCTCTTGCTTCTACAGAATCAGCAATGTAATCAGCAATTGCTGAAAGAGACATCTTCTTAGCTGCAACTTCTTCTGAAATTAAGCAGATGTTTGGCTGTGTCTCAAGAGCACACTCTAAAGCTACGTGAGAAGCACTACGTCCCATAACCTTAACAAAGTGCCAGTATTTCTTAGCTGAGTTACAGTCTCTTTCAATGTTACCAATGATTTCACTGTATGTCTTAGTAGCTGTATCGAAACCGAAAGAACATTCAATATCTTCGTTCTTTAAGTCACCGTCGATTGTCTTAGGACATCCGATAACCTGTACACCTGTGTTATTAGCTGCAAAGTATTCAGCAAGGATACCTGCGTTTGTATTGGAATCGTCACCACCGATAATAACGATAGCTGTGATGCCGTGTTTCTTACAAACTTCAGCTGCAATAGCAAACTGTTCGTTAGTCTCTAATTTGGTTCTGCCGGAACCGATGATATCGAAACCACCTGTATTTCTGAACTGGTCAACATAGTCGTCAGTTAATACGATGTAATCGTCTTCGATAAGTCCGCTTGGGCCGCCCTTGAAACCGTAAAGTTCGTTTTCAGGATTAGTAGCCTTTAATGCATCATATAAACCGCAAACAACGTTGTGTCCACCAGGAGCCTGTCCACCTGAAAGGATAACACCTACAACCTGCTTCTTAGCTTCAGATGTATTCTGGCCTTTCTGGAAAGTGATTTCCTTCTTGCCGTAAGTGTTAGGGAAAAGTGCTTTGATTTTGTCCTGATCAGCTACACTCTGTGTCTCTGCGCCTTCACATACACAAATATCTGCAATGCCGTTACGAAGCATTCCAGGAAGCTTTGGTGTATATTCATATCTGGCTTTCTGTAATGGTGAAATATTCATAATTGCCTATATCTCCTTTTAATATTTTATTCAGAATCATTCTAGTATATTTTTGACATAAAGTAAACCATTATAATTGGAAAAAGTTCATCATTATGCGTTTTTTTGCCAAAAGAAATAACAACCAAAAAACATTCCACTTGTTTGTGAATAATATACAAAATACAAATAGAATTGCAAAATTGGGTTTACAAACGCCATTTTTTATACTATACTCAAGAAAACGTTTTCTGGAAAACGTTTTCCGATAACATAAGTAAATATGACACATAAACTAAAAAGGTAAAGGTAAGGATAATAATATGGTTTCAATACGAGATGTTGCCAAGCATGCAGGTGTGGCAATTTCTACCGTGTCGAAGGTGTTGAATCATTATCCGAATGTCAGTGAAGAGACGAAAGAGAAGGTCAATGTAGCAATCAGGGAACTCAATTTTGTTCCGAACACGATTGCAGCCGCTCTTTCTTCGAAACAGTCAGGCAGAGTAGCACTTATTATGAATCTGAACACACAGACACAGGCAATCGATGAAATCGGAATGCAGTATCTGCTAGGAGCGATAGGGGAGTGCAGAGAGCTTGGCTTGGATGTCATTACTGTTTTCTATTCCATGATCAGGGATAAAAATCTGGAAGAAATGGAACAATATTTCCGTTCCCAGAGTATTTCAGGAATAATACTATATGGCATTAGTAAAGACGATATTGTCCTGCAGGAACTAGCAAAGTCCCAGCAGTTCAAAATGGTTGTCATAGATGCGCCCATCGTAAATGAGTGTACGTCGACTGTCTGGATCGACCATAAGGAAGCTCAAAAGGATGTGGCGCGTAAGACAATCGTAACGAACCTGGGAAATAGCAGTAAAATCTTATATATCAGCGGCAAGAAAAACGGATACGTCACAGATATAAGGATAGAGGGCATGAAAGAATTGGCAGAGGAACTCAATCTGAATCTTCTTATTAAAAATGGTGAGTTCAGTGAGTATCAGGCAAGACAGCTTACATTTGAGTATGCCAAGGACAGGGACATTATTGTTTGCGCATCGGATTTAATGGCGATTGGAGCTATGAAAGCACTGATCGAGATGGATATTTTCAGACCGGTATGTGGATTTGACGGAATAACCCTTATGGGATATGTAGGAAAACAGATGAATACAATACGTCAGAATTTTTCCAACATATCGCAAGAAGCAGTGAAAGAGTTAGCAAGACTGATGGAGGGCGGAGAAGGCAGAAATGTGATTATGCCGCATGAAATCGTCAGATTGCGTTACGAAGACATAATAAGATAAATTTTAGGAGGATTTTATCATGGTTATTAAGCCTACATTACAAAGAAATGTGATGGAAGATCATTTGGAGGATGAATTAATGACATTTGCCAAAGAATTGTTTGGCAAAGAATTAAAGGATTGTACCGATAAGGAAGTGTATTACTGCTTGCTGTATGTGGTAAAAGGTATGACAGATGCTACCACAAAGATTTCAGGTCCTAAAAAAGTATACTATATTTCTATGGAATTCTTAATTGGTAAGTTGTTATCCAACAACCTGATCAATCTTGGAATCTATGAAAAGGTACAGGATATTTTAGCAGCTAATGGAAAAGACCTCGCAAAGATTGAAGAAACAGAACCGGAACCGTCTTTAGGTAACGGTGGTTTGGGAAGACTTGCAGCATGTTTCCTTGATTCCATTGCAACTTTAGGCTTTCCGGGTGACGGTATCGGTTTAAATTATCACCTTGGTCTTTTTAAACAGGAATTCAAGAATAGAAAGCAATGTGCAGTTAAGAATGAATGGATTGAAAAACATTCCTGGTTAAACAAGACGAATACTACATTTGAAGTTAATTTCGGGGATAGAAAAGTAGTTTCCCGCTTATATGACATTGATGTACTTGGCTATGATAACGGTGTAAACAAGCTTCACTTATTTGATGTGGAATCTGTAGATGAAAGCATTGTAAAAGAAGGTATTACATTCGATAAAGAAGAAATTGAGAAGAACCTTACTTTATTCTTATATCCGGATGATTCCGATAAAGCCGGTAACCTTCTTCGTATTTATCAGGAATATTTCATGGTAAGTAATGCGGCACAGTTGATTTTACAGGAGTTAAAAGAAAAACAGTGCGACCTGCGTAAGATGTATGACTATGCGGTTATTCAGATTAACGATACCCATCCTTCTATGGTAATTCCGGAATTAATTCGTATTCTCGTAGAAGATAAAGCGTTCTCCATGGATGAAGCGATCGAAGTAGTAAGCAAGACATGTGCATATACCAACCACACAATTTTAGCAGAGGCTCTTGAAAAATGGCCGCTTGAATACTTGGAAAAAGTAGTACCGCAGTTAATTCCGATTATTAAGGAACTGGACAAGAGGGTACGTGCGCAGTACAAGGATGAAAAAGTACAGATTATCGATAAGGAGAACCGTGTTCATATGGCCCATATCGATATCCACTACGGTTTCTCTGTAAATGGTGTAGCGGCAATCCACACAGAGATTTTGAAAGATACCGAATTAAATCATTTTTACAGAATTTATCCAGAGAAATTCAATAATAAGACAAACGGTATTACCTTTAGAAGATGGCTCCTTAGTTGTAACCGTGAGTTAACACAGTTGATTACCGATAAGATTGGTAAGGGATTTAAGAAGGATGCATTTGAACTTGAAAAATTATTAGAGTTTAAAAATGATAAAGAATTCCTTGCAAAGATTCAGGATATCAAATTTGCAAAGAAAGAAGTACTTGCTGCTTATATTAAAGAAAAAGAAGGCGTAGAAGTAGATACCAACTCTATTTTCGACATCCAGATTAAGAGACTTCATGAGTACAAACGCCAGCAGATGAATGCCTTATACATCATTCATAAGTATCTGGAGATTAAGAAAGGCAAGAAAACTTCTACACCAATCACCTTTATCTTTGGTGCCAAGGCAGCTCCGGCTTATGTAATTGCACAGGACATCATCCATTTGTTGCTTTGTTTACAGGAAATTATAAATAACGACCCTGACGTAAACAAGTATATGAAAGTGGTTATGGTAGAAAACTACAACGTAAGTTATGCGGAAAAATTAATTCCGGCATGTGATATTTCAGAACAGATTTCACTTGCATCAAAGGAAGCTTCCGGAACCGGTAATATGAAGTTTATGTTAAACGGGGCCGTTACACTTGGAACAAGTGATGGTGCCAACGTGGAAATTCATCAGCTTGTAGGTGATGATAACATTTATATCTTTGGTGAAAAATCAGAAACAGTAATCAAGCATTACGAGAAAGCAGATTATGTATCCAAGGATTACTACAAGAAATCTCCGGTTATCAAAGAGGCTGTTGACTTTATTGTAAGTAAAGAAGTATTAAAAGTTGGTGACAAAGAAAACTTGGAACGTCTTTACAATGAGCTTCTTAATAAAGACTGGTTTATGACATTACTTGATTTGGAAGACTATATTAAGGTCAAAGATCAGATGTTTGAAGATTATAAAGACCGTGAGAAGTGGCAGAAGATGATGCTTGTTAATATTGCAAAAGCAGGATTCTTCTCTTCAGACCGTACCATCGCAGATTATAACCGCGACGTGTGGAAATTAGAATAAGGCAAATAAGAATATCCCCCGATTTGGGGGATATTTTTTTATAAAAAGGGAATACTGGTAGTGTATTTGTGAGAAGTGCACAAATTGACATATTTGAAATTGATACAAATGATGAAAATGCTAATAATGTGTTTACAGAAAGCGTTTTCTGTGTTAGTATACAAATAGTTCCGGAAACGTTACCGATACCGATACCGACAACGGTGCCGAAAACGATTCCAATATATGGGCACAGGATTCTGTAAAGGAATAGTGTTATCCGGAAACGCGAGTATAGGATTAAAAAATTTCAATGAAACAAGAAAGGGAGAAAATCATGAAAAAGAAATTACTTAGCGCATTACTTAGTGTTGCAATGGTAGCTACTTTACTTGCAGGATGCGGAAGCAGCACAGGTGCAGCAGAAGAAGCACCAGCAAATGACGCTGCGGCAAAAGAAGAAGCAGCTCCAGCAGAAAAAGAAGAAGCTTCAGCAGAAGGCGGTTCTGTTTACTACTTAAACTTCAAGCCAGAACAGGATGAAGCTTGGCAGAACTTAGCAAAAGCTTACACGGAAGCTACAGGTGTTGAAGTAACAGTTGTTACAGCAGCAAGTGGTGAATATGAAACAACTCTTATGAGTGAAATGGGTAAGAGCTCAGCTCCTACATTATTCCAGGTTAACGGACCAGTTGGTTTACAGAACTGGAAAGATTACTGCTTAGATTTAACAGGAACAGATATTTATAATGAACTTACAAGTGACTCATTTGCATTATCAGAAGATGGTATGGTTTATGGTATCGGTTACGTAATCGAATCTTATGGTATCATCGCTAACAAGACATTACTTGCAGAAGCTGGTTATGATGTTGCAGATATCAACTCATTCGAAGCTTTAAAGGCTTGTGCAGAAGATATCACAGCTCGTAAAGATGAACTTGGATTTGGTGCATTCTCTTCAGCAGGTATGGATCCATCTTCAGACTGGAGATTTAAGACTCACTTAGCTAACCTTCCAATCTACTTTGAATATCAGGCAGATGGAATCTCAGCTACACCAGCAATCAAAGGTTCATTCTTAGATAACTACCGTAACATTTGGGATTTATATATCAACAACAGCACATGTGATCCAGCAGAATTATCAGCTAAGACAGGTGATGATTCTAGAGCAGAATTCTTAGCAGGTGAAGCAGTATTCTTCCAGAATGGTTCTTGGGAATACGGCAGCTTAACAGCAGATGGTGCTTTCACTGATGAAGATTTAGTAATGCTTCCAATCTACATTGGAGCAGGTGATGAAGCTAACCAGGGTCTTTGTACAGGTACAGAAAACTACTGGTGTGTAAACTCTCAGGCAGAAGAAGCTGATATCCAGGCTACATTAGCATTCATGAACTGGTGTGTAACTTCTGAAGAAGGAACAACAGCAATGGCTAACGACATGGGATTCGTAATTCCTTTCAAGAAAGCTGTTGAATCTCCAAACCTTTTTGTAAAACAGGATACAGAATACACAGCAGCTGGTAAGAAACCTGTTTCATGGAACTTCACAACAATGCCATCAGAAGAATGGAAGAACGGTGTAGGTTCTGCTTTAACAGCTTATGCAGCAGATCAGACAGATGCTAACTGGGATGCAGTAGTTGCAGCATTCGTTGACGGATGGGCTTCTGAATATGCATTAGCAAATGGACAGTAAAATAGAAATTAGTTACAATAATGGGGCAGGCAGTTATGCCTGCCCTCTTTAAAGAAAAAATTCTGACATGGCGTGACTGGAGAACGCGCTGACAGAAAGAATACGTAGTAAAATGTGGTTTTAGGTTTTGTCTGGAGGTTTATATGGAAAAAGCGATTAAAAGATATGCTCCGATTTTTGTACTGCCTACATTTCTGGCTTTTACAATCGGGTTTATAGTTCCTTTTTTTCAGGGATTATATCTTTCATTTTGTCAGTTTACAACAGCAAAAAATGCAAAATTTATAGGCTTTGATAACTATATCAGAGTATTTCAGGATGAAACATTTTTAGATTCGTTTGGATTTACGGTAATGTTTGCTATTGTATCCATTTTATCAATTAACATTATCGCGTTTGCTCTGGCAATGATTCTTACCAGAGACAATTTAAAGGGAACGAATGTGTTCCGTACCGTATTTTTTATGCCAAACTTAATCGGTGGTATCGTATTAGGTTATATTTGGCAGATTTTACTTAACTGTGTACTTTCCATCGTGGGAGAACCGTTGCTTGCACTTAACAGCACAGCCGGATATTGGGGCATGATTATTTTGATGTGCTGGCAGCAGATCGGTTACATGATGATTATTTATATAGCCGGTATTCAGAATGTACCGGAAGCTTTAGTAGAAGCAGCAGCCATTGATGGAGCTACATCATGGCAGACATTGACGAAGGTAAAATTACCAATGGTAATGCCTTCCATTACAATTTGTGTATTTTTAACATTAACAAACTCCTTTAAACTGTTTGATCAGAACTTAGCATTAACAGCCGGAGAACCTAGACATGCAACAGAAATGCTTGCCCTCAATATTTACAATACCTTCTATGCAAGAGCCGGTGCTCAGTGGAAGGGACTGGGCCAGGCAAAAGCAGTTGTATTCTGTATTCTGGTTATTGTTATTTCCTTGATTCAGTTTAGAGCAACACATTCAAAGGAGGTACAGCAGTAATGACTGCAAGTAGAAAAAGATTTGTTAACAGTATTTTTACAGTTGTTCTTGGTGTATTGTCCGTAGCATACATTTATCCTGTTTTTATGATTTTGATCAATTCATTAAAACAGGAAAACAGCATTACAACGAATGGTGCATTTACACTGCCTACAGCAGAAACATTTGCTGGAGTTACAAACTATGTAAGTGCAATTGAAGCACAGGGATTTTTAAGAAGTCTTGGTTATAGTTTATTTATTACAATTAGTTCAGTAGCAGCAATTTTATTATTCTG
This sequence comes from Lachnospiraceae bacterium, assembly GCA_017623295.1. Classification (GTDB taxonomy): domain Bacteria; phylum Bacillota; class Clostridia; order Lachnospirales; family Lachnospiraceae; genus UBA3282. The sequence continues at coordinate 1,472 of JAGAPK010000067.1, read as the reverse complement.
TTCTATGAGTGCATGGTATTTAGCACGAGTAAAGAGTATTTTTTCCACCGCAATGTATTACCTCTGTGTATTTTCCATGGTAGTACCATTCCAGATGGTTATGTATACATTGGCCTCTACAGCAGATACATTAAAGTTAAATACACCATGGAACATCTGGATTATTTATCTGGGCTTCGGTGCCGGACTTGCGGTATTTATGATTACCGGTTTTATGAAGTCTGTTCCGCTTGAAATTGAAGAAGCAGCGATGATTGACGGATGTAACCCAATCAGAACATTTTTTAGCATTGTTATGCCGATGTTAAAACCAACACTTGTTTCCGTTGGTATTTTGGAAGCTATGTGGGTGTGGAATGATTATTTACTCCCAACATTGGTACTTGATATAAAAAAATATAAAACCATTCCAATGTTGATTCAGTACTTCCGTGGAAGTTACGGAAGAGTAGAAATGGGACCAATGATGGCATGTATCATGTTAACAATCATCCCAATTATTATAGTATATTTAGCAGGCCAGAAGCACATTATCAAAGGTGTTGCCGCAGGTGCGGTTAAGGGCTAAATAAAAGCAGAAAGGCAACTAAGATGAGAAAAAGTGGTATTCTCTTAGCAATTTCCAGTATTCCGTCTAAATACGGAATCGGATCTTTTTCAAAAGAAGCATATGAATTCGTAGATTTTTTGGAGAAAGCAGGACAGAGTTTATGGCAGATTCTGCCGCTTGGTCCTACAGGATATGGGGATTCCCCCTATCAGTCTTTTTCAACATTTGCGGGAAATCCATACTATATCGATATGGAAGAATTCATTGAGAAAGGTTTGTTGACAAGAGAAGAATGTGATAATAGTGATTTGGGGGAAGGTCAGTTCGTGGATTACGAAAAGATTTTCCATAACAAATTCAAATTACTGAAAAAAGCCTTTTTAAACAGTAATGTGGAAGAGGATAAGAATTATCGGAAATTCGTAGAAAAGAATGAGAACTGGCTTTCCGATTATGCTTTATTCATGGCAATTAAGGATTCTCTTGGCGGAATCAGCTGGATTGAATGGGATAAAGACATTAAACTCCGCAAAAAAGAGGCATTAAAGAAATACAAAGAGGAATTAAAAGAGGAAATTGACTTTTACAAATTCCAGCAATACTATTTTGCAAAACAGTGGAAAGCACTGAAAAAATATGCCAACGATAAAGGAATAGAAATCGTTGGGGATATACCAATTTACGTTGCTCTTGACAGTGCGGATACATGGGCCAATCCACAATTGTTCCAAGTGGATGAGGAATGTATTCCGGTAGCTGTTGCCGGTTGCCCTCCAGACGCTTTTTCCGCAACCGGACAGTTATGGGGTAATCCCTTGTATGACTGGGAATATATGAGAAAACAGGATTATGCCTGGTGGGTGGAACGTATCCGTTACTGTTATGAGTTATATGACATTGTACGTATTGACCATTTCAGAGG
>JAGAPK010000012.1 GCA_017623295.1 Lachnospiraceae bacterium | reverse complement strand
TAGAGCTGTTAGAGGAATTGGGAAAAGTGCCTCAACGATTATTACAAAGAATCCAGAAAGAAACCGATTTATCTGTTTTAAGCAAGTGGCTTAAATACGCAGCGAAAGCAAATAATATACAAGAGTTTGAAATGAAAATAAACGAAATATAAAACAAAAACAATTGACACGACAAATACGCAGTTCTATAATAACGATATCTAAAAAAGAAATGAATGAAAACAAAAATAGGAGAATATCGTTATGGGAGTATTTGCAGAGTATGTTGGTAGTAGAAACATTCCTGAGGATAAGAGAGAGGAATTTACAGAGCGTGTCTTAGAAATTTTACGACAAGGTGGTATGATGCAGCTTGAACAGGTTGCGATATATAACAAAAAAATTGGATTGTTACAACCACCTGTGCTTGATGAGGAAGGAAAAGTAGAATTTCATTATAATTATTTTGAAGATAATGCTTGGGAAGTAGCCGGATATTATAGTCAACAGAATCACTTCTGGTCAAATAAAATAGGTAGTTTAGAGTTTAACTGTGTCGTACTGGCAGTGTATGTTTTATATGAGTTCTATACAGATGATTTCGGGATGGCTACAGAATGCGGAGAGATTATTGATGCAAGGAAGATAGTTGGTTGGCTCAATTATTTATTTCATGAACAATATACAAATGCGAGAGTATCTGATCCATGGAAAGTTTATGAATGGATTCATGAGAATGGATGTACCACTGAATATATGCTTGGAGTATTTGATGTGGAAGAGGTGAAATTATTATCATTGCTCAAGTATGCGTATGTTGACATGGGATTTAGGGGATTGGAGATTATTAAACGGAAAATAAGCAGTAATCAAGACGAAAAAAAGAATGAAGCACTTCGCATAATTGGACTTGTTGAACAGTTAGAAGCTAAAATTAGCAAAATAAAAGAAACATCAGAATTATCGATGAATGAAGAGATAGATTTTCTTTTAGAAGCAATTGCCGTAAAACTGAATTCTCGAGAAGAACAAGAAAATTCAGAGAAATACAATCAATTCCTGTCATTTTGTGTTGTACTTCCGCCAGAGATTGTAATAAAGTCTATTACGCAGGCATATGAATTGGAATTTTGGGATGTATGGGAGAAATTTAAAGGTAATGTACCCCATGAAGAGGTTTGTTCCGAGAAATCGATGCTATGTTGTATGCCCGTTTCACCTGTGAAAATAGTTGATTTTTTGGATATGCACGATAGTATGTTTTTTGCTTATGATGAAAATGGTAATCTTGGTGGAAAAGGGTTTCGTATATCAGATGACGACAGAGCATACTTTTGGGCAGAGAATGGTGATGTTCATTTTTCGGAAAAAATGAAATGCTGGTTGAAAGATTTGAAGTTAAAATATGATGAACTTATGTGTGAAGAGTGGAAACTATTGCCAGAGAATGAGTTTATGGACAAAATGATAACACTTCTTAATGAGGCAGACGAAATTTATAAAAGAATTTTTGCTTTCCAGGATATGTTTTATAATTTTGTTATGCATGCAAATGAGAAACCTTTTCAAACTGCAATTATCCTGTTTGAACAGTTGATAAATAGTAATAGAGATAAAGGCGCTATTGTTAATGCATGTCGCCATTCTTGGGAATTTACCAATCGAAAGATGACATTTAATGAAGGGAGGCTTGCTATTAAGAGATATTTGGCAGTACTAGCAAATCAAAAATTACGAAAAAGAGTATTTGGATTTTAGGTTATAGTTGCTGTCTACTGTTAGAATATAATAAAATAAGGTCATAATATAAAGCACAGTATACGGAAAGGAAAAACATATGAAAGCATTTCAACTAAAGATAGCAATTAAAAATTCAAAACCTCCTATATGGAGAAGGGTAGTTGTGCCGGCTGGAATTACATTTTCCCAATTAAGTATAATCTTGAATAAGGTTATGGGGTGGTGTGGGTATCATATGTTTGAATTCGAGTTTTATCATTTGGAACTTCGAATAATCGAAGGAGCAGAAGATTTCATGGATTATGGATATGGACCGTTTGATTATCTTGAGGCTAGTGATACTTATGTAAGAGAATATTTGGAAGAAAATGAATGGTTTACTTACACATATGATTTGGGAGATGACTGGCAGCATAGAGTTACGATTGAGAAGATAATTAGTAATTATGAATGTGATTATCCACAGGTTTTGAAATCTAAGGGCGATTGTCCGATAGAAGACTGCGGAGGTATTTACGGCTACTATGATTGCTTGGATGTTATAAGTGATAAAAGTAATCCTGAATATGAAGAACGTCTGGCATGGATGAAAACGCAGGGCTATCCATGTGAATATGATATCGAATCTGTCAATACGGCATTAAAGGAAGAGTTTTTCTATAAGTGGGGCAAGGGAGATAAACGTCAACAAGGCGATATTTATGAAGATTTTTTTGCAGGACAATATGGACTGAATGCTACCAAAAGGGATAAGAATGAAAATGCACAAATTATAAAATCGGGTAAGCATAGGATGGAAGATTCATTTCAAATGATGGCAGATTTGCTTAAACAATGTAATACTTGGCAGCCGAATATTTTTGTTGACTCGTTAAAGGATATTTTTTCCGATTATACAAAAGAAGATATAGTTGAAATGGCAAAAGAGAAGGGTATAAGAGGGATTTCGGGTTGTAATAAAGACAAGTTAATAGACAAACTGGTTAATTTTATGTTACAGCCAGAAGTAATGGAGAAATACTTTCTGTGTTTATGCGACTCGGAATTAGAAGAATTCGAAAACGGCGCTAAGGCAGATGGTGTGTTTGAGCCGGAAAACACTGGTGCATTGTTAAATTTGTATGCTGCTGGTTACATTGGGATGCTTACAGATGGAAAGGTGATGATTCCGAAAGAAGTTGTTGATGTTTATGATGTTTTTAAAGGCAAAGAATTTGATGAAAATAGAAAGAAAGTCAGTTTTCTTTTGTGTTGCTTGAGAACATCAGGTATTTTATATGGAATAATGCCGTTTGACATTTTTATGAAAATCATAAATGTAAATTCTGATATACATATGTCAGAAGAGGATGTTAGAGAGGCAATAAATAACATGCCTCCAGAGTTTTCAGATTATATTTTAGTGAAAGATAAAATCTATCATAAAGAGTTATATCCGAATGACAGGGGGCTACTTCAAGCGCAAGGAGATAAAGAGTATTATATTCCAAGCAAAGATGAAATTATTGATTTAGGAATACTGGGGTACCTTCCGAATAGCAAAGAATTAAAAAGATTTGAAAACTATCTTGTTAGAAGGTTAGATGCTACGATGGACGAAGCGGATTTTGCGGGAAGAATTATTCAGACGAAAATTTGTGGCGATTGTGAAATGCAGGAAATTATTGAGGTGTTGGATGATTTTGGATTCATGGTTGAAAGCGAAGTACTGCTGAATCAATTAGTAAGGCATATTAATGAGTTGTGGAATGACACAAGAATGTTATTAAATCGCGGTTTCACGCCAAATGAAATGGCGCAGTTGGAGAGGACGAATCCGCTTTTGGGGCTAAATCAGGCTTCGATAACAAAGGTGGTATCGTTTGAAAATATCAGGAAAAATAAGATATATCCCAACGATCCATGCCCGTGTGGTTCTGGGAAAAAGTATAAGAATTGTTGCAAGAATAAGGAATAAGTTTCGATATTTTCAAGGAGGGAGCCTTACAGCTCCCTCAACCTATTTTTAGCCAATTCGTATTCACCGCATTTATTATAATATTTCTTAGCTTCTTCCTTATGCCCGGTACATTCGTAAATAACGCCGATGTTATAATTAGCGCGATAGGAGTTAATTCCTTCTGTTGAAAACCGTTCCATAGTGGTAGACTTTTGAAACTCCTGAATGGCGTTATCAAATAAACCGTTGTTCATATAAATAAGACCCATTAGGAATACAAAATCTGCCGTGACGGCGAAAACATCATAAATATTGAGAAGCTGCAGGGCTTCTTCATAACGCTTCAAGTCTAACAGACAATAACCGTAGGATTCCACCATAGTTTGTACATAATCCAATTCTGGATTGATGTCCATAGAAAGTCCCAGATTAAACCATTCATATGCTTTGCCGTAATCTTTTAGCTTCATAAAGCTTTGACCAAGTTGATAGTACAGGTAGGCATCCGGACCGGTACGATTTAGTTCCTGTTCCAGAAGTTCTATGTTGCGGAGTGATTTTGCTCGCATTTCATCTTCGGAGCCGTCGTAACCTACATGCAGTACAGTAATCGGAGCTGGATAAGTTGGCTTTGGAGTTTTCGCATCAAAATGAGCATCGATGGAATCAGACGGAAGTATTGCTACTTTTTCCACCTGTTCATGAATCGCTCCTTCGAAGTGAAAATACTTTCGGTTAAAAAAACGAGTAACGCGTACCTGTTCATAAGAAACCTGTCCATTTTCGGTAAGACGGTTGCGAATCAGGATTCGACCGGCACTTTGCGGAGATTGCGACATTTGCTTTTGTAAGACAGTTTCGTCTATATTTTCCAGATATTCATCACAGTCAATAGAAAGAATCCAGTCGTTAGTCGCCTTGCTGACTGCAAAATTTTTGGCAGCACTGAAATCATTAATCCAGTCAAAGTGATAGATATTGTTAGTGTACTTCGCTGCAAGTTCCACAGTTTTGTCAGTAGAACCTGTATCAACCAAAACTATCTCATAGTGGTAGAGTTTTATTTTTCTCAGACATTCTTCAATATGTTGTTCTTCGTTTTTTGCAATAATACATACGGAAATCGGCAACATTATGACAGTTCTTCCAATCTTTTTACAGCGGCATCAAAATCACCGCATTTTTTATAAAAGCTTTTTGCTTTGTCAAGGTCATACATTTGTTCGTAAATAACACCCATATTATAATAGGCGCGATAACTGTTGACACCTGTACGGGAATAGGTAGTCATAGTGGTAGCTTTTTCAAACTCTTCCAATGCATTTTCGAACATTCCTTTTTTCATATAAATCATACCGATTAAATAGACAAAGTCGGCACTGTTGGAGAAAAGTTCATATTTTTCGAGCAGAGCCATAGCACTGTCGTATTTGGCAAGTTCAATTAAACAATAGCCGTAAGTTTCCGCCATACTTTGTACGAAAGCAGAATGTGGATCGGCATTCATGTCTAACCCTAATTTGGAATAGTAAGCAGCCTTTTCCAAATCGTTAAGAGATATGTAATTCTGTCCAAGTTGGAAATAAATGTATGGATTCGGACCTTTTAAATCCAGGTCGCGAAGCAACATTTCCAGATTTCTGGTGGCGCGCATACGCTTGTCAGATTCGGATACATAACCTTCATGGTAGAAAGTCAGAGGAACCTGGAATGTTTTTGGCTCCTTACCGGCTAAGGTTTTAACTTGTTCGTGAATAATGCCTTCATAATGGCAATGTGCCCGGTTAAAAAGTCTGCCGATATATTCGGTCATAATGGAACGTACACCTTGAATGCTATATGGGTTGTTACGCAGAATAATACCAACGGAATCTATATTTTCTTCTTCAGAAATAGCGTTTTCCACATCGGCAAGATTGACGTTTTCCAAATATTCGTCACAGTCAATAATCAGTACCCAGTCGTTGGATGCCTGTTCAATAGAGAAATTTCGCGCAGCACTGAAATCATCACACCAGTCAAAATGAAATACTTTATCGGTATATTTACGGGCAATTTCTGTGGTGCGGTCTACGGAACCGGTATCTACAACAATGATTTCAAATTTACAAGGGCGAAGTCTTTTCAAGCATTCTTCAATGTGATTGTCTTCATTTTTGGCAATCATACATACAGTAATCGGTATCATAGGGCAATCAAGCCTTTCTTTTATAGTATAGTATGTATTTATTTTATCATTTTCGGAGAATTCCTACAATATGGATATTTTTCGAAATTTCGTTAAAGTTATCGATTAAGTGTTTCTTTTTTGAAAAATTTGTGGTAAAGTATAATCAATCATAAAGTAATAAGGGGTACATCTTTACGGAGAGTATGAATATTTAAATATTTTAGGAGGGACTGGCATGACAAAGGCAGAAATTTTAAAAGCAGAAATTTTATCACAGTACAAGAGCGTAAGACAGTTCGCAATCGAGATGGAGATTCCTTATTCCACACTTGTTACAGCATTAGACAGAGGAATTGAAGGAATGGCGTACGGAACTGTAATCAGAATGTGCGACAGATTAAACCTGAATCCGGTAGACTTTTCCCCATTAGATAAGAAGAGTCCTCTTGGAAACAAAATTCTTGAGAACAGAGTAATGCAGTATTATATCAAGCTGAATAAAACAGGACGCAAGAAAGCGTTAGAATTGATGGAAGATTATGCCCAGCTTGAAAAATATCAGTCAACAGAGCAGTAAAATGAAGAGATAAAAGAATGAGATATGACTATTTAATCGTAGGTTCCGGACTATTTGGTGCAGTATTCGCCTACGAAATGAACAAAAGAGGCAAGAAAGTGCTTGTCATTGACAAGAGAGATCACATTGCCGGAAATATTTACACAGAATCCACTTTGGATATTAATGTACATAAGTATGGTGCACATATTTTCCATACATCGAATCAGAAAGTATGGGGATATATCAATCAGTTTGCGACCTTTAATCATTATATTAATTCGCCGATTGCAAGGTATCATGAGGAACTTTATAATCTTCCTTTTAACATGAATACATTCAGTAAGATGTGGGGCGTTGTTACCCCGGCACAGGCGAAAGAGGAGATTGCAAGACAAATTGCGGAATTGCACATCGAAGAACCGAAGAATCTGGAAGAACAGGCATTGTCCTTAGCCGGTCGAGATGTCTATGAGAAACTGGTAAAAGGATATACAGAGAAGCAGTGGGGACGTGACTGCAAAGATTTGCCAGCTTTCATTATCAAAAGACTTCCGCTTCGTTTTACTTATGACAACAATTATTTCAATGATCCTTATCAGGGTATTCCGGTTGGCGGCTATACAGCTATCATTGAGAAAATGTTAGATGGTATTGAAGTTAAGACAGATACTTGTTATCAGGAATATATAGAAATCTCCGGAACGGGAGCTGAGAAAACTTTTGCTGATAAAGAAGGAAATGTTTTTGATAAAGTGCTTTACACCGGTATGATTGATGAGTATTTCGGATATCAGTTAGGACACTTGGAGTATCGTTCACTGCGGTTTGAGCAGGAAGAAATGCCAGAGTGCGAGAATTACCAGGGCAATGCAGTTGTTAATTATACAGACAGAGAAACACCGTATACAAGAATTATTGAACATAAGCATTTTGAATTTGGTAAGCAGCCTGGTACGGTTATTACAAAAGAGTATCCGGCTGAATGGAAACCGGGGGATGAACCTTATTATCCGGTAAATAATGAGAAAAATAATACATTATTTGAAGAGTATCGTAAACTGGCACAGGCAGAAACCAAAGTTTTATTTGGTGGAAGGCTTGGACAGTACCAGTATTATGATATGGACAAGGTAATAGCTGCAGCATTGCAGATGGTTGAAGAAAACAGTTAGGGAATATTCTCTAACTGTTTTTTATATTTTATAAGAAGAACTATTTTTATCGACAAGTGTCTTGACAATTTATAATACTCTGCTATAATTCTGAATGAATAGTTTGAGATTCAAAGTATTGGATTCTCAAATAATATGATTTTCAAGAAAATGTTGCATAAAGTTTTAAAAGAGGTTTGAAAAAATCAGGAGGTTTCACAATGAATTGGGATGAAGCGATTCAGGAGTTGGACGTAAGAAGAAAAAAAGCACTTATCGGTGGTGGTCAGGCACGTATTGATAAACAGCATCAGAGCGGCAAGATGACAGCCAGAGAAAGAATTGAAGTGTTATTAGATAAAGATACTTTTGTAGAGGTTGATGGATTTGTAGAGTCGAGAATCAATGATTTTGATTTGGATAAAAAGCGTGTGCCGGGTGATGGTGTTGTAACCGGTTACGGTGAAATTGATGGCAGACTTGTGTTCGTATGCAGTGAAGACTTTACTGTTATTGGCGGTACTTTGGGTGAGTATCATTCTTTCAAAATCTGTCGTATTCAGGATATGGCAATGCAGATGAAAGCACCGCTTATCTGCATCAATGACAGCGGCGGAGCCAGAATTGAAGAAGGTATTTCTTCTTTGAGCGGTTATAGCGGAATGTTCCTTCGTCATACACAGGCATCCGGTGTGATTCCTCAGATTGCCGTTATTTTAGGACCTTGTTCCGGTGGTGCCTGCTATGCACCGGCAATTTGTGACTTCATTTTTATGGTAAAAGATATTTCCAAAATGTTTATTACCGGACCAAACGTAGTAAAAACAGTTATTAATGAAGAAGTATCTGTTGAAGAACTTGGTGGAGCTGATGTTCACGCAAAGAAGAGTGGTGTGTCTCACTTCACATATGATAGCGAAGGCGAATGTCTGATGGGCGTGCGTAAATTGTTATCTTATTTGCCAAGCAATAATGACGAGAAGCCACCGGTTATCAATACAAAAGAAAGACAGAGCCATTTACCGGCAGTTGGCAGAGTGTTCAATAAATTAAGTAAGGTAGAAATTACATCCAAAGCCAAAGCGGCCAAAATCAGAGATATCGTTCCGGATAATTCCAGACACGCATATGATGTAAAAGAAGTAATTGATTGTATCGTAGATGAAGGAAGTTTCTTTGAAGTACAGAAGGAATTTGCTATGAACGGTGTCGTTGGCTGGGGACGTATGGAAGGTAAAGTAGTTGGTTTTGTTGCAAATCAGCCGAATGTAATGGGCGGTTCTTTGGATTATCATGTATCTGATAAGATTGCCAGATTCATTCGTTTCTGTGACTGCTTTAACATTCCGCTTGTTACCTTGATTGACGTACCGGCATTCTTACCGGGAACAGAACAGGAACACAATGGTATTATTCGTCATGGTGCTAAGATTTTATATGCTTACTCCGAAGCAACTGTACCGAAGATTTCTTTAATTATGAGAAAAGCTTATGGTGGTGCTTACATTGCTATGAACTCCAAAGAAATGGGTGCTGATATCGTATATGCATGGCCAATTGCAGAAATCGCAGTTATGGGTGCTGATGGTGCTGTTAATATTGCATTTAAGAGAAAAATCAAAGCAGCGGAAGATCCGGAAGCAATGCGTGCGCAGTGTAAAGCAGAATACGAAGACCGTTTCCTGAATCCTTATGTAGCAGCATCCAGAGGCTATGTAAATGAAGTAATCAAACCGGAAGAAACAAGAGAAGCACTTCTCAAAGCACTTCGTGGTCTGAAAAACAAACAGGTTGAATTGCCGAAGAAAAAACATGGAAATATTCCATTATAATTTTTGGAAAAAGGTGCAAATTTTGTGCACCTTTTTCTCATATATACACTTGTCACTTGAATTATTCAATGCTAAAATATAATTAATTATAAGTGTTTCTATCAAAAAGCATATCGACTGCAAGGCAAAGGATAGCCGGCAGCTTTTACATGATAGCGGATTTCAAGGAAGAAAGGAGGAGCATCATGGCATATAATAGTGTTCATAATCTTTCCAATGTTTATAATTTTTATATGACGACTTATGCGCCAAAGTCAAGCACGCCTTATGATTCTCATAAGAAAAGTGAATTGCGCAGTGTCTACAATTCTATCGTTAAGATGAACAAAGAAGCTCCTTTGTGTATTCTGGATACCAGTAAGGAATCACAGGAATTCGCAATCGGTATGAAAGAGAATGCAAGGGAACTGAGGAATACAATTGCTTCTCTGGGTGGACTGGATGAAGATAAACTTTTAAATAAGAAAGCAGCTTACTCCAGCAATGAAAATATGGTTTCGGCATCTTTTATCGGAACAGCCACAGAAGGCGTAGAAATTCCTTCGGTTGAAGTTGAAGTACATGCACTTGCTTCACCACAGATTAACATGGGAAAATATCTTCCGAGTGATGAACTAATCGGACTTGCGGCGGATACCTATTCCTTTGATATGAGCATAGATGACCTGAATTATGAATTTCAATATAATATTAAGGCAGAAGATACCAACAAAGATGTACAGAATCGTCTTGCAAGATTGATTAATAATGCGAATGTTGGTATAACAGCACAGGTAATTGAAGATGAAGAAAACAATTCATGCTTGCGGTTGGAATCAAATTCTACCGGTTTGAAAAATAATAAATCTATGATTTTCAAAGTATCAGACCACAGAACTAGTAAAACATCCGGTTCGGTAGAGTATTTTGGATTAGATTATCTGGAGGCGGCAGCATCAAATGCGAGATATTCCATCAATGGAGAAGAACGAATTTCGACTTCTAATAATGTTACAGTAGGCCAGCTATATGAACTGACATTGAATGGTATTGGAAGTGAGGATGGAGAAAAAGCATCAATTGGACTTAAGACAGATGTGGAATCTCTGACAGAGAATATCAATACATTGGTAAGTGGATATAATTCTTTCCTGCGCGCAGCGGCAGAGTACAGCGACAGTCAGCCGAAAAGTAATCGTCTGGTACATGAGATGAGTAATATTTCCAAGCTGTATGCACGAGGACTTACTTCGGCCGGATTGAATCTGAATCTTGATGGTACATTGGAAGTTGATAATGAAGCGATTCAAAAAACTGCGATGGATGAAGATGCGAAAGAAGCATTTTCCTCGATTATGGATTTTACCAATTCGCTGGTGCGCAAAACAAATCAGATTGCACTGAATCCGATGAACTATGTAAATAATACTGTTGTGGCTTATAAGAATCCGGGTAAGAACTTTGCAACACCTTATATTACAAGTGCTTACAGTGGAATGATGTTTAACAGTTATTGCTAATTATGATTGTCTGATACATTATTATAGAAGAAACAGGAAAAATGAAGTAAGAGAGATTGGTCCGAGTGGATTAATCTCTCTGGTATTTTATTCTGTGTTTTTTAGAAAAAATCTGTTGACGACTATAAACGATTATGATATAGTATACAAGCGAGATAAAGATTTAGGTCTTTTTTTTATGCTCAAAATTAGGGTATAAATATAGAAATAAGAGCAAACATACACTTGGAGGTGGCAAAGATATGCGTACAAAAATCACTTTAGCATGTACAGAATGCAAACAGCGTAACTACAATACTACAAAAGATAAGAAAACTCATCCAGATAGAATGGAAACTAAAAAATATTGTAGATTCTGCAAAACACATACAATGCACAAAGAAACCAAATAATTGTTTCGTCATTTTTGAAAGGAGTAGAGCATGGGAGATTCTGCAAAAACAGAAAAGACACCAAAGCTTGCTGGATTTTGGAAAGGTGTGAAGTCTGAGTTTAAGAAGATTTCATGGCCGGATCAGAATGACCTTCTGAAACAATCTGTTGCGGTTGTTGCTATTTCGGTTGTAGTTGGAGCAATTATCACCATCTTGGATTTCGCGCTGCAGTATGGCGTTGATTTCCTGACAACATTATAGAGTGAGGGTTAATCGTATGGCAGAAGCAAATTGGTATGTTGTTCATACTTATTCAGGGTATGAGAATAAAGTAAAAGCCAATATTGAGAAAACGATTGAGAACAGACATCTGGAAGAAGAAATTTTGGAAGTCCGCGTTCCGATGCAGGATGTAATGGAAATGAAAAACGGCGCCAGAAAGAATGTTCAGAAAAAAATGTTCCCAGGTTATGTTTTGATTAATATGGTAATGAACGATGACACCTGGTATGTTGTTAGAAATACCAGAGGTGTTACCGGATTCGTTGGACCGGGAAGTAAACCGGTACCGCTTACAGAAGCTGAAATGAAACCACTCGGCATCAAGATGGAAAATGTTTCTGTTGACTTTGACGAGGGAGATACTATTGCAGTTGTTGCAGGTGTCTGGAAAGATACAGTTGGTGTTGTTCAGAAGATGGATTACAGCAAACAGACAGCAACAATCAATGTAGAATTATTCGGAAGAGAGACTCCGGTAGAAATCAGTTTCGCGGAAGTAAGAAGCATGTAGTTGATATTTATTCCGCTTCGGCGGTTTAGATAGGGTTATTTATATTGCTTGCAGTATAAATAACAGTGTGGGAGTAATATTCAAGTTACGCCCGTACCACATTATATTAGGAGGTGCCATTATGGCAAAGAAAGTAGAAGGATATATTAAGTTACAGATCCCTGCTGGTAAAGCTACACCAGCACCACCAGTTGGTCCTGCACTTGGACAGCATGGTGTAAACATCGTTGAATTTACAAAACAGTTCAACGCTAAAACAGCTGATAAAGGTGATGTTATCATCCCAGTTGTTATCACAGTATATGCAGACAGAAGTTTCAGCTTCGTTACAAAAACTCCACCAGCTGCAGTTCTTTTAAAGAAAGCTTGTAACATCAAATCAGGTTCTGCAACACCTAACAAAACAAAGGTTGCAACAATTTCCAAAGCTAAGATTCAGGAAATTGCAGAGCTTAAAATGCCTGATTTAAACGCAGCAAGCCTTGAGGCAGCTATGAGTATGATCGCCGGTACTGCTAGAAGTATGGGTATCTCAGTAGAAGAGTAATGGAGGAACGGATATGAAACATGGTAAGAAGTATACAGAAGCTGCAAAGCTTGTAGATCGTGCAGTACAGTACGAACCAGCAGAAGCAGTTGCATTAGTAAAGAAAACAGCTACAGCTAAATTTGATGAGACTGTAGAAGTTCATATCAGAACCGGTTGTGATGGTCGTCATGCTGAACAGCAGATTCGTGGCGCAGTTGTATTACCAAACGGTACAGGTAAAGACGTTAAAGTTTTAGTATTCGCTAAAGGTGATAAAGTTGCAGAAGCAGAAGCAGCTGGAGCAGATTATGTAGGTGGCGACGAACTGATTCCAAAGATTCAGAACGAAGGCTGGTTAGATTTTGACGTTGTTGTTGCTACACCTGATATGATGGGTGTTGTTGGTCGTCTTGGTAAAGTACTTGGTCCTAAAGGTTTAATGCCAAACCCTAAAGCTGGTACTGTAACAATGGACGTAACAAAAGCAGTTAACGATATCAAAGCTGGTAAGATTGAATACAGACTTGACAAAGCTAACATCATTCACGTTCCTGTAGGAAAAGTTTCTTTTGATGAAGCTAAATTACAGGAAAACTTCGATGCTTTGATGGAAGCTATCGTAAAAGCTAAACCTTCAGCATTAAAAGGACAGTATTTAAAGAGCATCACTCTTACAACAACAATGGGTCCTGGTGTAAAGGTTAGCACAGCTAAATTCTAATAAGAATGAATTAAAATGATAAGGAGCATTCTGGAGTCTGTCGACTACAGGATGCTCTTTTTGTGTTAAAGAAAGGTGTACAGCGACAATACATTTTGACGATAATGTGTTATACTGATATTTATGAGCAAACAAAAACGAAAGAAAAAACAATCTAATTTTATATTACCATTTTGCATTACGTTGACTTTTGTTGTGCTGATTGGACTTTTTTGTGTGTTTTCCTATTTGTGGATTGTGACAGATGCAACGCCGCATCACAGCAATTTTCAGTTGACAAAAGAGCAGATACCCGAAGAAGAACAGGTGCAGGAAATCATTGGTCAAAATGAAAAATATGCAGATATTTTACAGGATGAAGAGTATATGGTAGACAATAATATCTATGCAAAAGAAGCTATGAGTGAGGATTGCATAACAATTAGTTTTGCTGGCGATATTCTTTTTGATCCCAATTACAGTGTCATGGCAACTCTTTTGCAGAATGGCGGACATATCAGCAATGGAATCATGCCGGAAGTGATTGCAGAAATGCAAAGTGCAGATATTATGATGTTAAACAATGAGTTTCCATATACGAACAGAGGAACGCCAACTGCTGGAAAACAGTTTACGTTTCGTGCGGCGCCAGCTGCGGTTTCGAATTTGCAGGATTTGGGTGTAGATATTGTGTCTCTTGCGAACAACCATGCGTATGATTACGGAGAAGAAGGTTTTGTGGATACGTTGCAGACCTTACAGGATGCGGGAATTCCATATGTTGGAGCGGGTGCGAACGAAGAGGAGGCTCTTAAACCGGTTTACTATATTATGAATAATATGAAGATTGCTTTTGTGTCAGCAACACAGATAGAAAAGGGTGATTATCCGGATACCAAGGGTGCAACTGCTGATTCACCGGGCGTATTCCGTTGCTGGAATGCAGAAAAATTGTTACAGGTAGTAGAAGAGGCAGAAGCAAACAGTGATTTCGTGATTGTCTATATCCATTGGGGGACAGAGAATCAGAAAGATACTGACTGGGCTCAGAATGAACAGGCACCGCAAATTGTTGCAGCAGGCGCGGACTTGATTATTGGCGACCATCCTCATATTTTGCAGAAAATAGATGTAATTGACGGAGTCCCGATTATTTATAGTCTCGGTAACTTTTGGTTTAATTCCAAAACGATTGACACCGGTATTGTGAAAGTGACTCTGGATGAAGAGGGGTTGCAACGTTATCAGTTTATACCATGCCTTCAAAGTGGCTGTAAGACAACGCTGTTGACCGGAACGGAGAAAGAACGCGTTTTAAATGAGATGCGTGCAATGTCTGGAAATGTACAGATCGATTCGGAAGGATATGTAACTTGGTAGGTGCATAAAAATATTAAAAAAATTCAGAAAAATAGTTGACTCATGAAATGTTATGTGCTATATTTGACAAGGTTGTTATGACCATGCCGAAGACAGTAGGTGCCACGAACGTGGCGTAAGCGGAGACCGCCTACCGAGGAGAAGAGTTTATGAGCAGATTTTAAACCTTCCTGTCTTCAGGGAGGTTTTTCTTATATAAGACTCCTATCGGCGTAAAATCTATAAGGAGGTAAATGAAATGGCAAAAGTTGAATTGAAGAAACCTATCGTAGAAGAGATTTCTGCTGCTATCAAAGATGCTCAGTCCGTAGTTCTTGTTGATTATCGTGGACTTACAGTAGAACAGGATACAGAACTTCGTAAACAGCTTCGTGAAGCAGGTATCAACTACAAGGTTTACAAAAACACAATGATGAATTTCGCATTCAAGGGAACAGATTATGAAGCACTTGCTCCATATCTGGAAGGACCAAGCGCAGTTGCAATTTCCACAGATGATGCTACAGCTCCTGCAAGAATTCTTTGCAAATTTGCTAAAACAGCAGATAAGCTTGAAATCAAAGGCGGCGTTGTTGAAGGTGTTGCATATGACGCAAAAGGAATCGAGAATATTTCCAAGATTCCATCCAGAGAAGAATTACTTTCCAAGTTGCTTGGAAGCATTCAGTCTCCTATTGCAAACTTCGCTCGTGTTATGAACCAGTTAGCAGAAAAAGGTGGCGCATCTGAAGCGGCAGCAGCAGCTCCGGCAGAAGAAGCAGCACCAGTAGAAGAAGTAGCAGCTCCAGCTGAGGAAGTAGTTGCAGAAGCAGCAGCTCCAACAGAAGAATAGGACAAAAGAGCAACATTCTTCTAAGAGAATCGATTGTGATTCAAAATAACTAAAAATAAATCAGATGATTAAATTTAAAATGGAGGTAAATTATAATGGCAAAATTATCTACTCAGGAATTAATTGATGCAATCAAAGAGTTAACAGTATTAGAATTAAATGATTTAGTAAAAGCTTGTGAAGAAGAATTCGGTGTATCCGCAGCAGCAGGCGTTGTAGTTGCAGCAGCAGGTGCTGGTGATGCAGGCGCAGCAGCAGAAGAAAAGACAGAATTCGACGTTGAATTAACAGACGTTGGTCCTAACAAAGTTAAAGTTATCAAAGTAGTTCGTGAAGCTACAGGACTTGGCTTAAAAGAAGCTAAAGACTTAGTTGATTCCGCTCCTAAGATGTTAAAAGAAGCTGCATCTAAAGAAGAAGCTGAAGACATCAAAGCTAAATTAGAAGCTGAAGGTGCTAAAGTTACTCTTAAATAAGGCAAAAAGACATAGAACTAAAGATAAAACCGCTTGCGAGGAAACTCGTGAGCGGTTATTCTATTAAGAATATATTCGATATTTTTTCTCATAATGACATTAAATGACAAATCTTTGTTTAAAAAATTTCCATATTTAAGAAAATAATCATTGACTCATCTTGTCCTTTGTAGTAGAATGGATGATGCACTATTGTGGTGTGGTATGCTTATTTGAAGTATAGTTTCCGATAAATAGGCACTAAATCATAAAGAACGGGGTGAAATTGTCAATGGAAAAGAACAGAATCCGTGCGACTGCTTCAGGCAAGAACACACGTATGACTTATGCACGACAGAAAGAGGTTCTGGAAATGCCGAATCTGATTGAAGTTCAGAAGAACTCCTATCAGTGGTTTTTGGATGAGGGATTGAAGGAAGTCTTTGATGATATTTCTCCAATTTCAGATTACAGTGGACATTTAAGTCTGGAATTCGTAGATTTTGAATTGTGCGAAGATGATGTTAAATATTCTATTGAAAAATGTAAAGAAAGAGATGCAACATATGCAGCACCGCTGAAAGTAAGAGTTCGTCTTATCAACAAAGAGAAGGACGAGATTACAGAGCATGAAATCTTCATGGGTGATCTTCCTCTTATGACAGCAACAGGTACTTTCGTAATTAATGGTGCAGAACGTGTTATCGTTAGCCAGTTAGTACGTTCTCCTGGTATTTATTATGCAATCGGTCATGACAAGATTGGTAAGAGGTTATTCTCCTCTACAGTCATTCCGAATCGTGGCGCATGGTTGGAATATGAAACAGATTCCAATGATGTGTTTTACGTGCGCGTTGATAGAACCAGAAAAGTGCCGATTACTGTATTAATCAGAGCGCTGGGAGTAGGTTCCAATGACGAAATCAGAGAACTGTTTGGTGACGAGCCGAAGATTGAAGCAAGTTTTGCAAAAGATACTTCTGAAAATCATCAGGAAGGTTTGTTGGAATTATATAAGAAAATCCGTCCGGGTGAACCGCTTAGCGTTGAGAGTGCAGAAAGCTTAATTACCGCGATGTTC
Organism: Lachnospiraceae bacterium; assembly: GCA_017623295.1. Classification (GTDB taxonomy): domain Bacteria; phylum Bacillota; class Clostridia; order Lachnospirales; family Lachnospiraceae; genus UBA3282. The sequence goes on along the minus strand of JAGAPK010000012.1, from coordinate 4,824 downwards.
TTTGACCCTAGAAGATATGATTTGGCAAAAGTCGGTAGATATAAATTTAATAAAAAACTCATGCTCAGAAACAGAATCAGAAATCACATTCTGGCTGAGGATGCAGTAGATGGATTAACAGGTGAAGTAATTGCAAAAGCTGGTGATAAAGTAACAGCAGAGATGGCTGATGCTATTCAGAATGCAGCAATTCCTTACGTTTGGATTCAGACAGAAGAAAAGAATGTTAAAGTTCTTTCCAACATGATGGTAGATATTACTAACTATGTTGAATGTGAACCAAAGGAACTTGGTATTACAGAACTTGTTTATTTCCCTGTATTACAGCAGATTCTGGAAGAATACAGTGAAGACCCTGAGATGCTGGCAGAAGCAATTCAGAAAAATGTACATGAATTAGTTCCGAAACATATTACAAAAGAAGATATTCTTGCTTCTATTAACTATAATATCCATTTGGAATATGGTATTGGAAACGATGATGATATCGACCATTTGGGCAACAGACGAATCCGTGCGGTAGGTGAATTACTTCAGAACCAGTATCGTATCGGTTTATCTCGACTGGAAAGAGTTGTTCGTGAAAGAATGACAACACATGATGCAGAAGAAATTTCTCCACAGGTACTTATTAACATTAAGCCTGTACAGGCAGCTGTAAAAGAGTTCTTCGGATCTTCCCAGTTGTCCCAGTTTATGGATCAGAACAACCCTCTGGGTGAATTAACACATAAGAGACGTTTATCAGCACTTGGTCCTGGTGGTTTGTCAAGAGATAGAGCCGGATTCGAGGTTCGAGACGTTCACTACACACATTATGGTAGAATGTGTCCTATCGAAACACCTGAAGGTCCTAACATCGGTTTGATTAACTCTCTTGCATCTTATGCAAGAATTAATGAATATGGTTTTGTAGAAGCTCCATATCGTGTAATTGATAAGAGCGACCCACAGAATCCACGCGTAACAGACGAAGTTGTTTATATGACAGCTGACGAGGAAGATAATTATCACGTAGCACAGGCATCTGCACCTCTTGATGCAGACGGATATTTTACACGTAACAGTGTATCCGGTCGTTACAGAGAGGAGACACAGGAATATCCTAAGACCATGTTTGATTACATGGATGTATCTCCTAAGATGGTATTCTCCGTTGCGACAGCACTTATTCCGTTCTTACAGAACGATGATGCGAACCGTGCGCTGATGGGTTCCAACATGCAGCGTCAGGCAGTGCCGCTTCTGTTTACAGAAGCTCCGGCAGTCGGAACAGGTATGGAACCGAAAGCAGCAGTAGACTCCGGTGTCTGTGTTGTTGCTAAGAAATCAGGTACAATTGATTATGTATCTTCTAACTTGATTAAGATGACATATGATGATGGAGAAAAAGAAGAGTATCATTTAACAAAATTCTCCAGAAGTAACCAGTCCAACTGCTACAATCAGAAGCCTATCGTATTTAAAGGCAACCATGTAGCACAGGGTGAAGTTATCGCAGATGGTCCTTCTACAGACGGCGGTGAACTTGCACTTGGTAAGAACCCATTAATCGGTTTCATGACATGGGAAGGTTACAACTACGAAGATGCTGTACTTCTTAGTGAAAGATTGGTACAGGAAGATGTTTATACATCTGTTCATATTGAAGAATATGAAGCAGAAGCTCGTGATACCAAATTAGGACCGGAAGAAATCACACGTGATGTTCCGGGTGTTGGTGATGATGCACTGAAAGATTTGGATGAAAGAGGTATTATCCGTATCGGTGCAGAAGTACGTGCCGGTGATATTCTGGTTGGTAAAGTTACTCCGAAGGGAGAAACAGAACTGACAGCAGAAGAAAGACTGCTTCGTGCAATTTTTGGTGAAAAAGCAAGAGAAGTTCGTGATACTTCCTTGAAAGTACCTCATGGTGAATATGGTATTGTCGTTAATGCAAAAGTATTTACCAGAGAGAACGGAGATGAATTATCTCCTGGCGTAAATCAGGCAGTTCGTATCTATATCGCACAGAAGAGAAAGATTTCTGTTGGTGATAAGATGGCTGGTCGTCATGGTAACAAGGGTGTTGTTTCCCGTGTACTCCCGGTAGAAGATATGCCATACCTGCCAAATGGACGTCCACTTGATATCGTGTTGAACCCATTGGGCGTACCTTCCCGTATGAACATCGGTCAGGTACTTGAAATTCACTTATCTTTAGCTGCAAAAGCGCTTGGCTTTAACGTGGCAACACCGGTATTTGACGGTGCTAAAGAAGGTGATATCATGGATACTCTTGATTTAGCAAATGACTACGTTAACTTAGAATGGGAAGAGTTCGAGAAGAAACACAAAGAAGAACTTTTACCGGAGGTTATGGAATATTTATCTGAGAATAGAGATCACCGTGAATTATGGAAAGGTGTTCCGATTTCCAGAGATGGTAAAGTAAGACTTCGTGATGGTAGAACAGGTGAGTATTTTGATGCACCGGTAACAATTGGTCACATGCATTACCTGAAACTGCACCATCTGGTAGATGATAAGATTCACGCACGTTCTACTGGTCCTTATGCCTTAGTTACACAGCAGCCACTTGGTGGTAAGGCACAGTTCGGTGGACAGCGTTTCGGTGAAATGGAAGTTTGGGCACTGGAGGCATATGGTGCGGCTTATACTTTACAGGAAATCTTAACGGTTAAATCCGATGATGTTGTTGGTCGTGTTAAGACATATGAAGCAATTATCAAGGGAGATAACATCCCTGAACCTGGTATTCCAGAATCCTTCAAGGTATTATTGAAAGAATTACAGTCACTTGGTCTGGATGTCAGAGTGCTTCGTGAAGACCAGACAGAAGTTGAAATTATGGAAACAATCGATTATGGCGAGAATGATTATCGCTATGAAATCGAAGGTGATTCCAGAAGCTATGATTATGAGAAAGAATCTCTTGGCGCTATGGGATACCAGAAACAGGAATTTGACGAAGAAAGCGGAGAACTTGTCAACAGTGAAGACGAAGAAGAATTCACAGAAGATGACATGGATCTGGATGTTGATTTCGAAGAATCTTATGACGAATAGTCTGAGAGAAAGGCGTGGTTACTGAAATGGCAGAGATGAAACAGGAAGCATATCAACCTATGACATTTGATGCGATTAAAATTGGCTTGGCATCACCGGAGAAAATCAAAGAATGGTCAAGAGGTGAAGTTTTAAAACCGGAAACCATTAACTACAGAACTTTAAAGCCTGAAAAAGATGGACTTTACTGTGAGAAGATTTTCGGACCAAGCAAAGACTGGGAATGTCATTGTGGTAAATACAAAAAAATCAGATATAAGGGCGTTGTCTGCGATCGTTGTGGTGTAGAAGTTACCAAAGCAAGCGTTCGTAGAGAACGTATGGGACACATTGCACTGGCTGCTCCGGTATCCCATATCTGGTATTTTAAAGGAATTCCAAGCCGTATGGGACTTATCTTGGATTTGTCCCCAAGAGTGCTTGAGAAAGTATTGTATTTTGCATCTTATATTGTACTGGATGCAGGAGAAACTGATTTGGAATACAAACAGGTTCTTTCTGAAAAAGAATATCAGGATGCAAGAGAATCCTATGGTTCTAAGTTCCGCGTAGGTATGGGTGCAGAAGCAATCAAAGAATTGCTTCAGGCCATTGACTTGGAGAAAGAAGCAGTTGAATTAAGAGAAGAGTTAAAAGACTCCAGCGGACAGAAGAGTGCACGTATTATCAAAAGACTGGAAGTTGTAGAAGCTTTCAGAGAATCCGGAAACAAACCGGAATGGATGATTATGGATGCAATCCCGGTAATTCCACCGGATTTACGTCCTATGGTACAGCTTGATGGTGGTCGTTTTGCTACTTCTGACTTGAATGATTTATACAGAAGAATTATCAATAGAAATAATCGTCTGAAAAGACTTCTCGAACTCGGCGCACCTGACATTATCGTTCGTAACGAAAAGAGAATGTTGCAGGAAGCAGTGGATGCGCTGATTGATAACGGTAGACGTGGCCGTCCGGTTACAGGCCCTGGTAACAGAGCACTGAAATCTCTTTCCGATATGTTGAAAGGTAAATCCGGTCGTTTCCGTCAGAACCTGCTTGGTAAACGTGTTGACTATTCAGGACGTTCCGTTATCGTTGTAGGCCCTGAACTGAAAATTTATCAGTGTGGTCTGCCAAAAGAAATGGCAATCGAATTGTTCAAACCTTTCGTTATGAAAGAGTTAGTAGCAAGAGGCATTTCCCAGAATATCAAGAACGCTAAGAAATTAGTGGAAAGACTTGATACTCAGGTATGGGATGTGCTGGAAGAAGTTATCAGAGAACATCCGGTTATGTTGAACCGTGCTCCTACACTTCACAGACTTGGTATTCAGGCATTCGAACCAATTCTGGTAGAAGGTAAAGCAATTAAGTTGCATCCACTCGTATGTACAGCGTTCAACGCGGACTTTGATGGTGACCAGATGGCTGTGCATCTTCCGTTATCCGTAGAAGCACAGGCAGAATGTAGATTTTTACTTTTATCTCCAAACAACTTGTTGAAACCATCTGATGGTGGTCCGGTAGCCGTTCCTTCACAGGATATGGTACTTGGTATTTACTATCTGACACAGGAAAGACCGGGTGCAAAGGGTGAAGGCAAATTCTTCAAGAATGTAAACGAAGCAATCCTTGCTTATGAAAACGGTGTAATTACATTACACTCCAGAATTACAGTAAGAGTAAGCAAAGAAAATGCAGACGGAGAAGTGATTACAGGTAATGTAGAATCTACATTAGGAGATCGGAAGAGCACACGTCTGAACT
>JAGAPK010000011.1 GCA_017623295.1 Lachnospiraceae bacterium | reverse complement strand
TTATATCTTCTGAGTAGTACTAAACTATTTTGGGTTTCATCCGATAAACAATATAGACCATTATAAGTAAACGGATTTACTTAACGAAAGTACAAGGAGGTATATGATATGATTTCATCAGGTGGAATTAAAAGTGCGGCTGCATACTATCAGAATAGTATGCAGGCGGTTAAGAAGAATGATTCGGTAGCAAAAGCAAAAGAAACGGTATCCGAATCAAAAGTTGCAAACTCAAGCGAGGACAAACTTTCAACCAAAGCCAAGAACTATTTGGAAAATTTGCGTAAGACATATGGGGATTATGATTTCTATGTGGCAGATGCAGGAGTCGACAGACGGGCATTGTTGAGTGGCAGCACGAAAGAGTTCTCCGTTATTTTCTCAAATGAGGAATTGGAACGAATGGCAGATGATGAGGCATACGCGCAGGAGAAAATGCATGCGGTTCAGATAGCAGTTGAGATGTCAAAGAGAATCAACGAACAGTTTGGAGCAGACCTTGAAAACGGTACACTTATCAGTAAGATGGCAATCTCTTTTGATGAAGACGGTAAGATGTCCATTTTTGCACAGTTGGAAAAACTATCGGAAGCAGAAAAGGATTATATTGAGAAGATAAAAGAAAAACGTGCCGATGAGAAAAAAGTGGCAGAAGAACTTGCTGAAAAGAAGGCGCAGGAAAAAGATATGACCGTTAAGAAAGTCAATCTGGAAGCGTCATCCGAAGAGGAATTAATCGAAAAGATTACCAATGTAGACTGGAGCAAAGTGGCTGGTGAGACAGAAGGTATCCGTTTTGATTTCAGTGTATAAGACGTGGCATAAGAGAATATTAAAACAGACAGCGTCTGATTTCCAAGAATAATTGGAGGTCAGGCGTTTTTTATATCTTACAATCCATACCAAAAGTATAAAAATAAGTATACAAATAGTATGAGCGGTGTGTTCACAAGTTAACTCAGTGATGCTACACTATAGTCAGTTCAGATATCTGAACTGAAGTCGACTATATAATCAGATAAAATCCGTCGGATGGGAGAGAAACTATGGAAATTAAATTAGCTGAAAATATCAAAAGATTCAGAAAGGAACAGTCCTTTACACAGGAGCAGTTGGCGGAAATATTGGGTGTGACGGTAGGCGCAGTATATAAATGGGAAGCGGGTCTGTCCATGCCGGAAATCCGTTTAATTATGGCACTTGCAGATATATTTGAAGTATCAGTGGATGTACTTTTAGGGTATGAAATGCAGAGTAGTAATGTGGACAGTAGCATAAAAATAATAGAAGCAGCCGTTAGAGACAGGAATTTTACAAACGGTATGGCGGAGGCCGAAAAGGCATTGCAAAAATATCCAAATCATTTTGGATTGGTATATACCTGCGGTTTCTTTTATCAACTTAGATTTATGGAGCAAAAAGAACTGACCGATATCGAACGTTCCAATGCATTGTTTGAGCGGGCAATACGTCTGTTGTACCAGAATACGGATAACAGTATTAACGAAGTATCCATATTGAATCTGATTGCGCAGAATTACATGTTAGCGGAAAAGACGGAAGAAGCTCTTGAGAGTTTTAAGAAGAACAATGTCTGCGGTATTAATAACAGTTTGATTGGCATGCTCTATGCGAGAATGTTAAAACAACCGGATAATGCGAAAGAATATCTGATGAAGGCCTTTTCGGATGGATTTGGAAACATTATACGGACAATGGCAGGCCATGTTTATATGTACGAGTCTAAGAAGGATTATATCCGAAGTATGGAGGCACTGGAATGGTTATACGCATTTATTGAAAGTGTCAGAAAAGAAGATGCAAAGAATACTTTCCTGGATACGTTAAAGGCGGCAATATTGACACAGTCGGCAGTTACGCAGACGAGATTAGGAAATGCAGAGCAGGCAAAAAATCTGATTCATAGTGCACACAAATTGGCAAAGCAATTTGATGCAGAACCTGTCTATAGTCTTACGGGAATCCGTTTTTTTGAAGATGCACCGGAAGAGGCGATGGCATATGTGGATATCGGAAGTACGGTAAGGGAAGCGGTCGAAAATATATTGGATGAAAACGAAGAGGATGACGCCAGCCGGTACGTACATGGTCTATGGGAGGAACTGATAAATGACAAGTAAAGATTTACGCAGGCAGTTTTATAAAGGTAATAAATTAGCATTTGGCGTTGCTGTTTTCACAGCACTGACAATGGCCATTTTGAGTCTTTCGACCTCATGGCTGATACAGCAGTTGATGGATACGATTTCAGGAGTAGAAGGTGCATTGGGACTAAAAACGTTGGCTTTACTTACGGTAGGGTTGATTTGTTTGGCAGTTGTCATGGGTATGGTTGAATATGCGTCCAAGCCACGATTTATGAAAAAGGCGATTCAGCAGTACAAGGAATTTGCTTTTGAAAGTCTGTTAAAGAAGAACATCAACACATTTAACGGCGAAGCGGCAGCTTCCTACATATCGGCATTGTCCAATGATGTGACAAGTATAGAAGCAAACTATCTGGAAAAACAGTTTGGTTTGATTACAAGTCTGGTTATGTTTACGGGAGCGTTTATTATGATGCTTCTGTACAGTCCTTTGCTTACGCTTATTGTGGTCCTTTTACTTATTTTACCGGTCATTGCATCTGCAATGGTAGGAAACAAGATGGAAGCTACAGAACTTGCCGTTTCAAAGAAAAACGAATCGTTGACGGATACAATTAAGGAAATTATTGGTGGCTTTTCGGTTGTCAAAAGTTTTAAGGCCGAAAAGGCAGTGCTTCAGTTTTTCTTAAAAAGCAATACAGCAGTAGAGGATGCTAAATGTAAAAAGAGTAAGATTGCCATTCTTATTGAAACGATTTCTTCGACGGCAGGCATTACGGCGCAGATGGGTGTTTTTATTGCAGGAGCGTATCTTGCAATTTCCGGAAAAGGAGTGACACCTGGTATTGTAATGGCATTTGTAAATCTTATGAACTTTTTGTTACAGCCGATTGCGGCATTGCCGGAAATATTTGCAAGCAGAAAAGCTTCCGTTGCACTTATGGACAAATTGTGCGATCTGTTGAATAAGAATGTGACAAAGGAAAAGGATGAAGTGGTTGACACGCTTAAACAGGGAATTACAGTGCAAAATCTGTCCTTTGGTTATAAAGAAGATGAGGATGTGTTAATAGGATTAAATCTTAGTCTGGAAGAAGGAAAGAGTTATGCGCTTGTCGGAGCATCCGGCTGTGGAAAGTCAACGCTTTTGAATCTGTTTTTGGCAGCATATGATAATTATGAGGGACGTATTTTTTATGATAATCACGAACTACGTGATATCAGCAGCGAAGCCCTGTATGATGTGGTATCCGTGATTCAGCAGAATGTGGTAATATTCAATGCGACACTTAGGGATAATATTACAATGTTCCGCGATATTCCAAAGGAAGAAGTAGACCGAGTGATTGATGCGGCAGGATTACGCACATTTGTAGAGGAACATGGTGAAGATAATTTATGCGGTGAAAACGGCAATCTTCTTTCCGGTGGGGAAAGACAGAGAATTTCCATAGCAAGAAGTTTACTTCGAAAGGTTTCAGTATTGCTTGTGGATGAAGCAACTGCGGCATTGGATAAGCAGACGGCGTATCAGGTATCGAACGCCATTCTGGATATTCAGGATGTGATGAAGGTGGTTATCACACATTCACTGGAAGAGAACCTCTTAAACAGGTTTGATGAGATAATAGTTTTAAAGGCCGGCGAAGTGGCGGAAAAAGGTACTTTTGAAGAGTTAATGAAAAAGAAGGAATATTTCTATTCTTTATATATGGTGGCACAATAGGGTGTATAAATAACAGACTTTCTATTTTATTCGCAATGAAATAGAAAGTCTGTTATAATATATTGAAAAATATAAAGAAAAAGGGAAGATTATGTTATAGCATATGGATAAAAAAGACTTACGTAAGCGGCTTATCGGTGTATTAGCCGGTGTGCTATTTATGGGATTCGGAATTTCATGGCTTGTACCATGTAACTTTGGTACGGATGGTTTTACAGCACTGAATCTGGCTATTGCGGATAAATTGGGATGGACTTTCGGTAATTGGCAGGCGGCTGAGAATGTAGTGATGTTTATCATTGTTTTATGGCTGGATAGAAAACTGATAGGAATCGGTACATTGGCGAATATGATTCTCGTTGGTTATTCTTGTGATTTTTGCAGTTGGATATGGGGGATGCTTTTGCCGGCTAATTTCTTTGAACCCATGTGGATACGTATAGTGGTAGCGATTCCGGCATTACTTATTTTCGTGCTTGGTGCGGCTCTGTATATGGTTATGGAACTGGGGACATCTCCATATG
>JAGAPK010000066.1 GCA_017623295.1 Lachnospiraceae bacterium | reverse complement strand
GGAAAAATCATCCGACCTGCATACAGACCGATTCACGAAGATATGGAATACATTCCTTTATCAAACAGATAAAAACAAAAATCAAGGGTGCTCATCATTTGATGAACACCCTTTCTTATTGATTCTAATCATCTTTATTTTATCGACCGACTCGTTCTCCTACTTCGTTCTTGCTTCCACCTGCTTAATGGCATAATCCAGCTGAATACCGCTGCATTCATTCATTTGATCCCAAGTATCAAGAATTCTCTGCACTACCTTCTCACCATTCTCTTCACTGGTATTCATAAGAAGAACAACATACTGGAAACTACTGTACTGTGTGGTTACATCACCCTGACGCAAAGATACGATAATCGCACGCTCCAACTCTTTCATAGCCTTCTGAAGCATCTCATGGGTAATTCCCATACTCTTAATGTAATTCAAGGTAAATAACGCCATCTGCACCGTCTGACCGTTTCTGCCCAAGCCTCTTGATACAAAGTGATAAATATGCTTAAAGCCTTCATATTCAACATGATAAGCACCGTCTGCCTCATTACGCTCGGTAACAACCTGTTCCAGTTTTGCCATATCTACAGAACTGTCTTCTTTTTCCTCTACGGTTTCTTCAGGCTCCTCTTCTTTCTGACTGAAAAAATGATAGTCATTTTTACCATTCTGTTTTACGTAGTACAATGCCTTATCTGCCTTGGAATACAGACCAAAATAATCATATGCATCCATAGGCACCTGTGATATACCTACAGACAAAGTTACCTCTTTTGTATTCCCGATTAACTCTGTCATATCGGCATCTACCTGGTCAAAAAGCAGCTGACAGTATTCACGGATTTCACCATCCGTGTAATCACCTTTTAACAATACGGCAAATTCATCGCCGCCGATTCTTGCCGCAATATCTCTGGGACCTACACTGCTTCTTAAAATATTACCAATACGCTCCAACACCGCATCACCCATAATATGACCGTGGGTATCGTTAATCTGCTTAAAATTATCGATATCCATAATCATAAAAACAGCTTTTTGCCCGTTTTCATCCAGGTAACGCTCTACTTCATCTTCCAGATGCTTGCGGTTCCAAAGCCCCGTCAAAACATCCTTACGCGCACTGATGGACAAATTCTTACGTAAATCTTCAATCTGAAGAATTTTTTCAATTCTGCTAAGCATAACTTCAGGCTCAAAGGGTTTTAGAATAAAATCCATCGCACCCATTTTAAGACCTTTAATTTCACTCTCGCGCTGATCGTCTACGGTAAGAAACACAACAGGAATATTGGCTGTATTCGGATTTGCTTTGATGCGTTCCAAAGTCTGATATCCGTCCATTTCCGGCATTCTGATATCCAACAAAATCAAATCCGGTTTGGCTTTCTCCAAAAATTGGATTGCCTGTTGGCCGGACTTGGCCATGGATAACTTATAATGCTCCTGCAAAACTTCCGCAGCGAGTTTTAAGTTTGTTGTTACATCATCTACAATCAGAATATGCTTTGCTTTTTCCATTCACATTCTCCATAACTACAGGCCTAAGAACTTCTTC
>JAGAPK010000010.1 GCA_017623295.1 Lachnospiraceae bacterium | reverse complement strand
ATCGTAGGATTACCTAATGTTGGAAAAAGTACATTATTCAATTCTTTGACAAAGGCAGGAGCGGAATCTGCAAACTATCCGTTTTGTACGATTGACCCGAATATCGGTATCGTGGCTGTACCGGATGAAAGATTAAAATTATTGGGTGATATGTATCAGTCTAAGAAAGTAACTCCGGCAACGATTGAATTCGTTGATATTGCCGGTCTGGTAAAAGGTGCTTCCAAAGGTGAAGGTCTTGGAAACCAGTTCCTTAGTAATATTCGTGAAGTAGATGCGATTGTACATGTGGTACGTTGTTTTGAAGACTCCAATATTGTACACGTAGACGGTTCTATCAATCCGATTCGTGATATTGAAACAATTAACTTGGAACTTATTTTCTCAGATATTGAGATTTTGGATAGAAGAATTGCTAAGACAAGCAAGGGTGCCAGAATGGACAAAACTCTGGCGAAAGAACTTGCTTTGTTGGAAAAGGTAAAAGCACATCTGGAAGATGGAAAACTTGCAAAAAGTTTTGAAACGGATGACGAAGACGAACAGGCATTGCTGGCGTCCTATAATCTGCTTACTTACAAACCGGTTATTTTCGCGGCAAACGTAGCAGAAGATGATTTGGCAAATGACGGCGCTGATAACGAAGGCGTAGCAAAAGTGAAAGAATTTGCAGCCGAAAACGGTAGTGAAGTATTTGTTATCTGTGCGCAGATTGAACAGGAAATTGCGGAATTAGATGAAGAAGAAACTGCAATGTTCTTAGAAGATTTGGGATTAAAAGAATCCGGACTGCAGAAACTGATTAAAGCAAGCTATCATATTCTTGGTCTGATGAGCTTTTTAACAGCCGGAGAAGATGAAACAAGAGCATGGACAATCAAAATCGGTACAAAGGCACCGCAGGCAGCCGGCAAAATACATACCGACTTTGAAAGAGGTTTCATCAAAGCAGAGGTTGTAAATTACAAAGACTTATTAGAGCAAGGCTCTCTTGCAGCAGCCAGAGAAAAAGGTCTGGTAGGCATGGAAGGAAAAGAATATGTTGTACAGGATGGCGATGTTATTTTATTCCGTTTCAACGTCTAAATAGTATGTGGTTTGTAAGACTTTGAGGGGCAATATCGTTATGCGCAGGAAACATGCGCAGAAATGAGGGCTATTATGAAAGATATTATGAATGCAACGGATATCGCATTCCCGAATTGGAATATTTATCTGGAAAATGTACCAAAAACTTTTAGTGTGTTTGGCTTTGAAATTGCATTATACGGTGTGCTGATTGGACTGGGCATTATAGCCGGTGTTTTGCTGGCAGCACATGTTGCGAAATTGGAAAAGGTAAATCCGGATATCGTATGGGATTTTATAATTTATGCGATTATTTTTTCTGTGATTGGCGGCAGACTCTATTATGTCATTTTTTCGTGGGATATGTATAAAGATGATCTGCTTCAGATATTCAATACACGAAATGGTGGAATGGCAATATACGGAGCGGTTATTGCAGCGTTTATTACGTTATTTGTTTATTGCCGCATTAAGAAACTGAACTTTTTACAGATAGCAGATATTTGTGTGCCGGGTCTGGTATTGGGACAGGTTATCGGAAGATGGGGGAATTTCACAAATCGAGAAGTCTTTGGTGAATATACTGATTCTTTACTTGCGATGTGTCTGCCAATCGATGCGGTCAGAAGCAGAGATATTTCAGCCAATATAGCAATGCACATTGTTGACGGTACAAATTATATTCAGGTGCATCCGACATTCCTATATGAGAGTCTTTGGAATCTGGCATTGTTATGTATTATGTTATTGTATCGCAGTCATAAGAAATTTGAAGGCGAGATGTGGATTGTTTATCTTGGTGGTTATGGACTTGGGAGATTCTGGATAGAAGGAATCCGTACCGACCAGCTTTATTTGATGGGAACTACGATTCCGGTTTCACAGCTGCTTGCGGTTGTTCTGGTAGTGATAGCGATAGTAGCAGAAATAGTTATTCGTATGCGACTGCGAAAAGCTACAGTCACAGGGGCGCTTGATGATAGTCAGAATACTGAAAATACCAAAGAATCAGAAATGACAGAAAATAAAACAGAATAATCATAAAATAAGTTAATTGTAAAAAAGATGCAGGGTAGAGAAGTGTTTCACTTGAAAAAAGTGGAACACTTTTTTTGTGCAATTTTTTTATATCTTTTTTTCAAAAATATATTGATTTTGCTTGCATAAAGGCTTATTTTATTATAGAATTGTATTAAAAGTGGTGGAAAGTGGTATAAAGTGGTTCAAAGTGGTAGATTTTAAACTATATTTTTCACTAAGACACTTGATAGCATAGACCGTGGCAGACACTTTATGGCAGGTGATTGATGATGTTTATGGGAGAATACAATCACACAATTGATGCGAAAGGCAGGCTGATTATTCCGTCTAAGTTCAGAGAAGCGTTAGGAGACGTATTCGTTGTAACCAAAGGATTGGATGGCTGTCTGTTTGTGTATGACAACGCAGAGTGGAATGCATTCGAAGAAAAACTGAAATCCTTGCCGCTTACAAATAAAGATGCCAGACAGTTTGTTCGTTTCTTTCTGGCAGGAGCAGCAGAAGTAGAGGTAGATAAACAGGGTAGAATCCTGGTGCCTAATGTACTGAGAGAGTTTGCAGAGTTGAATAAAGATGTCGTTCTGATTGGTGTAGCAAGCCGAATTGAAATTTGGAGTAAGGAACGCTTCGATGGAATGGCAACTTATGAAGATATGGATGAAATAGCAGAGCATATGGCAGAACTCGGACTGGGTATTTAGTAAGAGATATCTGACCTTACACAAAAAAAGAAACGAAGGAAATAAGATGGAATTTAAACACACATCAGTTCTTTTAGAGGAAACAATAGAAAATCTAAAGATAAAACCGGACGGAATTTATGTGGATGGCACACTTGGAGGCGGAGGGCATTCTTATCAGATAGCCTCCAGGTTAACCGGGAACGGAAGACTAATCGGAATTGACCAGGACGGAGAAGCCATTTTGGCGGCAAGTCAAAGATTAGAGCTTTTTTCCGAAAAAGTGACGATTATTCGCGATAATTATTGTAATGCCAAAACAGCTTTACAAAATATCGGAATCGATAAAGTTGATGGAATTGTTCTGGATTTAGGAGTTTCCTCATATCAGCTTGATAATGTAGAACGAGGTTTTTCTTATAAATATGATACGGATTTGGACATGCGTATGGATACAAGACAATCCGTCAGTGCCAAAGATATCGTAAATACCTATTCGGAGATGGAACTTTTCCGGGTGATTAAGGATTACGGAGAAGACCAGTTCGCTAAAAATATTGCGAAACATATTGTGAAAGCAAGAGCGGACAAGCCTATTGAGACAACCGGTGAACTGAATGAAATCATCAAAGCAGCAATTCCGGCAAAGATGCGTGCGACAGGAGGTCATCCTTCCAAGAAAACGTTTCAAGCGATTCGAATTGAATGCAATAGAGAATTAGAAGTATTGAAAAATTCATTAGATGATTTTATCGAAATGTTAAATCCGGGTGGAAGGCTTTGTATCATAACATTCCACTCATTAGAAGACAGAATTGTAAAATCGGCCTTTAAGAAAAATGAAAATCCATGTACTTGTCCACCGGAATTTCCGGTATGTGTTTGTGGAAAAGCATCAATGGGAAAAGTAGTTTCCCGAAAACCGATTTTACCGACAGAGGAAGAAATAGAGCATAATAAGAGATCCAAAAGTGCAAAGCTCAGAGTATTTGAGCGAATTGGGAGTTAAAAATCAGGGTAGAGAGGAAAGAAAAAGTATGGCAACAGCTCAGGGGAGAGCAAACCAGAGAACAGGAAGAAGTGCACAGAGTAGAAACGTTCAGAACAGAAGTACAGCAAACAGTAGATACGTACAGGGCAGTGCTGTTAGAAAACTGGATGTTACCAGAGAAATAGAGAGAGAACCCAAAAAGAAATTAAGTAATGCAGCAAGAAAGAATAGAGAAAAAGCAGAGCGCATGAGTGCAGGATATGTTTTGTTCTTGGCAGTTGCATTATTAGCAACCGGATGGATTTTGGTAGGCTATATCTCATTGCAGTCTGACATTACCAACAGTATCAAGAATATTTCTGTTCTGGAAAGCGAATTAAATGACTTAAAGCTTGCAAATGATGAAGAATATAGTAGAATAACAAGTAACGTAGACTTGGAAGAGGTAAAAAGAGTTGCTATTCAGGAACTGGGTATGCAGTATGCACAGGAAGGTCAGATTGTTACCTTTACAAGTGAAAACAGTGATTATGTGAAGCAGATGGCTTCCATTCCGGAATAAGTAGGTGTGACTATTTGAGCAGACAAAATAATGGACGTAACCGCGTCAACAAATTTACAACGAAAATGCAGAAGAAGCTGTTAGTGCTATTTATGATAGTACTGATGGCTTTCGTTGGGTTAAGTGTACGGTTGTTTCTGATTAACCGTGATAATGGAGAAGAGTATAAAAAACAGGTATTGTCGCAACAGGAGTATGATTCCAAGACAATACCTTTTAAGCGTGGAAATATTGTGGATTCAAATGGTACGATATTGGCGGTTAGCAATAAAGTATATAATGTTATTCTGGACACAAAAATTTTGTTGAGTGATGAGGAGTATCTGGAACCTACATTAAATGCGCTTAGAAGTGCATTTGGTATTGATACGAATGAAGTCAGAAACTATATTGCTACGCATCCGACATCTTCCTATTATGTGTTAGCGAAACGACTGGATTATGATAAAGTGGCGAAATTTCAGGAATTGAAGAATGATGAAGAAACGGGAGCTTATATCAAGGGTATCTGGTTTGAAGATGAATATAAGAGAGAATATCCAAATGGTACGCTTGCTTGTGATGTAATTGGTTTTACAAGAAGTGATAATGCAGGACAGTATGGACTGGAAGAATATTATAATGATGTATTGTGTGGCACGAACGGAAGAGAGTATGGCTATCTGAACAATGATTCCAATTTGGAGAGGACAACCATTCCGGCAGTAGACGGCTATAATATTCAGACAACAATTGATGCAAATATTCAGGGCATTGTTGAAAAATATTTAAAGGAATATAACGAAGAATACAAAGATAATTACAGAGCGGGTAACGGTGCACAGAATATCGGATGTATCATCATGGAAGTGGATACCGGTAATATCCTGGCGATGGCAAGCTATCCAAACTATGATTTAAATGATGTCAGAAATACAGATAATCTGATTGGTATGCCACAATTAGATGAAAAAGGCAAAAAGACAGGAGAATATCTGACAAAAGAGCTGATTGATGAAATGGATGATGAAACCATGTATCAGCATCTGGATGCCTTATGGAAAAATTTCTGTATCGTTGATACTTATGAGCCGGGGTCTGTTGCCAAGCCTTTTACCGTTGCAGCAGCAATTGAATGTGGAGCAATTACCGGTAATGAATCCTATAATTGTGAAGGAAAACTTCATGTAGGTGATTATGATATCAAATGTCACCAGATTTATGGTGATGGTTATATTTCAGTGGCACAGGGAATTGAACGTTCCTGTAACGTGGTGCTTATGAATGTAGCATTTGCAATGGGGCAGGATAAATATGTTGATTATCAGCATTTGTTTGGTTTTGGTTTAAAAACAAATATTGACCTCGCCGGTGAAACAAGAACCGTATCAATGGTATATAACAAAGATACGATTGGACCGACAGAACTGGCTACAAACTCTTTCGGACAAGGTTTCAATGCCACGATGATTCAGATGATTACCGGCTTTTGTTCTCTTATCAATGGTGGTTATTACTATGAACCTCATATGGTAAGTAAAATTACAACCAATGACGGGGCTACCATAGAAAACATTGAGCCAAGAGTGTTAAAACAGACTGTATCCCAGTCTACCAGTGATAAGATACTGGAGTATTGTAATCTGGTTGTTACCGGAGAAAACGGAACCGGTAAGACTGCAAGACCGGCTGGTTATATGATTGGCGGTAAGACAGGAACTGCCGAAACACTTCCGCGTGGTAACAATGAATATGTCGTATCTTTCATGGGCTATGCACCGGCAGATGATCCGCAGATTGCGATTTATGTAGTAGTAGACAGACCAAACGTTGCATTTCAGCATGATGCAAAGCATGCAACCAGAATTGTGCGCAAGGTATTAACAGAAGTGCTTCCTTATCTGAATATCTTTATGACAGAAGAACTGTCTGATGAAGAAAGAGCTGAATTAGAAGAAATGCAGATGCAGATTACGATGCAACAGACTGCAACGGAGGAAGGAACCGAAGGCGAAGAAGGAACTTCTGAAGGTGCTGATGGCAGCGAAACCGAAGGAGATACCGGAGAAACTTCCGGTACAGAGGGAGCAGGTCAGGAAGGAACAGCCGAAGAGGGAACCGGTGAAGAAGGAACTTCTGAAGAAACCGTAGATACAGATAGATGGAAAGAATTCCCGGTAGACCCGGAAACTGGATATTTGAAAGACCCGGACACCGGAAATTTAGTAGATCCGGAAACCGGAACAGTTGTAAACGGTGGTAGTCTTATTTCCGGTGGAGAAGCATCGGAAGAAGGACAAAGCGAAGAATCAGTAGAAGATACAGAAGACGAAGGTGAAGAATAAAGTTCAGAAGAATAACCTCATGAAAACGGTAATAAATTATATTAATACCTTTTTGTGAGGTTTTTCTGTCGGATGAAAGAGAAAGAAAATTTGCATAAAACTTTTCACCGGAACAAAACAGTTGCCGTTATGTTTATTTGTCTGGCTATTTTTATGGGGCTGATAGGCAGATTGGTTTATCTGATGGTTTTTCAGTCTGAGTATTATACGCAGAAGGCGAAAGAACTACATGAGCGAGAGAGAACTATTAAGGCAGCACGGGGAAGGATTATTGATGCTAACGGAGAAGTGTTGGCAGATAATAAGACAGTATGCACCATTTCTGTCATACATAATCAGATTGAAGATGCCGAAGAGGTTATTGCTGTGCTGTCAAAGGAACTGGACTTATCGGAAGAATATGTGCGTAAGCGGGTAGAAAAGTATTCTTCCATAGAGAAAATCAAGAGTAACGTTGATAAAGAAACCGGTGATATTATCAGACAATATGAACTTGCCGGAGTCAAAGTAGATGAAGACTACAAACGATATTACCCATATGATTCGTTGGCCTCGAAGGTACTTGGATTTACCGGGGGAGATAATCAGGGAATAATCGGTCTGGAAGTTATTTATGAGGAATATTTACAAGGGGAAGCGGGAACGATTTTAACGGTAACAGATGCCAAAGGTGTGGAAGTATCCGAAGCGGGCGAAGAACGTGTAGAACCGGTCAATGGAAAAGATTTATATATAAGTCTTGATATGAACATTCAGAGTTATGCAACACAGCTTGCTTTACAGACAATGGAAACAAAGCAGGCAGATAGTGTGTCCATTCTGGTTATGAACCCACAGAATGGGGAAATTCTGGCAATGGTAAATGTACCGGAGTTTGATTTAAATAATCCTTATACATTGCCGGATACGGTGGATACAGAGGGACTTACGGAAGAGAAGAAGCAGGAACTTCTAAATGCTATGTGGCGTAATGGATGCATCAATGACACCTATGAACCCGGTTCTACCTTCAAAATCATTACAGCATCTGCTGCATTGGAAGAAGGTGTTGTTACCACAAGTGATACCTTTAATTGTCCGGGTTACGTTATGGTAGGAGATAGAAGAATACGATGTCACAAAACAACCGGGCATGGAGCAGAAGATTTTGTGCAGGCGACTATGAATTCCTGTAATCCGGTATTCGTTACAGTGGGACTTAGATTGGGTGTCGATAATTACTATAAATATTTTAAGCAGTTTGGATTGCTTGATAAGACCGGAATTGATTTGCCGGGAGAAGCGGCTACCATTATGCATCAGAAAGAAAATATCGGAGAAGTGGAGCTGGCTACCATTTCTTTTGGTCAATCTTTTCAGATAACACCGATTCAGCTGGCGGTAACCGTTTCTTCTATTATTAACGGAGGCAGGCGCGTAACACCTCATTTCGGGGTGCGGGTAGCCAATACGGATGGCAGTGACAGTCAGTCCTTTGCTTATCAGGTAAAAGATAACATTGTATCAGAAGAAACCTCAGCAACGATGCGTTATATTCTGGAACAGGTCGTAGAGAACGGTGGCGGCAAAAATGGTTATGTGGAAGGCTATCGAATTGGTGGCAAAACAGCAACCAGTCAGACTTTGCCGCGAGGCAGTGGGAAATACATTGCTTCTTTTCTGGGATTTGCTCCGGCAGATAATCCACAGGTGCTTGCGATTGCGATTATCAACAATCCGCAAGGATTATATTATGGAGGGCAGATTGCGGCACCGGTTATAAAGCAGCTTTTTGAAAATATCCTTCCTTATTTGGAAAAGATGGATTATAATAGTACGAAGAGTTATTGAGAGTATAATAAGAAGGTTAGGTAGAAAAATGAGTGCTACAATTTTAATGTCAGTAATTTTATCATTTGCAATCAGTGTTGTTTTGGGACCGGTGATAATTCCCTTTTTAAGAAAATTAAAAGTAGGGCAGACCGTTCGTGATGAAGGACCGGAATCTCATCTGAAGAAAAATGGTACGCCAACGATGGGCGGAATTCTGATTTTAATCAGTGTGGTAGTGACATCTCTCCTTTATGTAAAAGATTATCCGAAGATTATCCCGATTTTGTTTGTAACGCTGGGATTTGGTCTGATTGGTTTTCTGGATGATTATATCAAAGTAGTATTGAAACGCTCTATGGGACTTCGTGCATGGCAGAAAATGGCATTGCAGATTTTGGTAACAGGTGTGTTTGCATATTACATTATTCATTATACGGATGTTTCTCTGGCAATGCGTGTTCCGTTTATGCCGGGAACTTATCTGGATTTTGGATGGTTAAACATTCCGATTTTATTTTTTATTGTGATTGGAACGGTAAATGGAACTAATTTTACCGATGGACTGGATGGTCTGGCAAGCTCTGTAACTGTCTTGGTTGCAACCTTCTTTACCGTAGTGGCAATTGGACTTGGAAGTGGAATTGAGCCGATTACCTGTGCAGTGGTAGGCGCACTGCTTGGCTTCTTGTTATTTAATGTGCATCCGGCAAGCGTATTTATGGGAGATACCGGTTCCCTTGCACTGGGCGGTTTTGTTGCGGCTACCGCATATATGATGCAGATGCCGATATTCCTTGCAATTGTAGGTTTTATTTATGTAATAGAAGTATTATCTGTTATGATACAGGTATCCTACTTTAAAATATCCGGTGGAAAACGTATCTTTAAAATGGCACCGATTCACCATCATTTTGAATTATGCGGCTGGTCAGAAACAAGAGTTGTGGCAGTTTTTTCCATTGTAACAGCACTGCTTTGTCTGGTTGCGCTCATGGGTATTCTGTAAGAGATGCAGATTAAGAGAAAGGCATGGTTGTAAAAATGGAATTACAAGGTAAAAAAGTATTGGTAGTAGGTTCCGGCATCAGTGGTGTAGGAGCAACAGAAGTTCTAAGCAGAGTGGGAGCCTGTCCGATTCTTTATGATGAAAATGAAAAACTGATAAAAGCTGATGTGGAAGCAAAGCTCTCGGATTCCTGTAAAGGCGAAGTGGTTGTTGGTAAGCTTCCGGAAGAAATAAAAAATACGATTGAACTGGTTGTATTAAGCCCGGGTGTTCCGACAGATACTGAATTTGTAAACGGTTTTCGGCAAAAAGGCATTAAAATCTGGGGAGAAATTGAACTGGCTTATGTTCTTGGAAAGGGTAAGGTAGTTGCAATTACCGGAACCAATGGCAAGACCACCACAACTTCTCTGGTAGGCGAAATCATGGCAGCCTATTATAAGAGTGTGGATGTCGTTGGTAATATTGGTAATCCATATACATTGACTGCACTGGAATCAAACGAGGAGACTGTGACAGTAGCGGAAATCAGCAGCTTTCAGTTGGAAACAATAGAATCCTTCAGACCTGCCGTATCAGCGATACTGAATATTACACCGGATCATTTAAACCGCCATCATACGATGGAAAATTATATTGCAGCCAAAGAAGCGATTGCGATGAATCAGACGAAAGATGATGTCTGTGTATTAAATTATGAGAATGAATACACGAAAGCATTTGGAGAAAGATGTCCGGCAAAGGTAGTTTATTTTTCATCAGCAAGAAAATTAGAGAATGGTTTCTATCTGGAAGGAGAAGAAATCTATCAGGCACAGGACGGCATGTCAGAGCGTGTAATGAATGTTCATGACATGAATCTGGTTGGTATGTGTAACGTAGAAAATGTTATGGCAGCAATTGCAATTTCACAGGCAATGGGTGTACCAATGGATGTGATTTTGGCAACGGTAAGAACTTTTAAGGCAGTAGAACATAGAATTGAATTTGTAGCAACAAAGCGCGGTGTGGATTATTATAATGATTCCAAAGGTACCAACCCGGATGCTGCAATCCAGGGCATTAAGGCGATGTGTAAGCCAACGATTCTGATTGGCGGCGGTTATGATAAGCAGAGCGAATATGACGAATGGATTGAGGCTTTTGATGGCAAGGTCAAATGCTTTGTTTTAATTGGTCAGACAAGAGAGAAGATTGCAGAGTGTGCCAGAAAATATGGAGTAGAGAATATTATTCTGGCAGATACCTTTGAAGAAGCATTTGATATCTGTGTGCAGAATGCAGTTCCTGGTGATGCTGTGTTATTATCGCCGGCATGTGCAAGTTGGGGAATGTTTCCGAATTATGAAGTAAGAGGGAAAATGTTTAAAGAGTTTGTAAATAATCTGAAGGAGTCATAGGAGTGGCAGAAAGAATTTCATCCCGAAGAAAATCAAATAGTGGCAGTCGTTACATGGATTATAGTTTGCTGTTCATTGTATTATTCCTTTTGGGCTTTGGATTGGTTATGGTATATTCCACAAGTTCTTATGAAGCAAATCTGGATTTCGGTGATTCGGCATATTATTTCAAAAAGCAGCTTGGTGCGAGTATTCTCGGTATTATAGTAATGCTGATTGTAGCGAATATCCCTTATCATTTCTGGGAACGATTTGCTGTTTTGGGATATGCCGTATCGGTTGTTTTGATTTTGTTAATTATTCCATTTGGTTATGAGGCGAATGGTGCGAAGAGATGGCTTAGAATTGCCGGTATTTCTTTGCAGCCTGCGGAAGTTGCCAAATTGGGTATGATTTTGTTCTTAGCGAGCATGATATGCTCAATGGGTAAGCAAATCCGGCATAGGAAAGGTTTTTATACAGTGCTTGCGGTTCCGGTTCCGATTGCTTTAATGCTTTGGAGAATTACATCCAACATGAGTTCGGCAATTATTGTTATGGGAATCGCTGTATTAATGTTATTCGTATCTTGTCCGGATTATAAGAGGTTTATTATTCTGGGATTGCTTGCGATAGCAGGAGCCGCGCTTGTTGTTTTCATGATTGTCAAAATGGCAGAAGGCGGTACAGACAGTCTGGACTTTCGTGGTGCGCGTATTCTTGCATGGCTGGACCCGGAAGCTTACGCCAGTGGCAAAGGTTTCCAGACATTACAGGCACTATATGCGATAGGTTCCGGTGGTATTTTGGGAAAAGGGCTTGGAGCCAGCATGCAGAAGCTTGGTTTCCTTCCGGAAGCACAGAACGATATGATTTTCTCTATTATTTGTGAAGAACTTGGTTTATTTGGTGGAATTGCAGTTATTCTGATGTTTATTCTGCTTATCTGGCGTTTTATGGTAATTGCCAATAACGCACCGGACTTATTTGGAGCACTTTTAGTAGTAGGTGTTCTTGGACATATTGCAATACAGGTTATTTTGAACATAGCGGTTGTAACCAATACAATTCCAAATACCGGTATTTCGCTTCCGTTTATCAGTTACGGAGGTACCTCGGTATTGTTTCTGATGATTGAAATCGGACTTGTCCTAAGCGTGGCAAAAGGAATTCGTTTAAAAGATTTATAGGTACAAGATAATTTTTTCAAAATTTCCCATATAGATAAAGTAGGTCATATATTTATCTGCTTTGAGGTTTTGCTATGAATGCGATTCAGATATATGGGGGAAAACGTCTGATGGGTCAGACGAGAATACAAGGTTCCAAAAATGCAGTGCTGCCGATTCTGGCAGCTACTCTTTTAATAGACGGTACTTGTGAAATAGAGAATTGTCCGGATATCGGCGATGTGCGCCATATGATACGTTTGTTGGAAAGCATGTGCTGCAAAGTAGAAAGAATAGGGCAGACAGTAAAGGTTTATACCAATCAGCTTGCTCATTGTGACATGCCGTCAGATTCGGTTTGTGTCATGCGTTCTTCCATTATGCTGTTAGGCGCTTTGCTGGCAAGAATCGGCAGTGTCAGTATGCAGTATCCGGGTGGATGTGTCATTGGCTCAAGACCAATCGATTTGCATTTGCAGGGGCTCCGCAAAATGGGTGTTACCATTGAAGAAAGAGAAGATGGATTCTATGCGGAAACGACAGAACTTACAGGTGCTTTTCACAGACTCCCTTTTGTGAGTGTAGGAGCAACCGAAAATCTTCTATTGGCGGCAGTGCTTGCAAAAGGAGAAACGGTAATAGAGAATGCAGCAAGAGAGCCGGAGATAAGTGCGTTATGTGATTTTTTGACAAAAGCTGGTGCAGACATCGAAGGGGCAGGTACAAGCAGATTGATAATTCGCGGTGTCAAAAGCTTACATCCGATAGCTTACAGAGTGCCGGCAGACCGGATTGTAGCAGGAACTTATCTGGCAGCCTGTTTGTGCAGCGGTGGAGAAATCTTTTTGCAGGAAGCACCATGTACACAGATGCAGAGTGTGATACAGGCAGCCGAAAAAATGGGAGCGAAATTTGCGGAAAGCGAAGAAGGACTTCTTGTTATCTGCAAAGATAGAAGAAAAGCACTTTCAAAATTGCAGACGGACAGTTATCCGGGATTTCCGACGGATTTACAATCTGCTTTTCTGACAGCAATGACTGTGGCAGAAGGCAGAAGTGTTATGGAAGAAACAATTTTTGAAAACCGCTTTCGTATTGTACCAGAATTGCGGAAAATGGGAGCACACATTCAGGTGAAGAAGAATCTGGTTGTGGTAGATGGAACAGAATGTTTGCAAGGTGCAGTCATACAGGCGGAGGAGCTTCGCGGCGGCGCGGCACTTGTTATGGCAGGTGCGGTAGCAGAAGGGGTAACGATTGTTACCAACAGGCATTTTATAGAAAGAGGCTATGAGGATATCTGCTTTGACTTACAGAAGCTTGGCATCAGGTGTCAGAAGATAGACTATCCTGTTATAGATACTTAAAGGACGATAGTATGGGCAGCAAGAAAGTTGTTAGGAAAGTAAATAAGAAAAATCCTAATTTAAGACTGGTAAAAAGTGATACAAAACGAAAGATACAGAATGAGCAGAGAGAGCAGAAACTTCGTTTTGGAAAAGGAAAACGGATTGCTGTTCTTTCTGCGATTCTGTGTGTACTTCTGGCAGTTTTATTAGGTGGTTATCTCTATGTTATGCAAAATTATACAATTACAACGGTCTATGTAGAAGGTAATATTCATTATACCAATGAAGAAATTATTGAAATGGTTATGGATGGTGCTTATGGGCATAATTCCCTTTTTCTGTCTATGAAATATCGGGATAAAGAAATAAAAGACATTCCGTTTATTGAAACAATGGATGTGTCAATAGAAGCGAAGGATACCGTAAGAATAAGTGTTTATGAGAAAGCAATAGCCGGATATGTAACCTATCTTGGCAGATATATGTATTTTGATAATGAAGGAATTGTGGTAGAAACCTCGGAAGAGAGTACACCGGGAATTCCGCAGGTAACAGGACTTACATTTGACCATGTTATTCTGCATGAACCACTTCCTGTGGAAAATCAGGATGTTTTTCAGGATATTTTGAAAATTACCCAATTGTTGGACAAGTATGCCATGTCAGTAGATAAAATTTATTTCGACCCGGATTATCAGGTAACGCTTATTTTCGGAGAGGTGAAGGTGGCAATGGGAGCAAGTGATGATATTGATGAGAAAATCATGAAACTGCAATATATGCTGCCGGAGCTGGAAGGCAAAAAAGGTACATTGGACATGAAGGAATATACGGAAGAAACTAAGACAATAAGTTTTGAGGCAGACTAAAATCAGAATAGAAAAAATAGGAAAAAGGTCTGATATGATAAGAAAAAAATTCTAGGAAACGAAAAAATAGGGTTGATAAATTGAAAAAATAATTATATGATAATCTATATGAGTTTATTGAGGAATAGAAGGAGGAAGTACCCTTGCTCGAAATTAAGACAAACGACGCAGAAGCTGCAGCTAAAATTATAGTAGTTGGTGTTGGCGGTGCAGGTAATAATGCTGTTAATAGAATGATTGATGAAAATATTGACGGAGTTGATTTCATTGGAATCAATACAGATAAACAGGCTTTACAGCTTTGTAAGGCTCCTAAGCTGTTACAGATTGGTGAGAAACTGACCAAAGGACTTGGTGCAGGTGCGAAACCGGAAATCGGTGAGAAGGCAGCTGAGGAAAGTGAAGAAGAAGTTGCGGCAGCACTGAAAGGTGCCGATATGGTATTCGTAACCTGTGGTATGGGTGGCGGAACCGGTACAGGTGCAGCTCCGGTTGTAGCTAAATTAGCAAAAGATATGGGAATTCTTACTGTTGGTGTAGTTACCAAACCTTTCCGTTTCGAAGCGAAAGCACGTATGGTAAATGCATTAAATGGTATCGAGAAGATTAAAGATAACGTAGATACACTGATTGTTATCCCGAATGACAAGTTATTAGAGATTGTTGACAGACGGACAACCATGCCGGATGCTTTGAAGAAGGCAGATGAAGTATTGCAGCAGGCAGTTCAGGGTATTACAGACTTGATTAATGTACCGGCAGTTATTAACCTTGACTTTGCCGATGTACAGACAGTTATGAAGGACAAGGGTATTGCTCATATCGGTATTGGTACCGGTAAAGGTGATGATAAGGCAAGTGAAGCTGTTAAGATGGCAGTAGAAAGTCCACTTCTGGAAACAACTATTTCCGGTGCAACACATGTTATTATCAACGTATCCGGTGACATTTCTTTGGCAGATGCATCCGATGCAGCAGATTATGTAAGAGAATTAACAGGTGATGATGTAAATATCATCTTTGGTGCTATGTATGATGCCAATAAGACAGATACCTGTAACGTTACTATTATTGCTACTGGTATTGAAGAGAAAGCCAATCAGGCAAAAGGTTTAGGCTTTAAGTCTACATATATTACACCTACCTCATTACAGGGTAAAACAACTGTTGGAGCAGGTTCCGGACTGGGAAGTTTCAGTGCAGGAAACCTCGGAATCAGACCATCTGCAACAGCAACTACGACTGCAACACCAGCAGCGCAGGCAGGCGGTGCCCAGCCTACTCCGGTAAAACCAATTACCGGTATTAACAGAACAACAGACATCAGAAGTTCTGTAGAAGAGAAATCCTTGAAGATTCCGGATTTCTTACAGCGTAAATAAGACTGGTATAAATACGACCGGCATGAATAAGTATGATATGATAAACCATCAGAGTTAGAAACTCTGGTGGTTTTTTTGTGTGTCGGAAAAAGTCAGAAAATATTCTGGAAATGCTCTCACAATTTGACAAAATAATCGCGCTGGATTCTTTATAATGAAGCAGAAACATGGAGGTGGAGAGTGTATTACAAATTATATATTGACAGTGTATTTTTCATTCAATTCGTAATGAATCTGTATCTGTTGTCCATAACGGGGAAAGTTCTGAAATGTACTGCCACACATCGCAGAATTTTGCTCGGAGCCTTGTTTGGAGCCGGAATGATATGTCTGGTCATATTATTACCGATTGGAACTATAAAAATCAGGCTCATTTGTGGAATTCTACCTGTCAGTATGTGCATGATGCGAATGGTATTTGGTATCCGAACTCTGGAAATGCTATTAAAAAGCAGCCTGCTAATGGGCATGTGTGGTTTTTTCTTTGGAAGTATTGTCACATGGCTTGATGGACGGGTTGTTGGAAAAATTTTTTACGGAGCAAAGACAGGATACAATATCTGGTCGGTATTTTTCTATGGATATGTAGGTTATAGTATTTTAAAATTTCTGATACATAGAATGGAAAAAGGAAAGAAAAATGATATCAGAGAGGTTCATGTTCCATTAAAAGAAAAGAAAGTGGAAATGAAAGCATTGGTCGATACCGGAAATCATTTAGCAGATCCGGTAAGCGGAGCGCCGGTTTGTATTGTAAGTGAAAAAGCGGCCAGACTTTTGCAAAATGATTTTCTACCGGAACATTTTCATGCAATTCCTTACCGGAGTGTTGGAAAACAAAGCGGTGTTTTAGAGGCGTATGAACTGCCGGAACTTATTATAGAAGATACTTATCGGGAAATCCATCGAAAGAAAGTTATTGTTGCAATTTGTAATGCAGGGATATCGGAGGACAGTATTTACCAGATGATATTGCATCCCCAATTATTGGAGGACTAGGAGGAAAAGAAATGGTTTTTAAAGTGGCAATTCCCGGCAAAGTACAGTTTAAAATGGTGCGTAAGGATACCAGATTCCTTATTCATAAGCAGGGAGATATACATTATATTGGGGGAGCAGAAGTTCTGCCACCGCCATTAGAGATTGAGAAGGAAAACGAAATTATCAGTGATTTGGGAACCGAATATGAAGATGAAGCGAAAGCGATTCTGATTGAACATAACTTACGTCTTGTTGTATACATAGCCAAAAAGTTTGATAATACAGGAGTCGGGGTGGAGGATTTAATTTCGATTGGGACGATAGGACTCATTAAATCCATCAATACTTTTAATCCGGAGAAAAATATAAAACTGGCAACTTATGCATCCCGTTGTATTGAGAATGAAATATTAATGTACTTGCGAAGAAACAGCAAACATAAAATGGAAGTTTCTATTGATGAACCGTTAAATGTAGATTGGGATGGCAATGAATTGTTGCTTTCCGATATTCTCGGAACCGATGAAGATGTTATTTATCAGGATATTGAAAATGAGGTGGAACGTAAGCTTTTAATCAAAGCAATTTCCAAACTCACAGAACGAGAACAAACTATTATTAAACTGCGTTTTGGGCTTGGAAATCCGGACGGAAAAGAACTGACACAGAAAGAAGTTGCAGAGTTATTAGGTATTTCCCAGTCTTATATCTCCAGATTGGAAAAGAAAATCATGCGCAGACTGAAAAAAGAAATTTTGCGGGAGACATAAAACGAAAAAAGCAATCGAGTATTATCCGATATTCGATTGCTTTTTATATTAGAAAAAAGTATAATAAGACTAGAATTCTGAAGTGCGGGGGGAATGGTTATGGGAGAAAAGAAAACAATCTTAATTGTAGATGATGACAGATGGAATCTTATAACAGCGCAGAAGCTTTTAATAGAAGAATATAAAGTTGTGGGTGTTAATTCCGGTAAACAGGCCTTTAAATATCTTGAAAAATATACGCCGGATTTGATTTTGCTTGATATTTTTATGCCGGAAATCGGTGGCTTTGAGGTAATGAAAATTTTGCAGGAACATGAACAGTGGTGCAAAATTCCGGTTATTTTCCTGACTGCAGATAAGAAGACGGAAAGTGAAGCCGAAGGATTCGAGATGGGAGCACACGATTTTATTACCAAGCCTTTTGATCCCCGTATTATGTTAAACCGCATTCGTCGTACGATTGAATTGGAAGGTTACAGACAGAATTTACAGCAGCGACTGGAGGAGAAGACAAGGGAAGTAGAACTTGTTATGATTCAGGCGATTACTACGGTTGCCAATACAATTGATGCGAAGGATGATTATACCAAAGGTCATTCCATTCGTGTGGCGCATTATTCCGAAGCGCTGGCACGAAAATTGGGCTGGTCAGAAGAGGAAGTTCAGAACATCCATTACATAGCACTATTACATGATATTGGTAAAATCGGTGTGCCGGATTCTGTTTTGAACAAACCATTCAAGCTTACGAATATAGAATTTGAACTGATTAAGAATCATACCATTATGGGTGCGGAAATCTTAAAAGACATCAAAATGTTTAAAGATGTCAATGTGGGAGCGAAATATCATCACGAACGCTATGATGGCAAAGGATATCCAAATGGATTGAAGGGCGAAGAAATTCCACTGGTAGCAAGAATTATAGGAATTGTGGATTCTTATGATGCCATGACAAGCAATCGTGTTTATCGTAAGAGATTACAGGATGAAGTTGTGAAAGCGGAGCTTTTAAAAGGACGAGGAACACAATTTGATCCGGAGTTGATTGATAAATTTATGGAACTTCTGGAAGAAGGTAATCTGCAGGAAAATATTCCGGAAGAAGATATGGTAATGCCGATTTTCAACAGCGACAAAATTTATGGCGGTATTACGAAAGAAGAAAGCGGTTTAGATACCAAGATGGATTATCTTACCGGACTTCTTGGAAGAGAACAGGGCGAGAAGGAAATCGAAGAAAGTCTGCGTAACGGAAGTGGTTGCGTGATGATGATTGATTTAGACAACTTCAGACAGTTGAATGAAAAATTTGGACATCTTGCAGGTGACTACGTCCTGAAGTTAACGGCAGATGTTTTGAAAGAAGTTTCGGAAAAAGATATTGTTTGCCGAATGGGTGGAGATGAATTCCTTTACTATGCAGAAGGAATCAAGGACAAAAATGAAGCAGTGGACAAAGCAGAACAGATTCTTTCTGTATTCGCCGATAAGAAAAAAGAAATTGAAATATTACAGGATATTTCTTTATCAATCGGTATCAGTTTGTTCGGTATCGATGGCGGCGATTTTACAGAACTTGTGCGTAAGGCAGACAAAGCATTGTATCATGTAAAACAGGCAGAGGGTAAAACATGCTATTCCTTCTATCAGAGTACTGATATGCTGAAGACATTGGAACAGTCCAAAGCAGATTTAAATCGTCTGGTCGGTATGGTAGAAAACAGAGAGTCATATGAAGGTGCCTTCCAGATTGATTATGCAGAATTTGGAAGA
Organism: Lachnospiraceae bacterium; assembly: GCA_017623295.1. GTDB lineage: Bacteria > Bacillota > Clostridia > Lachnospirales > Lachnospiraceae > UBA3282. The sequence continues at coordinate 24,821 of JAGAPK010000010.1, read as the reverse complement.
GTTTATGATTTCGTTGTTCATTTTTCACAGCGTAACAATCAGGAAGTGCAGTTGATTCTGTTTACCTTGTATTCCGCAGATGGCAGTGACATTCGTTTGGAACAGATGGAGCATGCGATGCAGTGTATGGAACAGGCAATTGTGAAGTCACTTCGTGGTGTTGACGTAGGTACGAGATACAGCAGTTCCCAGTTCCTTGTGGTACTGATGGGAACCGGAAAAAGCGATATCAGGATTGTTACAGATCGAATTGTGCAGAATTATTTCAAATTATACGGTAAGAGAGATATTACGCTGTCTTATGATATTGCAGACCTTCACAACACAGAAATGTAGCAGCTATATAGCATAATTGCATAAAAATAATTATATAAAAATGATTACATGAAAATGATACCGGGAGTCATGCGGAAAGATAGTTTCGCATGACTTTCAGTGCGTTTTTTTCCAAACGGGAAACCTGAGCCTGGGAAATGCCGATTTTTTCAGCTACTTCCATCTGGGTTTTTCCTTCAAAGAAACGCAATGTAATAATCTCATATTCACGTTCGGAAAGCTTTTTCATAGCTTCACTGAGCGAAATATGTTCTACCCAGAGTTCTTCTTTGTTCTTTTTGTCGCTGATTTGGTCCATGACATAAAGCGTATCCCCACCATCCGTATAAATTGGCTCATAAAGACTCATCGGACTTTGGATGGCATCCAGGGCATAAACAATATCTTCCTTCGGAATACCAATTTCTTCAGCAATTTCGTTAATGGTAGGTTCCTGGGCATTTTTTCTGGTCAGATTTTCTTTGGCATAAATTGCTTTATATGCGGTATCTTTGAGAGAGCGGGATACGCGGATGCTGTTAGAATCACGCAGATAGCGGCGAATTTCACCAATAATCATAGGAACAGCATAGGTTGAGAATTTGACATTTAGACTGCAATCAAAATTGTCGATTGCTTTAATTAAACCAATACAGCCAATCTGAAAAAGGTCATCCACATTCTCATTGCTGGAGTGGAAGCGTTTTATAACACTTAAAACAAGTCGTAAATTGCCATTAATATATTCTTTTCTTGCTGCTTCGTCCCCGTCACTGATTTTCTTGAAAAGTTCTTCTTTTTCTGAATTTTTAAGTAGCGGTAGCTTTGCTGTATTTACCCCACAGATTTCCACTTTTCCCTGAATCATAGCGTTCTCCATTTCCTTTTTTATTCTGATGTTCTTTCTAAAAAGGATGTACGAAAGAGACGGAATTATTCATAAATGGAGTGGAAATTTCTAAACTTTTTTGTAACCTTTTCCAATTTGAAAAAGTGTTTTACAAGAGGGCATATATTTGTTACATTATTACATATATTTTATTTGTTCTATTATTTTATTTGTTTTATGTAGGAAGAATGACAAAAGAGGTGAAATACCATGAAGTGTAAAAATTGTGGAGCAGGCTTGCAGGATACAGACCAGTTCTGTGCGAGCTGTGGCTGGAAAGTGATAAAAGAACGTAGATGTCCGGAATGTGGGACGGTCCTTCGCGACGGTATGAAATTCTGTCATGAGTGCGGACGACTGGTAGGTTCGGGAGTCGGTATGGCAGGAAGTACAGTGGGAAATACAGAGGCAAGGGCAACTGGAGGTACAGCCGGAAGCACAGTAGGAAATGAAACGTTAGAAATTCCGATTGCAGATATTGAGAAAAATATTTTGTTAGAGACAGAACACGAAATCGGAGCACCTATCAAGAAAACAAGACCGGTGGAAAAAGCAAAACCAGTGGAAAGAGCCAAACCAGCGGAAAAAAGAAAGCCGGTAAAGGCAGACCCGGTGCCGTCAAAGAAAAAGGTAAAATCAGAGTTGGAAAGACCGACAAGAGAAAAAGTAAGCCGGAAAAGAGTATACGAAGAAGACTGGGAAGACGATGAAGAGGAAGAGTACGAAGAAAATGACCATAACATTATGACAATCGTTACGGTCGTTATGGCTTTTCTGATTTTTGCAATTGCCGCATTCCTTATTATCAATATGGTTCGTAACAAGCCAATCAAAGATTATGGTGAAAGCATCGAAAGCGTGCAGGAAGAAGGAACGGAAGGCGATGGAAGTGTTACGGATGGAGATGCAGCAGATGGAGAGCAGATAGGCAGTGTAAGCGCGGAAGGTCTGGAAGTTGTTGGTATCCTTACGATTGATTCGAATGTGAATGTAAGAGATAATCCGGGTACTGAGGGCACGAATATCATTAAAGTTGCAAAAGCCGGGGAGATGTATCAATATTGCGGTCAGGTAGAAGACGGTGAGTGGTATGTGATTCTGTTAGAAGATGGCAGCATTGGCTATGTCTTTAAGGATTATATTTCTGTGAATTAGGAACCACTTAAAAATTTCTGCATTTAATAGTAAAAAGAGCAGAATGCAGGGCTGGTATGCTGTTTTCAGAATTTAAGAAAAAAGAAGTTATCAATTTGAAGGATTGTCAGAAACTCGGCAGAGTAACCGATTTTGAATTTGATGAATGTACCGGACAAATTTTCAAATTGATTGTGCAGGGAAAAAATAAGTGGTGCGATCTGTTTGGTTCTGAGCCAGATTATGTAATCTGCTATAAAGACATTAAACAGATAGGACCGGACATTATTATTGTAGATATATGTAGAAAATAAACATTTTCTTAGCATATATTGTTTGCAAGTGGTTTCCATAAAATAGTTGACATAAAAATTATTATCCCCTATAATGTTCTTAAATGATTTTATGTAAGAAAGGCATTATCATGTCGAAAATAGAATAGAAGCAGGGGGATATACGGATGAAATGTCCATTTTGTGGTCATGAGAATACGAGAGTTATTGATAGTAGACCAGCAGAAGATAACAATTCCATTAGAAGAAGAAGAGTGTGCGATGAATGCGATAAGCGTTTTACAACCTATGAAAAGGTAGAAACCATCCCACTTATTATTATCAAGAAAGATAATAACAGAGAAACTTATGATCGTGCGAAGATTGAAGCAGGTGTGCTTCGTGCATGTCATAAAAGACCAATCAGTGCTAATCAGATTAACCAGCTTGTCGATGAAGTAGAAACAGAAATCTTCAATCGTGAAGAGAAGGAAATTCCTAGTCAGGTAATTGGTGAAATTGTTATGAATAAGCTGAAAAACTTAGAAGCGGTAGCTTATGTAAGATTTGCTTCCGTATATCGTGAATTTAAAGATATCAATACTTTTATGGACGAATTAAAGAAAGTATTAGATAAATAGGAAATAAGGGATACGTTATGACAGAACAGGAAAAAGAAATTGTGGCGAAAGCCAGCGTTCCGATGACGATTGCAAATGGTTTTCGCTGGTTGTTTATGATAATAGCATTATTTTTATTGCTTTTTATCTTTTTTGGAGGAAAAATATGGGCAGGTGTGGCATGGTATGAAAACTTTGTCCAGAAATCCTATGGATTTTTGATGTGGGATATTTTGTTGATGCTCATTAGCACTATTTTAAAGATTGTGTTTACAGCAAGATATAATCATATCGTTAAGAAACTCTAAGGGCTCTGAGAACTCTGAGAATAAGAATCTTTGGGAATAAGAAACTTTAGGAAGAATAAGAAACTTTAGGAATAAGAAGTAGAAAAGAAGATACGACATATTAAGAAATATGCGATATATTCCGATATATTATATGAAAAGATATGTCGAAAAATGTAAGATGGGGAAAGGTGGTGTAAGTTATGATGGTAAACGGTGTTTTGAATTCTTTTCAGAATAGCTACGGTATGCAGCAGATTCCTTCAGTAAGACAGGAGCAGCTTCCGGCGCAGCGCACAGAAGCGGACAAAGAATTGACTGCGGCAGAGAAGGACAAAGAAATAGCGCAAAAACAGGATAACTTACATAATGCTGTTTTGGAAGATAAGAAAGAAGCAGCAAAACCGATTGATTTAGAAAATGTTTCACTGACCTTCCATAAGGAAGAAAACTTTGATTATATTGGAAATGACAGTAGCCTTGATAATCTGGATATGCAGAAAGCTGTTTCGGATATGAAGAAAGATCAGGTATTACAGGAATACCAGTATTTTGTAGGAAGCGCCAAAAATCTGTTTGGCGAACAGACACCGGATGGTATGGTTCTTCTGAAAAATGAAACAGGAATGGTATAGCAGAAGTGTGTTATACAAGAATGTTGTAATAAGAACAAAGAATGAAATAGGTTTCATGAGGAAAACACCTTGCATAGTTGCAGGGTGTTTTGTTATTATTATACAAGTGAGAAGTAATAGAAGAAGAGTATGTATTATTGGTAAGTAAGAAAGGGCAGAGAAATGATATTGGAACGTTTCTATCCGGATGTTTATCTGGATTCTGCATATGAAGTAGATTACGAAGGACTGTATAAACAGGGGTATCGAGGCGTTATTTTTGATGTGGATAATACGTTAGTACCGCATGGAGCACCCGCAGATGAACGCAGCATTGCACTGTTTGAAAGACTGAGAAGTATCGGTTATGAGAGTATGCTTTTGTCTAATAACAAGGAACCGCGCGTGAAGATGTTTAACGATAAGGTACATTCCCGTTATATCTTTAAAGCAAATAAACCTTCTCCGGTCAATTATCGAAGGGCAATGGAAGAGATGGGAACAACTCCGGAAACGACAATATTTATCGGGGACCAGCTTTTTACGGATGTGTGGGGAGCGAAGAAAGCAGGAATCAAGACATATCTGGTGAAGCCGATTCATCCGAAGGAAGAAATACAGATTGTATTGAAAAGATATTTGGAGAAAATTGTCTTATTTTTTTATGAGAGAAAGGACAAAGCATGATAGATGGTAAAACAAGAACCTGTGGTTTGATAGGAAATCCGGTAGAGCATACCATGTCACCGGCAATTCATAATACACTTGCAACACGAAGAGGTCATAATCTGGTGTACGTGCCTTTTCTGGTGGAAGAAGGTCAGGTGGATACGGCAGTCAAAGGAGCTTACGCTTTGAACATACTTGGTATGAATGTGACGGTTCCTTATAAAAGTGAGGTAATAAAGAGCCTTGTGGAAGTGGATGAACTGGCAGCACAGATTGGCGCAGTTAATACGCTGGTTCGTGTAGCAGGAGGTTACAAAGGTTATAATACCGATATGCTGGGACTGTACCGGGCGATGTTAGAGGATGGTGTGCAAATCGAGGATGAAGAAATTGTTCTTCTTGGCGCTGGTGGTGCGGCGCGAGCGGTAGCATATCTGTGTGCCTCCAAGGGAGCAGCGAAAGTATATATGTTAAACCGGACAATTGCAAAAGCGGAAGAAGTGGCAGCCGAAGTGAATCAGGCTGTCGGCAAAGAGATTATTGTACCGATGCTGCTGTCTGATTACGATAAGCTTCCGGATAAGAAATTTTTAGCCATTCAAGGTACTTCTGTGGGACTTGCACCGCATGATGATGAGGTAGTCATTGCAGACAAAGCTTTTTATCAGAAAATACATACCGGTTATGATTTGATATACCGACCTTTTACCACGCGATTTATGAAGCTTGTGAAGGAAAATGGTGGAGAGGCCTATAATGGCCTGAAGATGCTTCTGTATCAGGGAATTATTGCATATGAATTATGGAATGAGGTAGAGATTACCAGAGAAGATGCATTGGCGGCATATGAGAAAATGAAAGAGGCTATGGGATTATGAATGTCATTTTAATTGGTTTCATGGGATGCGGGAAATCGACGATAGGAATTAAATTGTCGTATCGTTTAAGACGTTCTCTTTTGGATACGGACAAAATTATTGAAAAAGAGGAAAACAGAGCAATTTCCGATATTTTTGCGACAGATGGAGAAGGGTACTTCCGTGATTTGGAAACCCAGTGTCTGAAGAAACTGATTCAGACAGAGAAGAATCAGATTATATCCGTAGGCGGTGGGTTGCCGATTCGGGAAGAAAATCATACTTTGTTAAAAGAATTGGGAACAGTAGTGTATCTGCGTGCAAAACCGGAAACGATTTATGAAAGGTTAAAGCACGATACTACAAGACCGCTTCTGCAGGGGGAAAATCCACAGGAGAAAATTAAGACCCTGATGGGACAAAGAGCAGCGATTTATGAGAAAGTTGCAGATGTAATTATCGATGTAGATGAGAAGGATTTTGATATGATTCTGGATGAAATTGCAGAGAGACTGAATGAAAGTTCTTTTTTGGAGTAGTAAAAAAGGAAAATATAGGAACAGAGAGAAAGAGAGGTATAAGGAATGAAGCTATTGGTAATAAACGGACCGAACTTGAATTTTCTTGGTATTCGGGAGAAAAACATATACGGAACACAGGACTATGATTATTTGTTAAATATGATAGCAGAGAAAGGGCAGAAAGAAAATTGTACGATTGAAGTGTTCCAGAGTAATCATGAGGGAGCTATAATTGATAGAATTCAGGATGCTTACTTTGACGGAACGGAGGGCATTGTAATCAATCCGGGAGCTTATACGCATTACAGTTATGCAATTCATGATGCACTTGCCAGCATTACCGTTCCAAAGGTAGAGATACATATTTCGAATATTATGGAAAGAGAAGATTTCAGAAAAGTATCTGTAACGGCTCCGGCATGTGATAAGCAAATTTATGGACATGGTTTGGAAGGTTATCTGATGGCGATTGATTTTATTCTGGGAAAAGAGTAAAGAGTAAGAAACAAGAGAAACAAACAAGAGTAAGAAAGTAAAGAAGTCCCTGCATTTGGAAAAGTGCATAGGGCTTCTTTTTTTGAATGGAGTAACTATAATAGCGATATGTGAAAAATAGACAAAAACTGATTGTAAAAACTGTTTAAAAATTATAATTTGACGAAAATATTCGAAAAAACAGATAAAATAAGTATTAAAACTGCATAAAAATACCCCCATAAGAAACAAATCTACCACCTTATTTGTTGGAAAGCTCTTTGCTATACTGTAAAAAACGAAAACAATTGTTTTGAAAGCGTGGAGGTATAAAATGGGTGAAATAATAGTATCCATGAAAGATATTTGCAAAAGCTTTCCAGGTGTTAAAGCACTTGATCATGTAAAGTTCGAGCTGCGTTCGGGAGAAGTATTAGCACTTCTTGGTGAGAACGGTGCTGGCAAAAGTACATTGATGAAAATTCTCAGTGGCGTATACACAAGAGATGAAGGAGAGATGCAGATTTTCGGAAAGGAATATGGGGACTTGACTCCGAAACTTGCACAGGAAGTCGGGGTTGCCATTATTCATCAGGAACTGAATATGTGTAAACATTTATCGGTTGCGGAGAACATGTTCTTAGGAAGAGAGAAAAGAAAAGGAATCATTCTTTCGAATCATGAGATGGAGCAGGAAGCTAAACGTATTCTGGATGAGTTAAAAATTGACTTAGATCCGAAGCAGACCGTAGGAGAACTTCCGGTTTCCAAGCAGCAGATGGTAGAAATAGCAAAGGCATTATCTGTTAATGCCAAAGTGTTGATTATGGATGAACCGACATCAGCATTGACAGCTAAAGAAATTGAAGATTTATTCCGTATCATCAAAGAACTGAAAGCGAAAGGATGCGGTATTGTATATATTTCCCACAGATTAGAGGAATTACAGCATATTGTAGACCGTGTTACCATCATGCGTGACGGTCAGTACATAACAAGTATGAACTTTGCGGATGCAACAATGGATGAAATCATTGCTTATATGGTAGGCCGTGAAATCAAAGAAAAATTTCCTCGTGTATCCTGTGAAAAAGGAAAGAAGATTTTTGAAGTAAAACATCTGAATGCAGGACGAATGGTAAGAGATGTCAGTTTCTCGGTATACGAAGGCGAAATTGTTGGTTTTGCAGGATTGATGGGTGCCGGTAGAACAGAAACTACAAGAGCTATTTTCGGTGTAGACCCAAAAGAGGGCGGTAAAATCATCTTAGATGGTAAAGAAGTAAAAATTACTTGTCCAAGAGATGCCATTAAGGCCGGCATCGTACTTGCACCGGAAGATAGAAAGAAAGATGGTTTGTGCACAAAACTTAGTATCAGACATAATATAGCACTTCCAAATTTAGATCTTTTGTGTAATAAATTAGGGGTTGTTAATAGAAGCAAAGAAACAGAAATGTGTGATAAGGCAGTTAAGGATTTGAAAATCAAAACACCGGGGGTTGAGATTGATGCAAAGAACCTTTCCGGTGGTAACCAGCAGAAGGTTGTAGTCGGAAAATGGTTAGCAAGAAATTCCAGAGTGGTTATTTTTGATGAGCCGACACGAGGAATCGACGTTGCTGCTAAGGTTGAGATTTATAACCTGATGAATGAATTAAAGAAACAAGGCATTGCCGTTGTTTTTGTTTCCTCTGAAATGCCGGAAGTAATGGGAATTGCAGATAGAATTCTTGTTATGTGTGACGGCCGTATTACCGGTGAGGTAATGGCAGAAGGAATAACACAAAATGAAATTCTGACACTGGCAACACAGTTTGAGAAAAAAATAGTCAGTGATGAGAAATAGGAGGAGATAAAGAAATGAATCAGAAAAAACAAAATCCGCTGAAAAAGCTTTTAAGTATTAAAGGTATGGGTGGAGCCCTGACAGCTTTTGTAGGTTTGATTATCATTTATATTGCTTTTGGTATTATTAATCCAAACGTATTTTCAGGGCAGAACGTTATGAATTTACTTCGTTCTATGTCAAAATATTTGATTATTGGTATCGGTCAGAGTTATGTATTGATTACAGGTAACATCGACTTATCCATCGGTTCTGTAGTTGGCATGAGTTCCATGATTACTGCAACCCTTATGGCAATGGGAGTTAATCCATTAGTGGCAATTCTCATTTCACTTTGCTGCTGTATGGCTATCGGTGTTATCAATGGTTTCTTAGTTGGAAAATGTCAGTTACCACCGTTTATTGCTACACTTGGTACAATGTTCGTAGCAAGAGGTATTGCTTACATGGTAAACGGAAACCGTAACACAGATGCAATTGCTTCCGGTATTGGTAAAGAATCTGCAGAAACTTTCCAGAATGTGTTTTATTATGGACAGACAGCAGGAGTGTATAATACTTTCTGGATTGCCATTATTTTATTTATTGTTTTCTTCTTCTTGCTTTCTAAAACAAGAACAGGACGACATATTTATGCAATCGGTTCTAACGTAGATGCGGCAAAATTATCCGGTGTAAATGTAGTAGCAACTGTTACCAAAACATATTTGGTAAGTGCATTCTGTTCTTTCGTAGTTGGTCTGATTCTTTGCGGTCAGGCAAGTATGGGTAACATGGAAGCTGGTAATATGTACGAAATGTACGCTGTCGCAGCAGGTGTTATCGGTGGTATTTCACCGCTTGGTGGTACCGGTATTTTACTTGGAACACTTGCAGGTTCCGCTGTATGGCAGACACTTGAAAATGGTCTTAACATGATCGGTGCACAGGTTGGTATCCAGCGACTTGTAATCGGTATCATCGTTGTATGTGCGGTACTTCTGGATGTCGTTGTAAGAAATGGTGTATTCAAGAAAAAAGCAACATCATAAAAGACTGATTACACAAAATCAGAAAAATTGAATTAGTCACCACACCGGAAAGAAACTTCGGGTGTGGTGCTAAGATAAATATTAAAGGAGGAATTTCAAAATGAAAAAGCTTTTAGCAGTAATCTGTTCATTGTGCATGATGATGGCAATGTTAACAGGATGTGGAGACAAAGGAACAGAAGCTTCCACATCAACAGAAGGAGCAAGCTTCGATACTATGATCGCATTGATCACAATGGACTCTATTGACCAGCACTGGGTAACATTAAATGAAGGTGCTCAGAAGGCAGCAGCAGAGTTAGGAGTAGAAGTTCAGTTCATGGCACCTAATACAAAAGATGATGCACAGCAGATCGAATGTGTTAATAATGCAGTTAGTGCAGGTGCAAAAGCAATCATCGTGGCAGCGAATGGCCCGGATGCTATTTCATCCGCTTTGGAAGAAGCTGCAAATGCAGGAGTTAAAATTATCTATGTTGACTCTCCTGCAAACGTAGAAGCAGAAGCAACATTCTCTACAGACAACAATGCAGCCGGTGCAACAGCAGGTGAAGAGATGAAAAAAGCATTGGAAGCGAAAGGTATTACAAGTGGTACAATTGGTATTATCAATGTAAATGCAGCAACCGATTCCTGTGTTATGAGAGAAGAAGGTTTCCGTTCCGCATTTGAAGGAACAGACTTCGAACTTCTTGAAACACAGTATGGCGAAGGTGATGCAGCAAAATCTCAGAGCATCGCAGAGAACTACATTACACAGGGGGTAGTTGGTATCTTCGGTTGTAACGAAGGTTCTACAACAGGTGCAGGTAACGCAATCAAAGCTTCCGGTAATACAGAAGTTATCGGTGTTGGTTTTGATAAATCTGATGCAATCCTTGGATTGATTGAAGATGGATTCTTACTTTGTACAATGGCTCAGAATCCTGATGTAATGGGTTATGAAGGCGTAAAAGCAGCAGTAAAAGCAATCAATGGTGAAGACCTTGGTGGCGCAGTTACTGATACAGGTGTTTCCGTATTAACAGCAGATGCATCTGCAAGCAGTGATGATGCAGCAACTACCGATGTAGCAGCATCTAAAGAATGGAAAATCGCTTTAATTACAATGGACTCCATTGACCAGCACTGGGTAACATTAAATGAAGGTGCTCAGGCAAAAGCAGAGGAACTTGGTGTTTCCGTAACATTCATGTCCCCTAACACAAAAGATGATGCACAGCAGATTGAATGTGTTAATAATGCAGTAGCAGGCGGCTATGATGCAATCATGGTTGCAGCAAATGGTCCTGATGCTATTTCTTCCGCATTAGAAGAAGCATCTGCAGCCGGTGTTAAAATCGTTTATGTTGACTCTCCTGCAAACGTAGCAGCAGAAGCAACATTCTCTACAGACAACAAAGCAGCTGGTGCAACAGCAGGCGAAGAAATGAAAAAAGCTTTAGAAGCTAAAGGTATCACAAGTGGTACAATCGGTATTATCAATGTAAATGCAGCAACCGATTCCTGTGTTATGAGAGAAGAAGGTTTCCGTTCCGCATTTGAAGGAACTGATTTCGAACTTCTTGAAACACAGTATGGCGAAGGTGATGCGGCAAAATCTCAGAGCATTGCAGAAAACTATATTACACAGGGTGTAGTTGGTATCTTCGGATGTAACGAAGGTTCTACAACAGGTGCAGGTAATGCAATCAAAGCATCCGGTAATGCTGAAATCATTGGTGTAGGTTTTGATAAATCTGATGCAATTCTTGGATTAATTGAAGATGGACATTTACTTTGCACAATGGCACAGAATCCTGATGTAATGGGTTCTATGGGTGTAGAAGCTTGTGTACAGGCATTGGAAGGTGAAAGCTTAGGTGGAGCTGTATCAGATACAGGTGTTTCTGTACTTTCCAAATAGTACTGATAACAATTAAACACCATTCATAAAAGGTGACAGGAACGCTTGAGAAATCGGCGTTCCTGTTGATTTGTTTACAGACCAATGCTATGATATAAAGAAGGAATTGGGATAAACTATGAGGGTAAGATTATGTGGAAGGTAATCATCGCAGATGATGAAAAGCTGATATGCAGATTGGTTCAGGCATTGGTGGACTGGTCGGCATTGGATATGAGTTTAGAAGCAACGGCTGAAAATGGACTTGAGGCGTTGGAAATGATTGAAAAACATGATCCGGACATTTTAATTACAGATATCCGTATGCCGGGATGTAATGGACTTGATCTAATCAAGCAGGCAAGGGAAATTAAACCAGATTTGGAGATAGTTATTATTAGCGGTTATGCTCATTTTGAATATGCAAGAACCGCTATGACATATGGCGTAGAAAATTATATTCTCAAACCAATCAAACAAGAGGAATTGATAGAAACCTTACAGAAAATCAAAATTCGGTTGGAAGAGAGAAAACAAGAAATAGATGTAATACAGAATTTCATTCGTAGTCAGAATGATTTAAACAGACTCAGAGAAGGTTTGATAAAGGATGTTCTTAGTAAGAATAAGAATTTGAGTGTTAAAAATCTTCATGATACATATCATTTTATGGTATCAGACGGATATTATCAGACTTTTATTTTAAAGATTGATTGTGACAGGGAAAAAGTGGATGCTTCTTCCTTTGTTGTGATTCAGGAAAAGGCCAGAGAATTATTTGAAACAGAGATAGCGCCTTATTGTGAAGATTGCATTCTCGGTTTTCTGGATCACACCGGTTATGGTATTTTGAATTATATGCCGGAAAATAAAGATGATGTGCGACGGCAGATTCATGAGTTTTTGAAACAGTTGGAAGGGAACAAACATCTACTCGGCACTGTGGATTTTACACTTGGTCTTGGAAGTGTGGAAGAAAAACCGGAAATGCTGCTAGATTCTATGGAGAAAGCTGAGATGGCAGCCGCAGAGCGATTGTTAGAGGGCTGTGGACGACTTTTGGAAAATGTGCCACCTTCTTCTGGTATTCAGAAGCAGAATTTGATGGATAAATATGTCAAAGCTGCAGAACATTCCATTGAAGTGCTGGATGTGGAGGGTGTGTTTCTGGCAGATGAGAATTTACAGAATGCGATTATGGAAGTTGTGGATATCAGAGGCCGGGAAGTATTGGAACTTGTGTTAATGGCAGGCAGATTTTTCCTATTAAGAACCGGCATAGAAGATGCCGAACAAATACAGAGTTCTTTTGATGCACAGTGCATGCAGTGTGGTACAATAGCCGGATTATTTGCAGAACTGAAGAAATTACAGCAGAAGACAATTCTTGATAAGATGGAGAAACAGGAGAGTGAGTCTTCCAGACCGATTCGGATTGCAAAGCAATACATTATGCAGAACTTTGACAGAAATATTACGTTGGAAGAAGTTTGTGAATATGTCGGCTTCAGTGCGGCTTATTTCAGTGCCATGTTTAAGAAGGAATGTGGAGAAGGTTTTGCGAAATACCTGATGAGGGTGCGCATGGAAGAAGCCAAGAATCTTTTGCGTGAAACCAATATGCCGGTAGCAGAAATATGTGAAAAAGTTGGTTATAATGACAGAAAGCATTTTACCCATACATTTCATAAAATGACCGGTGTAAATCCGGCAGAATATCGAAAACTGTATGGCTAAGTGAGGATAGTGTATGAAGAAACAGAAATGGCATTTTGTATCATACAGAGTATTCGCTTTGGGATGTTGTGAAGTATTTTTAATGGCGTTTTTGCTGATTATGCTTTTCGTTGCTTTTCTAAGGGGAGAGAGTTTCCTTCTGATTCCGATTATCATAGGTTGTGCCTTGAATGCAGTTTTAATGTGGGTTGCCTATGCATGGGTTTTACGCCCTTATCGTAGAATGGAAGACCGAATGAAACTTTTTCTGGATGGTTATACAACGAGCAGTGTAGCAAACAGCAAAGAATCACAGCTAACGCCTACTTCAGAAATGATGACAAAGAAGCTGGAAGAGATTATGAACTCAGCGGAGCTTCTTAACATAAACAAAAGGCAGGCTCAGTATTTGGCATTGCAAAACCAGATTAATCCTCATTTTTTATATAATACGTTAGAGAGTATCCGTAGTGAAGCGTTGATTGCGGGACTTGCCAGTGTGGCAGATATGACAGAAGCGTTAGCGAGCTTTTTCCGATATACAATCAGTAATGTTGAGAATCTGGTTTCCGTAGAAGAAGAGATACAGAACTGCAAGACCTATTTTAAAATTCAACAATATCGTTTCGGAGAACGTCTGAATTTATCGATTGAATGTAATGAAGACGAGAAAGATGAGATTTACAGCTATCGTTTACCGAAACTTACGATGCAGCCGATTCTGGAAAACAGTATTATTCATGGAACGGAATGCAAAATCGGTACAGGACATTTGAAAATCTGTCTGGAACGTACCGGTAAAAGATTGCTGATTCGTATTTCGGATGATGGTGTCGGAATGGATGCGAAGACACTTGCAGATATGAATGAGCGTTTACAGAAAAGTGCAAAAGCTTTTTCGGATAAGGAATCCGAAACCAAAGGCGGTATTGCCCTGGTCAATGTAAATAACCGAATCCATCTTCTTTTTGGAGAAGAATACGGACTGCATGTTTATTCCATGCCGGATGTAGGAACCGATGTAGAAATTACATTGCCGACGATTACAAGTGATAGGGAAATAACGAATGAAAACAGAAACTTTGCGAATGGAACGAGTAACCTATAAGGAACAGGGAAACGTTTGCCTTGATAATTTCAACATGACAATCTGGACCGGAGAAATCTTTGGGCTGGTGCCGGTAAATCATTATGGATTAAGTTCCTTATTAAAGTTATTGAAGCAGAATCTTCCTCTGCACTATGGCTTTGTCTATTATCGGGATAAGCTGGTAAACCAGTGGAACCGAACCACAAATACTACAAACCGGATTAGCATTATCCAGAGCAAAAGTTGTCTGGCAGAGGATTTAACCGTAGTAGATAATATTTTCGTACTTCGGTCCGGCTTCAAAAAATGGCTGATAAAGCCGAATGTTTTGCAGAAGCAGTTACAGCCTTTTCTGGAAGAAATTGGCATGGAAATTAATGCGAACGCTTACATAGATGAACTATCCGCATTCGAGTGTTTTGTGGTAGAATTATTAAAAGCGGTTGTATCCGGAACCCGATTGATTGTACTTGCAGATATCAGTACTTTTATCAGCGAGAGCGAGCTTGAAAAGCTACATGAAATTATACGCTATTATGCGGGAAAAGGAATTTCGTTCCTTTACATTACGGCTCATTTTGAAGAGGCAAGACAAATCTGTGACAGAACTGCGTTGATGGAGAATGGACAGATTATCAAGTGTTTTGGACGAAATGAGAAATTCCCGGATACCTTTTCCCTGGAAAGTGTGGAAGATTACGACAGGTGGGTCAGAAAACAGTTTGATATCACGGAAGAAAACCGGAATAAGCAGGCGGTATTTGAAACAAGTCATTTATATTATGGCAGCATGCGTGATTTGAATATCCGTGTGACACCGGGAGAATGTCTGGTACTCCAGGATTTGGACAACAAAATTTTTAAAGATTTAATCAGTTTGTTTGAAGGAGCAAAACCAGAGAGCGGACATTTGTTTTTGGATGGCAAAGATTTTTCTTATGCAGACAGAAGAGTGGCAGTGATTCAGGAACTTCCGACAGAATCCATGTTGTTTCCAAGAATGAGCTATATGGACAATCTTTGTTTTAATATGGATCATCGTTTCAAAAGAGTCTGGCTGACCGGCGGAATTCGCAAAAGCATTGTCGAAGAGTACAGTGATTTGTTGGGAAAAGATGTATTTCAGTGCAAGATTGAGCAGCTTAGCCAAAAGCAAAAATACGATTTGGTCTATACCAGAATTTTATTACAAAATCCGAAAATTGTGTTCTGCGTGCAGCCTTTTAAAAGTGCGGAGGTATCTATCAGAAGCCATATTTGGGAATTGCTGGAACGATTCCTAAACAGAAATATAGCAGTAGTGATTCTGGCAATTAATTTGGCGGATTCACTGGCACTGGCTGACAGGCTTGTTCGGATTAAACATGGAAAAGTGCAGGAGGTATATGGTAAAGAAGAGTTTATTAAGCTTCCGGTCAATACACCTTGGCTACATTTGTATCAAGAAAAATACGCAATCAATAAAGAAGAGAACAATCAACAAAGATCAACGGAATAAGTAAAGAAGAGAACAATCAATAAAGAAGAACGGAATAAGTAAAAAAGAACACAATAAATAAAAAGAGCAGGAGAAGGAAATATGAAATTAGGAGCATTAGAAGCAGGCGGAACAAAGATGGTATGTGCCATCGGAGATGAAACAGGAAAAATTTATGAACAGGTATCTATTCCAACCGAAACACCGGAAATTACGATTCCGAAATTGATTTCTTTCTTTGAGGGAAAAGGAATCGAAGCATTGGGAATCGGATGCTTCGGTCCGATTGATTTGAACAAAGATTCGGATACTTACGGTTATATCACAAGCACGACAAAATTACCTTGGATTAATTGTGATATGGTAGGTGCTTTCAAAAAAGCACTTGGCTGTCCGGTTGGTTTTGATACAGATGTCAATGGTTCAGCACTTGGAGAAGTAACCTTTGGTCAGGCAAAAGGAAAAAATAATGTCGTTTACATTACGATTGGAACCGGAGTCGGTGCCGGAGTTTATGTAGAAGGAAAATTGCTTCACGGTATGATGCACCCGGAAGCAGGTCATGTATTGATTCGTAGACGTAGTGATGATGAATATGAAGGAAAATGTCATTATCATCAGACTTGTCTGGAAGGTATGGCAGCCGGACCGGCAATTGAAGATCGTTGGGGCCAGAAAGCAATTGAGTTAAAGGACCGGAAAGAAGTATGGGATCTGGAGGCTTATTATATTGCACAGGCACTGGTAGATTATATTATGATTTTATCACCGGAAATGATTATTTTAGGTGGCGGTGTTATGCATCAGGAACAGCTTTTCCCAATGATTCGCAGCTATGTTAAGGTATTATTAGGCGAATATATCAAAACAAAACAGATAGAAGATTTGGAACATTATATTGTGCCGGCCAGCCTGAATGATAATCAGGGAATTATGGGCTGTCTGGAGCTTGCAAGACAGGCAATGGCCTAAAATGAAAAAAGTTTTAGCCTTTTTTTGGGAAAGAGGTTGAAAAATAAGAATTTATAGTATAAACTAAGAAAGAATTATATTTGTGAAAACTTAGGAGGATTATTTTATGATATCTGCAGGCGATTTCAGAAATGGTATTACCATTGAATTTGAAGGTAATGTTTATCAGATAATTGAGTTCCAGCACGTAAAACCTGGTAAAGGAGCTGCTTTCGTTAGAACAAAATTAAAAAACATTATCAATGGAGGTGTTGTTGAAAAAACCTTCAGACCTACTGAGAAATGCCCACAGGCACGTATTGATAGAAAAGACATGCAGTATTTGTACAATGATGGTGATTTATACAACTTCATGGATGTTGAAACATATGACCAGATTGCATTAAACGCTGATGCAGTAGGCGATTCCTTGAAATTTGTAAAAGAGAATGAGATGGTTAAAATCTGTTCTTACAATGGCAATGTATTCGCTATTGAGCCACCATTATTCGTAGAACTTGAGATTACAGATACAGAGCCAGGTTTCAAAGGCGATACAGCTACAGGTGCAACCAAACCAGCTATCGTTGAAACAGGTGCAAAAGTTATGGTACCATTATTCGTTAGTCAGGGTGAAGTGATTAAGATTGATACCAGAACAGGCGAATATCTGTCCAGAGTATAATCGATACTGTAACTACATTTTTCTAAGAGCTTATAAGACAATGGAGAAGATTTCTTTTTCATTGTCTTTTTGTTTTGTGTGTTTAGTTGAGTACATGGCTATGCATGTTTCCAAGAAATTTTGTCCGGAGAGAAAAGAAAGAGAGGACAAAATGATTTTTGAACAATTTAAAACGAAAGTATGCAGTGCATTAAAAGAAGTGATGGGCGAAGAATATGAAATTGCTTACAAAGAAGTTACGAAAAACAATGGTGTAGTTCTTCGCGGTATTATTATTGCAAAAGAAGGAAGCAATGTTTCGCCAACTATCTATATTGATGAGTTATATGATGACTATAAGGAAGGCAGAGCCTTCGGCGACATCATCTATGATATTTTATGCGCTTATCAAAGAAGTGCGAAAGAAATTCAGATGGATATGAATTTCTTCACGCAATATGCACAGGTAAAGAAACGCGTTTTATATAAGCTGATTCATCTGGAAAGTAACCGGAAATTGTTAGAGGATATTCCGTATGTGAAATGGAATGATCTTGCGATTGTTTTCTATTATGCTATGGAAGAAGAATATTGTGGAAAGGCAACCATACTCATTCGTAACAGCCATCTGAAAATGTGGGGGATTGACGTTGATACGTTATATCAGGATGCCAAAGCGAATATGACAAAACTTTTGCCGGAAGAATTACTTCCTATTAAAAAGATTATTCAGGAGTTTTTATCGAAAAACTTACAACAGGAAATAGAAGAAGATGAAATCGGTTTGTCAGAAAGTACTTCTACTATGATGTATGTTTTGAGTAATCGTGACCGAATCTTCGGCGCAGCATCCATTCTGTATTCGGAAGCAATGAAAGAGCTGACAAAGAAATTGAATAAGAATTTGATTATTCTTCCAAGTTCTGTACATGAAGTCATTTTAGTACCGGATAACGGAACGACAGAGAAAAGCCTTTTTAAGGATATGGTAAAAGAAGTGAATGATACACAGGTTGAACCGGAAGAAATCCTTTCTTATAGCGTGTACTACTATGACAGAATTACTGAAAAAATCAAAATTTTAGCATAAGAGGAAATTATTTCTTAATGATTTGATTACTAGACAACAGTTTCTTGTTATGGTATGATAAGCAGGATGATGTAATAAATTTGTAACATATCCTACCGGCAGAAAAGCAAGCGATGCAACGCATCATTTGCTTTTACCCCGGTAGGATAACGATAGATCTAAAAATCATGCACCCGTAGTCTAACGGATAAAACGTAGGCCTCCGACGCCTTTGATGCAGGTTCGATTCCTGTCGGGTGCACTTACATCATTGCGTTAAAAAAAGAAAGGTTGTAGATCATGAATACGTCAAATAACAATATTCGAGATTTTCTGATGGCAAAATTGGAAATTCTCAAAAATTGGGTTGTAAAAAATTCCAAGATTGTCATGCCGGTTGTATTGGCAATCTGTGTAATCATTACCGTTGTTATTTCCGTTAATGCGAATAAAAAAGCAGTAGAAGAACAGGAACACGTATCTGTCAATAATATGATTGAAGAAGCGGCAAGCAATTCCATTGCAACTCCGGAAGTGCCATTGGAAGAAAATGCCCATCCGGAAATCAATGAGTTAATGAATTCTTATTATACTGCAATGGCAGACGGAGATGTTGCTACGATTGAGACATTAGTGGATAAGATAGATAATACAGAAGTTCTTAGAATAGAAGAAATGAGCAAATATATTGAGTCTTATCCGAAGTTAGACATTTATACAAAAGTAGGACCGGTGGAAAATTCCTATCTGGTATATGCTTGTTCTGAAGTAAAATTCACAGATTATGATAAAACTATTCCGGGTATGAAAGTATTCTATGTGTGTGTAGATGAGAATGGAAAATATTTTATCAATAATAATGGTGAAGAAAACGAAAGCGACTTGAAATATATTAAAGAAGTCAGCTTACAGGATGATGTTGTAGATTTGAATAACAAAGTTGCGGTTGCTTATAATGACATGCTGGCAGAAGACGAAGAACTTGGGCAGTATATTCTGGACTTGAGAGAAGAAATTGATAAGTCCGTAGGCGAAGCACTGGCACAGGCAGAAGGAAGTACCACAACAGAAGAAGCTGCTGAAGGAACCGAGGCAGAAACCGGAGAAACAGCAGAAGGCGAAGAAACTGCTGAAGAAGAAATGGTTACTGTAGTTACTAAGGTAAAAGCAACCGATGTTGTTAATATCAGATCTTCCGATAGTGAAACAGCTGATAAGCTTGGCAAAGCAGAAATTGGTGAAGAGTTCGAGCTGGTAGAGAAAAAAGGAAACGGCTGGAGCAAAATCGTATATGAAGGTTCGGAGGCCTACATTAAGAGCGAATATCTGGAAGATTCAGAAACTATGGAAGTAGCGGCAGAAGAAGTGCAAGAAGAAACGGATTCTACTGATACAGAGACAGCAGAAACAGAAACTGAGGCAGAAGACGAGACAGATACAGCACAGGCAACTGGTACGGTAACGGTTATTGAAAATGTACGAATCAGAAGCGGTGCAAGTGAAGACAGTGAGAAACTGGGAACTGCTTATATTGGTCAGGAGCTGGAGCTTATTATGAAACAGGCTGACGGATGGACCAAAATCAAATACAACGGAAAAACAGCGTATGTAAAATCCGAATTTGTAGAATAAGATTTGGTAATGATTACGAATAACAAAATAAGGTAATGATAAAGAGTATAGAGTAAAATCTATGCTCTTTTTTTATTCAGTAATAAGTCAGAAGGCATGTGAGAAGGAGATAGTATAAAAACGTACGCAGAAATGAGGATGAATATGAAACAGGATGATATTACGCTTTTAAAAGATATACAAAAAAATACCCATATGGCAATGACTGCCATAGATACCCTTTTAGATAAGGCAGAGGACAATGAATTTATACTGAATTTGTCCAGACAATCCATTGGTTATGCCAAAATCCATAATGATGCAGTGGAGCAGCTGATAGAAGAAGGTAGTGGCACTTATCGAAGTAACCAGTTGAATGATATGCTGCTGCGTGGGAGTATTCACGCAAATACGTTATTAAACGTCAGTACCAGTCATTTGGCAGATATGATGATTCAGGGAAGTAACAGAGGTCTGATGGATATGTATAAGTCTGTAAAGCATCATACACGGGCAGAGGCTAAATCCATTGAACTTGCACAAGAACTAATGAATTTTGATAAAAAAAGTATAGAAATTATGAAAGAATACCTTTGACATTGTATACAATTATACTAGAATATTTGTATCATTGTACAATTTGTCTAAAAAAACACATAAAATTTTTATACTTTAACTT
This sequence comes from Lachnospiraceae bacterium, assembly GCA_017623295.1. Classification (GTDB taxonomy): domain Bacteria; phylum Bacillota; class Clostridia; order Lachnospirales; family Lachnospiraceae; genus UBA3282. The sequence goes on along the minus strand of JAGAPK010000010.1, from coordinate 4,147 downwards.
GCTAAATCGGTCTTGTAGAATTTGCATCATCATACTATAATGTAACAAGGGCAAGAAAGTCAAAAGGCTGACTTGTGAAGCTTTTTATATATTTTATAACTAAAGGAGGACATGAAAGATGTCATACGTAGATGAGGTCTATGAGTTGGTGGTAGCTAAAAATCCTGCACAGCCAGAATTCCACCAGGCAGTAAAAGAGGTTTTAGAATCTCTTCGTGTTGTTATTGAAGCTGATGAAGAAGCATATAGAAAAGATGCTTTATTGGAAAGATTAACTGTTCCAGAAAGAATCATTCAGTTCCGTGTTCCGTGGGTAGATGATAAGGGACAGGTTCAGGTAAACAATGGTTTCCGTGTACAGTTCAATAGTGCAATTGGACCTTACAAGGGTGGTTTAAGATTCCATCCATCCGTAAACTTGGGTATTATCAAATTCTTAGGATTCGAGCAGATTTTCAAAAACTCCTTAACAGGTCTGCCAATTGGTGGTGGTAAAGGTGGTTCTGATTTCGATCCTAAGGGTAAATCAGATAGAGAAGTAATGGCATTCTGCCAGAGCTTTATGACAGAACTTTGCAAACATATTGGAGCTGACACAGACGTTCCGGCTGGTGATATCGGTGTAGGCGGACGTGAAATCGGTTATATGTACGGACAGTACAAGAGAATCCGCAATGTATACGAAGGTGTTCTCACAGGTAAAGGTTTAACATACGGTGGTTCTCTTGCAAGAACACAGGCAACAGGTTATGGTTTATTATACTTAACAGCAGAAATGTTAAAATGCAATGGCAAAGATATCGCAGGCAAGACAGTTGCTGTATCTGGTGCTGGTAATGTTGCAATTTACGCTATTGAAAAAGCACAGCAGTTAGGTGCAAAACCTGTTACATGTTCTGATTCCACAGGTTGGATTTATGATCCAGAAGGAATCGATGTAGCATTACTGAAAGAAGTAAAAGAAGTAAAACGTGCTCGTTTGACAGAATATGCTGCAGCAAGACCAAGCGCAGAATATCATGAGAAGAAGAACGGTGAACACGGCGTTTGGACCGTTAAATGTGATGTTGCACTTCCTTGTGCTACACAGAACGAACTTAACTTGGAAGATGCAAAAGCACTTGTAGCTAACGGATGCTTCGCAGTAGCAGAAGGTGCTAACATGCCTACTACTATGGATGCAACAGAATACTTCCAGGCAAACGGTGTATTATTCTGCCCTGGTAAAGCTTCCAATGCAGGTGGTGTTGCTACTTCCGCACTTGAAATGAGCCAGAACTCTGAAAGACTTTCCTGGACATTCGAAGAAGTTGATTCTAAATTACAGGGAATCATGGTTAACATTTTCCATAGCTTAGATGAAGCTTCCAAGAAATACGGTATGGAAGGTAACTACGTTGCCGGAGCAAATATCGCAGGCTTCTTGAAAGTAGCTGAGGCTATGAAGGCTCAGGGTATTGTATAAGCACGAAATTCTAAGATAAAAATTGATATTGATAAGTCCTGTAAACAAGACGATTTCGTCTGTGTTTATGGGACTTTTCTTTATGTATTGAAGTGACCAATTCAGCATTTCATGATGAATGAGAATGGTCAGAATATTCATAAATAGATGATAATTTACGTTATTTTGAGGTCGTTATATACAGGTGGTATACAAGTGATATACAGGTGGTATACACTCTGTATTTATTGTTTGAGATGAGTTTATGTGTTTTTCATCCGTTTGTCTCTAGTAAGATTGGCTGACTATGGGTGTATGTTTATTGTAGCCTGTTCAGAACGTTTATGAAGAGGACATGAAGGAAGTAAATGGAATAATGGATGAGGTGGGTAGAACGCAGAAGGTGTTGCATTCTTTTCACAACATAAAAAGGTCGGTTCACAACATCTTAGTATCGAAATATAATATAGGGTCCGATACAATAACAGTAAAAGAATTGTAAAGGAAGTGGGCTTATGCGTATAGCAATTTGTGATGATGAAAAGAACATTCGAGAGTTAATAGGAAATAAAGTGGCGAAGCAGTACCCGAAGGCGGAGATAGTTTTCTTTTCGTCTGGAGAAGAACTGCTTTTATCGGATAAGCATATAGATATTCTATTTTTGGATATTCAAATGTCTAGCAGAAATGGCATGGAAACAGCTAGAGAACTTCGCAAGAAGGACAAAAGTGTTATACTCATTTTTGTGACTGCTGTGGAGGAATATGTATTTCAGGCATTTGATGTGGGAGCATTTAACTATATTGTGAAGCCGATTGATGATACGAAGTTTGTTGATGTACTTTGCAGGGCAGTTGATGAATGGTATTCGCAAGGTACAAATGTAAGGGAGCCGGAAGCAAATTATGTGATGATCAACAATGGTGGTGTTCATACAAAGGTAATTATAGAGGATATTGTCTATGCAGAGGTATTCAACCGTAAAGTGGTTATTCATAAGTTGGACGATGAAATTGAGTATTATGGAAAAATGTCTGACCTTGAGGCAGTAGCAGGAGATAGTTTTTTCAGACCTCACAGGGCATATCTTGTAAATTTTAAGTATGTAGAGAAATATGATGCCACTACCATTTATCTTGAAAAAGGAACTGCTCTTATGGCAAAGCAGAATTACCCGGACTTTGTAAAAAAATACATGAAGTACAATCAGAGGAAAGGGTAATTGCTTATGGAAAATATAGAAACTTATTGGGCAATAGCAAATAAAACAATAGCTATAATCAATATAATTATAGAAGGCTGGCCGGTTTATCGGTTTGTAAAGCCATTTATGAAAGGTAAGACATGCTGTGTGGGATTAAGTTATTCAGCGGCAATGCTTGTGTTTTACCTTGTGCCACAGGAGATTACTTATCCGTATCTGTTAGGTATCCTTGTGGCGTGGACTATAATGTGTCTGATAGAAGGTCAAAACATCAAGCAGAAAGTATTTTTAGCAATTTCCATGTACTTGATTCGGTGGGGGTTTATGGTGTAACATTGGTACTTAGGGATATTATGTTTGCTCTATTTATTAACACCCCATATATGCTAACAGAACCGGTAAAGCAACTGATAGCATATATCATTGTGGAACTGATTTATTACGGTGTTGCCATAACCACCATGTGGCTTGTAATCAAGCTGATTCATAAGGTGTATGTGAATAAAAAAGAGGATATATCAGGGAAAGAATTGGTATTACTTTTTGCGACCCTGCTGACAGTAATGATAGGCTATTTCACATTTAATTTCTTTTCCAATGTGTATGTGGAAGATACAGGAAATTATGTCTGGAATGTTCATCCGGGATATACTTTTTTACGAGTAATGTATCAGATAGTTTCTTTTGCGACTATACTTATCGCAGTTGTCATTTATCAGAGGATAAAGGAAAAGCAGCGGGAAGAAAATGTGAATTTGCTATTGGCAGAGCAGATAGAAAACACAAAGCAGCATATCAGCGAAGTAGAAAAACTGTATGGGGATATTCGGGCATTAAAGCATGATATGGGCAATCATATCTCTGTATTGGAAAATCTCTTTATGAAAAATGAGACAGAAGAACTTGAAAAGTATATGGCTGAACTGAAATCGGCATGGAGCGAGAGTGTAGCGGAAATTAAGACCGGAAATCCTGTTACCGATGTGATCCTAACACAGAAGCAGAAAGAGGCAGAGGAAAAAAGGATTGATTTTCAATGTGAGTTTTTTTATCCAACGGACACAAATATCAATGCTTTTGATGTCAGTGTGATATTGAGCAATGCCATTGCAAATGCGTTTGAGGGAACAAGAGGTTGCCCAAATCCGTATGTTTCTGTATCTGCATATCGTAAGAAAAATGCCTATATGCTGGAAGTAATAAATTGCATTAAGCATAGCGTAGAAATTGATAATGAAACGGGTCTGCCGGAAACCACGAAGAAGGATAAGCGGAGTCATGGATTTGGACTTGCCAATATCCGTAAAGTAGCTCAGAAATATTATGGAGACATAGATATAAGTCAGGATGAAAATAACTTTACATTGACGGTTATGTTAATGGTTGAATAAGAAATAAGGGACACAATTCTGTACGAATGGGTATGGATTGTGTCTTTTATTTTTGGTTCACAACATAAAAAGGTCGTTTCACAACAAGTCTATTTAGTATGAAGTTT
>JAGAPK010000009.1 GCA_017623295.1 Lachnospiraceae bacterium | reverse complement strand
ATATATGCAATAGCATTTGGAAATTTACAATAAAACAGTATGCTTTTCAATGGATTTAGGCTTATAGTTCTGCGAGGGGAGTAGCGAAAATGGCCGTTGTGGAAATTGTTGGGGTACTATATAATGGGTAATATAAATTGGAATTTGGCGAGGTATGAATATGAGAGATATTCAGTTTAGTGACGGTGATAAAAGGTTTAATTGTCGAGTAAATGGGATTTGTATAAAAGAGAATAAGATTTTTTTATCCAAAATGAAAACAGATGCTTATTGGACGTTTGTTGGCGGAAAGGTAGCATTCGGTGAATCTACTGACGCCGCTATACTTCGTGAATATAAAGAAGAGATTGGTGTAGATTTACAAATTGATAAATTCATAGCCTTAATTGAGAATTTTTTTGATTTAGAAGGGTATTCCTGGCACCAATATATTTTCTTCTATCAACTTAGAGACGATAATAATGTATTAGAATTCTTTGATGGGGAGAGACAAATAGCGGACGAAGAAAATGCGGTATATAAATGGTTTGATTTATCGGAGTTAGCAGATACACCAATAAAGCCTGATTGTTTGAAAGAGATATTACAAAAGACATCTCAAGGTATACAACACTATTTTAATCGTGAAAATTAAGCAAATTCCAACTTGCAAGATGAAAATCGCACACTAACATCCCTCACCCTTAAAGATAGAATGAAAAAAGTAAAAGAATAATAGCTATGCCAGAATTCTGCCGCCGCATATAGAATGTATTTTGGCGTGAGCATAGATATAAGACAGGAGAGGATGTTTGACGATGAAAGAAAGATACAAAAGGGGTTTTGATTTTTGGGGACTTGTGGTGTTTTTTATCATAATGATACCCAATTTTATTTGGGGCGCAGTTCCGGTACCCAATGACATATTAAGAGCAGAATCTGTGACCGGAGCAATTGACACAGTAGCATCGGTGTGTCAGGTTCTTATGGTTATGTGCTTGTGTATATTTGTAAATAATAAACAAGAGAAATTTCGAGTAAGTCCGCTGATTATTGCTGCGGGAATCAGTTGTATTCTGTATTTTACCGGATGGATTTTTTATTATACCGGCGTGACAAATGCTGCAGTTATTCTGGCGTTATGTATTATGCCATGCTTGACATTTTTGTTCTTTGCAATTGACAGAAAAAATATGATTGCAATTGTTCCTCTTTCGATTTTTGCGATATGTCATTTGATTTATGGAATTGTCAATTTTATCCTCTGATTACACGGGATAGAGCAGCGGAAAGGTAGGAGAATTTTAAGATGACATTATCATAAGTTAATAGCGCAATATAGTTACTTTTGTCTAAGATATAAAAATGTTATAATAAAAGTAAGAACAGATAGCATAGTAATAAATGACTTGATGATAGGAGGGTAGCTATGGGAAAAGATACTCGACTTGTTAATATTTATTTGAAAATACATAATAAAAAGCCATTGACTATGGATGATTTAGCTTATCTGGCAAAGTATGCTCCGGAGTGCTTTGAGAAAACATGTAAGAATGTTGTTTATAATTTCCCGGAATCAAAGCCGATTATGGAGCCGACTGAACCAAAAGCTGCAAAAGAAGAAGTGAAACCGGAAGTAAAACGGGAAACGTTTGAACAGCAGAACATCAAAATAGTTCTGGAGAATTTAAAACGCCTGGAAATTGATGATTTTCCGGTTAATGATATTGATGCTGATAAATTGAAGAATTTGCTTGGTAATTTATATATGGAAATGTTATTCCCACATAATGATAGAGATACTTTTATGGATATGGCAAGTGGCGAAAGTAAGTCGTTGTTTGATAAAAAGGTATAAAGAGGAAAATATATTTGATAGCAAGGAAAGGGGGCGAGATAATCGTCCCCTTTTGAGTTACCAGTTACATAAAACTGGCTTCTTACATATTGATTTTGTACCTCTTACCGAAGAAAGATTGAGTAAGAAATGTATTCGTATATAATATACTTGGAGGTGAAAAAATGGATATTCAGATTGTTGAACATAAAGAATGCAATATGCAAATAATTATCAAATGCAAGCAAATAGATAATGAAGTTATACGCTTAAAAAATCATATTGAATTATTTGATAACAAGCTGTCGGCCAAAAAAGATAATGAATTATATTTTATTAATTCATCAGATGTATTATATTTTGAATCTGTGGATAATCGTACTTTTTTATATACCGCAGATGATGTGATGGAAATAAATCAGCGCCTGTATGAACTGGAAAATATTCTTTCAGACAAGGATTTTGTCAGGATATCAAAATCCCAGATTGTCAATATTAACAGGATTCGTTCCTTAAAACCGGAACTGAATCGGACAATTTTAGCAACAATGTGTAATAATGAGCAACTTAGTATATCTAGAAAATATGTAAAAACGATTCGGAATATATTATCAATATAGGAGGCAATTATGTATAAATACAAGGAAGAACTACTTAAATTTTTAGCATGGATGAGAAACGGCACAGCTTTTTGCACTACGTGGTTTCTTATCCTTATGTTAATTTATAATTCAATTTATAATATTCCTGCCATTTCAACCAATATGTTAATTAGATTGATTTTTTTCAGCCTTGGTGGAGTTTTTCTGTTTAATCTTTTCTTTACATGCCTGTTTATTAAAAAATGGAGTTTTATTAAAAGATTAACCGGATTTATGATTGCCATAAGTTTATATGAGTGCGGTGGATTCTATTGGCTTGATTTTTTTCAAAGTCAAGGCAATATTATTGAATGGCTTATATTTGTTGGAATTGTTTTAGCATTGTATTTTTGTTGCGTTGTAATCTATCAGCAATACAGCAAGAAACAAGGAGAAATATATACAAAGTCATTACGCGTATATCAACAGAAAAGGAGTAGCGAAAATGGAAAGTAAAGAACAATTATTATCAGCGCTTCAAGAACTTAAAATAGATAGCAGAAAAAAGCAAAAAAGTGGACTTCCTTTTATTATTGCTTCTGTTTTTATCTGGATTGCAGTTTTGGGTGTCCACTTATCCACACTTCCTATTTTAACGAAAAACATGCTTACTTTTTGCTGCTCGGCTCCTTTGGTTCCTATGGCTTATTTTATTTCTAAGCTAATCGGTGTTGATTTTCAAAATAAGGATAATCCACTTACTAAGTTGGGAATATTATTTGCGGTAAATCAAATGCTTTACATTTTAATTGCAATGTGGGTATATGCTGCTGTACCGGAAAAAATGCTGATGGTGTATGCCATGATTTTTGGTGCACATCTACTTCCATATGGGTGGCTGTATCAGTCAAAAACATATTATGTACTTTCCGTTGTAGTACCGATTTTAGTTTTATATATCGGATGCAATTATCCTACAGTCGCGGTTGCGGTTCTTATGCTCTTTATTGAGATAGTATTTTGTATCTGCCTTATTATTGAAAATCTGTTTTTGAATAAAAAGCAGAGTTATTAGTTCGCACAGCTAATTTAGCTTGTGATATAATTGGTTATAAAACATCAATAAGGAGAATTTAGTCAATACCATTGTCGATTTTAATGACGGCTCCTTTTAGTGCCATATGTGTGGATAATTTATACAAGAGATTGTTAAAAAACAACGGAGGTATTTTATGTTTGCTTATATTTGGCCGATTGCGCTTGTAATTTTTTCCAATATCCTCTATCAGATTTGTGCGAAATCAGTTCCGAATACGATGAATCCTTTTGCATCACTGACAATTACTTATTTGGTGGGTGCGATTCTTTCGCTGATTCTTTATTTTGCATTGAATAAAGATGCGAATCTGATTCGGGAATATAGCCGTGCAAACTGGGCACCATTTGTATTGGGCATCGTTATTGTCGGTCTGGAGGTTGGTTTTATATATGCATATAAAGCCGGTTGGCCTGTCAGTACGGCAGCAATTGTGCAGAGTTCTTTTCTCGCAGTAGCCCTGATTTTTGTAGGACTGGCACTTTACCATGAAGCAATTACATGGAATAAAGTAGTCGGCGTAGCAATTTGTCTGGTTGGACTTGGTTTTATTAACAAATAGGAAGTAAATTCTACTGAATTCTACCGATATTCTCTGAATGGTAGATTGCTATTTCCATGTTCTTTTGCAATAATGAACTCATAGCTGCAGCGTATTTAGTAACATATTAAGTGGTGGAGGGATATCATGGAGCAGGAGAAAATAGGACAATTTATTGCAGAACTCAGAAAAGAAAAAGGCTTAACGCAAAAGAAGCTTGCAGAACAGCTTAATATTACAGATAAAGCGGTTTCTAAGTGGGAATGCGGATATAGCCTTCCGGATAATTTAGTTATGCTGAATCTTTGTGATATATTAGGTATTTCTGTAAATGAGCTATTATCAGGTGAAAGACTTTCCTCTACTGATTATAACAAGAGAGCGGAGGAAAATATTATGACCTTGATACAGGAAAACAATAAAAGTCAGAAAAAAAGCAGGCAGCAGCTTATCTCAAGCGTAATAGCAGTTTTATTACTGGTAGTATATTTTATCTGGTTTGTAAACAGAAGCACTGAAAACGGGCTTAAAGTAGGATATTTTGTAGATCTGATTTCGCTTAACGTAGATATTATATTGCCGTTGATTATGCTTATTTTAGCAAAACAATTAAAGCCATTTCTAAATGTTTTCAAATATAACATACATAAATGTGATAATCCGGATGAGGCACAAAAAGCCAGGAGTGCAGCATCTTTTGCAATAAAAGCAGTTATGTTGTCAGGTGGAATTTGTTCCGTCATCTATTTTGTTAACTGGATGAGATGCCTGGATAATGCATTATATTGGGGACCGAATCTTGCCAAGATTATTTTGGGCTTGTTTTACAGCTTTATTATTTCAGGTATTTTACTAATATTGAAAGAACGGATTTAAGGAAAAGCCTAGCCGCTTACGGAAGGCAAATTTCCGAGGTTGTTTTTTTCGGTTCCATCAGGAAGGGATTTCAAATATTCGGAATCCTTACGGTGGGCAATACCGACACCTTGGATATTGCCTTCTTTTGCCATCGCTACACCTTCTTCTTTTGAAACAGTTGAGCCATCGGAAAGCTGGTAGCCTGTGATACGGCCGCTTGATTTGACTAATCCAATAATTTCTTTTGCATCTGCTTTGGGACTTGGAACTTCATCCAGGGCAGCATATGCGAGTTTTGTACCGAAATCTTTTTTATCTGTATTCATATAAATCTCCATCGTTTTGTTTGTTTGATTTTTGGTTGCAGTTATAGTATTTGAGGAAAATGAAATAAATATACAGATGAAATTAAAGGTTGTGATTAGAGTTGTAAAAATAGAAAAGTTTGTTATAATATAATTATGTAAGGCAACCGCCACAATGTGGTTGACCAGAGTTATGAAAAGTAAAAAAACCTTCCAGGACTTGGGCAAAGTACACGGAAGGTTTTTTGCTACCTTAATGACATATCAAGTAAATGAATGTCAGTAGTGCTAAGAGGAACATCCCGAATGGCATAAGGTCTTTGAAATCGAATTTATTCTTCATAAGCATCACCTCCATTCTGGAAAGAATAGAGGTCAACCATCTTATCATGTACACGGTTGCCAGTAGCAAAGAAGCTACTAAATAAATTATACTACGGTGAACATTAGTACACAAGTTGAAAAATGGAATATAGACTAATTACAGACGGTGAAATAGAAAAAATCCCGTCTTTTTCTTTGCCAGATTAGTTTACTCTATCGCCAGTTTCTTCACTCTGGTCATAGCATTTTTCACAGGTGGCAGCAGTAAGATGATAATTGTAATCGCACCTTCTGCCAGAATGTAAGCGTAGTTATACGCAATCGGATAGATGATTGCAAGTGATTGCGGGAAAGATTCCGGCATGTAATCCATCCAGTATAAGTATCCACCGATGGTATGTAGAAGACCTCGGATTAATATAGCGAAAATATAGCCCTTGATTAAGCCATTTGCTTTTTTATAAAAAAGACCGGATAATCCAAGTGCAGCAAATGCCAGAATATAATCCAGACATGCCTGTAATGGGGAAAGAATATAGCTACCACCATCCTGCACAAATTGCAGTAAACCATAAGCAAATCCGGCAATCAGACCGATTTTGGGACCATACCAGTAACCGATTAAAGTAACAAAAAGCATGGAGCAAAGGGTTATGGAACCACCCCAAGGCATTGGAACGATTTTGATATAAGACGTTGCAAAACCAAGTGCGATTGCAGCAGCAGAAAAGACAAGCTGCTTGGTGGAAAATGTTTTTGCTTCTTTTTTCTCTGTTTCATCTGTTTTCGTTTTCAGAAAAGCAGTTAAAACAACTAAAACAGCAATAATGGCAACAAATGTGCCGATACCTGCGGAAGTAAGGGTGTAATATCCATCTTCCTGATTAAAAAATAGTGACATAAAAAAATCCTCCTTCGTGTACGCGAGGAGGGACAACATCGTATTGCAAGGGAAAAAGAACGAAATGAATGAAGTGTTCTTCTCTTGCAAAATTTATGCTTCCTTACGCCGGTATTATCCGGTTCAAGTAGTGAGGGTTAGGAATATGAGTTTCATAATCCAATCTCAGCGATGTGCTCCCCTAGCGAGTTATTTAACTTTTTATAACTATATGGCTTAATGAATGAAATGTCAAGCACAAATTCATGGCATAGTTTATTGAATCTGTGGACAAAGTAGATTACAATATTATCATGTGTGCGATAAGAAAAGTAAAAGATTGCCGAAACAGGAGAATGGTATTATGAGTCAAGACAAAAAAGATAGATTTCAACATCTGCTATTTGATTTGGATGGTACGTTAACGGATCCGAAGATTGGGATTACAAGCTGTGTACAGTATGCATTAAGAAAAATGGGAATTGAGGAACCGGATTTGGACAAGCTAGAACCTTTTATCGGACCTCCGCTCATGGACAGTTTTGAGGAATTTTATGGTTTTAGTCAGGAACAGGCAGCACAGGCTGTTGATGCGTACCGGGAACGATTCAGTACGATAGGATTGTTTGAGAATGAAGTATATCCGGGGATTCCGCAGATGCTTGCAATGCTACATCAAAAGGGAAAAAAGCTTGCAATCGCTTCCAGTAAACCAACGGTATATGTGACACGGATCCTAGAACACTTTGATATTAAGAAATATTTTGATGTGATTGTGGGAAGTGAACTGGATGGAACCCATTCACGTAAGGAAGAAGTAGTAGAAGAGGCTTTGCGACAGTTGAGTCAGTTTGAAAAGAAGGAAAATGACACATGTGTCACGACAGCTGCGACTGTCATGATAGGTGACAGAAAATTCGATATTTTAGGAGCAAAAGCATTTGGATTGACCAGTGTGGGGGTTTCTTTTGGATATGCAAAAGAAGGTGAGCTGGAAGAAGCAGGAGCTGATTATATCGTAGATACGGTAGGACAGTTAGAAACCTTATTATTGGAATAATGGAAAAGTAGATAGAAGGAAAGTATTATGAAGAAAGATACCTCATTTTTTGGAAAAGAACTGAAAAGCATTCTGGGTGTATTAATGCCTTTTGTCATTTATTATGTCTGCTATTTTGTGGCATCCATAGCATTGACTGTTATAGTCATTACACTTTTGCAGAGTGTGTTTGGAGTGAATGAAGTTTTTTTGACCGAGCAGGAAGCATCCATCAATGGTGCTGTTGGCGGTCTTGCCATGCTAATTGGTGTCATTCCATTATTGTCCGTTCTGCGAAAAGAATTAGCGGATGCAAGTAAGATGCAAGTGCGCAAAGTAGAAGAGAATTGTAAATCGGAAAATGTTATGAAGGAAGTAAGTGCATATATAAAAATTCCGGTAACAATTTTGTTGGCTGTTTCCAGTGCGCTTGCGGCAAATATTCTTTTTATTCTGTTGCATCTGACGGAAAGTTCAGAAACTTACAAAGAGGTAGCGGCAAATCAATATGGAGTTGCGTTTGGATTAGGTCTTTTATTGTATGGAGTTGTTTCGCCACTGGCAGAAGAAGTGGTATTTCGTGGGATTATTTTTAATCGAATGAAGAAGGAATATGCTGTTGTCACAGCTATTTGCATATCATCGCTTATGTTTGGGTTATATCATGGAAATTCTGTACAAGGAATTTATGGATTTATAATAGGATGTCTGATTGCTTACACATACGAACGGTTTGGTAACTTCTTCTATGCAGTTCTATTTCACGGAGCCGCTAATATTGCGGTATTTACCATAACCGGAAACGCGAAGTTTTATCAGGCAATTGTGACTCCGGTTAGTTATGTTATACTGACAATTATTTCCGTTGTTTTAGTTTTTTGTATAGAGAAAATGAAAAAATCTTATCAAAAGGAAATTTAATTTTTCCCAAATTCTATATTTACAAATAAAAAAAACAGGTGTATAGTAAAGGCACATAAGTCGCAAAGGTGCGCTAGGTAATAGCCACTTTTGCGACTTTTTTTGTTTTCAAAATTTGGAAAATTAAGTACAACAGGATTGGCGTAAGGGATATTAAACTGGGAAGGAGAAAGAATTATGTTTGATGCAAAAATGACTGTTCCGGAGGCACCACTTCATAGAATGGAGTTTGAACATGATAACTGTGGTATCGGAGCTTGTGTTAATATCAATGGACTAAAAAGCCGTGCAACTGTGGAAAATGCTTTGAAGATTGTGGAGAATCTGGAGCATAGAGCCGGTAAAGATGCAGAAGGAAAGACTGGTGACGGTGTTGGTATTCTGACACAGATTCCACATAAATTTATGGTAAAAGTTACAAAACCACAGGGAATCGAAATCGGCAATGAAAGAGAATATGGCGTCGGCATGTTTTTCTTCCCGCAGGATGAATTACAGCGTAATCAGGCAAAGAAAATGTTTGAAATCATTGTACAGAAAGAAGGTCTGGAATTCCTCGGCTGGCGAGTTGTTCCTACCGTTCCGTCTGTGTTGGGACATAAAGCAGTAGAGTGCATGCCTTGTATTATGCAGGCATTTGTGAAGAAACCTGCTAATATTGCAAAAGGACTTGATTTTGATAGAAAACTTTATATCATAAGAAGAACATTCGAGCAGTCAACAGAAGTGACATATGTTGTTTCTTTATCCAGCAGAACGATTGTTTATAAGGGTATGTTTTTAGTTGGACAGCTCCGCACTTTCTTCTCTGATTTACAAGATAAAGATTATGAATCTGCGATTGCTATGGTTCATTCCCGTTTCTCAACGAATACGAACCCAAGCTGGGAACGTGCGCATCCGAACCGCTTTATCGTACACAATGGTGAAATTAATACCATTCGCGGCAATGCAGATAAGATGTTAGCTCGTGAAGAAACAATGGAATCGGAACATCTGGAAGGTCATCTTCATAAGGTACTTCCGGCAATCAATGCTTCCGGTTCCGATTCCGCTATGTTAGATAATACGTTGGAATTCCTTGTTATGAGTGGCATGCCGTTACCACTTGCAGTTATGATTACCATTCCGGAACCTTGGGAAAATAACAAGACGATGAGCCAGAAGAAAAAGGATTTTTATCAGTATTATGCAACAATGATGGAGCCTTGGGATGGTCCTGCCTCCATTCTTTTCTCCGATGGCGATATTATGGGGGCTGTGCTTGACCGTAATGGTTTACGACCATCCCGATATATGATTACAGATGATAATACGTTGATTCTTTCTTCTGAAGTCGGAGTTCTGGATATTGATCCAACTAAGATTGTTGTGAAAGAAAGACTGCATCCGGGCAAAATGTTATTAGTAGATACACTGCAGGGCAGAGTGATTGATGATGATGAATTAAAAGAACAGTATGCTTCTGCACAGCCGTATGGTGAATGGCTGGACAACAATCTGGTAGCCTTAAAAGATTTGAAAATTCCGAACCAGAGAGTGCCGGAGTATACTTACGAAGAAAGACAGCGTATGCAGAAGGCATTCGGCTATACTTACGAAGAATTAAAGACAAGTATTTTACCGATGGCAAAAAATGGTTCGGAAGCAATTGCAGCAATGGGTGTGGATACACCAATTCCGGTGTTGTCCAAATCTCATAATCCGCTGTTCCATTATTTCAAACAGCTTTTTGCACAGGTTACGAATCCTCCGATTGATGCGATTCGTGAAGAAGTAGTTACTTCAACTACCGTTTATCTTGGTAAAGATGGAAACTTACTGGAAGAAAAGCCGGAGAACTGTAACATGTTAAGAGTACACAATCCGATTTTAACCAGTACCGATTTGCTCAAAATTAAAAATATGAAATCAGAAGGCTTCAAAGTAGAAGTCGTTCCGATTACTTACTATAAAAATACAAGCTTGGAGAAAGCGATTGATCGTTTATTCGTAGAAGTAGATAAAGCATTCCGTGATGGTGTAAACATTCTGATTCTTTCCGATAGAGGAGTGGATGAGAATCGTGTGGCAATTCCTTCCTTATTAGCTGTTTCTGCTTTGCAACAGCATTTGGTAAATACAAAGAAGAGAACCAGTGTAGCGATTATTCTGGAATCTGCAGAACCAAGAGAAGTGCATGACTTTGCAACATTGCTTGGTTATGGAGCATCTGCTATTAACCCTTATCTGGCACAAGAAAGCATCAAAGAACTGATTGACAATCACATGTTAGATAAAGATTATTATGCAGCGGTAAATGATTACAATGATGCCGTTTTGCATGGTATTGTTAAAATTGCTTCCAAGATGGGTATTTCCACCATTCAGTCCTATCAGGGTTCCAAGATTTTTGAGGCAATCGGTATTGATAAAGACGTAATTAATAAATATTTCACCAATACAGTATGTCGTGTGGGCGGTATTGCATTGAAAGACATTGAGAAAGAAGTAGATACACTTCATTCTATGGCTTTTGACCCACTCGGTCTGGAAACAGATTTAACACTGGACAGCGCAGGACATCATCAGATGAGAAGTGGTGCGGACGAACATCTTTACAATCCGGAAACAATCCATCTGCTTCAGGAGTCTACAAGACGTGGTGACTATGAACTGTTTAAACAATATACCAAAGCAGTCAATAATGAAGAAAGCATTAAAAACCTTCGTGGTTTGATGGATTTTAATTATGCAAAGAAACCGGCTCCGATTGAGGAAGTGGAAAGTGTTGAAAAGATTGTAACAAGATTTAAAACAGGTGCTATGTCTTATGGCTCTATTTCCAAAGAAGCACATGAGACAATGGCAATTGCTATGAATAATCTTCACGGAAAATCCAACTCCGGTGAAGGTGGAGAAGATGATGAAAGATTAACAATCGGTGCAGACGGACTCAACAGATGCTCTGCAATCAAACAGGTAGCAAGCGGACGTTTCGGCGTTACCAGCAGATACTTAATCAGTGCTCAGGAAATTCAGATTAAGATGGCACAGGGTGCAAAACCGGGGGAAGGCGGACACTTACCGGGTGGAAAAGTATATCCCTGGATTGCCAAAACAAGACATTCAACACCGGGTGTAAGCCTGATTTCCCCGCCACCTCATCATGATATTTATTCCATTGAGGATTTGGCACAGTTGATTTATGACTTGAAAAATGCAAATACAAGAGCAAGGATTTCCGTGAAGCTTGTTTCCGAAGCTGGTGTCGGTACGGTAGCAGCAGGTGTTGCCAAAGCCGGCGCCCAGGTTATTCTGGTATCTGGCTATGATGGTGGTACTGGTGCAGCACCACGTAACTCCATTCACAATGCCGGACTTCCTTGGGAGCTTGGTCTTGCGGAAACACATCAGACCTTGATTCAGAACGGACTTCGTAACAAAGTGCGTATTGAAACAGATGGTAAGTTGATGAGTGGTCGTGATGTTGCAATTGCAGCGATTTTAGGTGCAGAAGAGTTTGGTTTTGCAACGGCTCCGCTTGTAACAATGGGATGCGTTATGATGCGAGTATGTAACTTGGATACTTGTCCGGTTGGTGTGGCAACTCAGAATCCAGAGCTTCGTAAACGTTTCAAAGGGAAACCGGAATATGTTGAGAACTTCATGAAGTTTATTGCACAGGAATTACGGGAATATATGTCCTTGCTGGGTGTCAGAACAGTAGACGAGTTAGTTGGCAGAACCGATTTGCTGAAGGTAAAAGATAACCTGACGGAGAAACAGAAAAAGGTAGATTTAAGCCTGATTCTGAGCAATCCATATGAAGGAAGCAAGGAAAAATGCATCTTCGATCCAAAACAGGTTTATGACTTTGGTTTAGAGAAAACTCTGGATGAAAAAGTATTATTAAAACAGCTTTCTAAAGCAATGGAAACCGGTCAGAAGAGAAGCCTGGAAGTAGATGTTACTAATACAGATCGTACATTTGGTACAATTTTAGGTTCAGAAATTACGAGAAAATTCGGTGATACACTGGAAGAAGATACTTACCGTATCCTTTGTAATGGTGCTGGTGGACAGAGCTTCGGTGCTTTTATCCCGAAAGGACTGACCTTAGAACTTGTCGGTGATTCCAATGACTACTTTGGTAAAGGTTTATCCGGCGGTAAACTGATTGTTTATCCACCGAAGGGTTCCAAATTCAAACAGGATGAAAATATTATCATTGGTAACGTTGCTCTGTATGGTGCAACTTCTGGTAAAGCTTTTATCAATGGTGTAGCAGGGGAACGTTTCTGTGTTAGAAACTCTGGTGCAAGTGCTGTTGTAGAAGGTGTTGGAGATCATGGATGTGAATATATGACAGGTGGTCGTGTTGTAATCATTGGTGCAGTTGGCAAGAACTTTGCAGCCGGTATGAGCGGTGGTGTAGCTTATGTGCTGGATGAAGACAATGACCTGTATACAAAGATTAACAAAGAAATGGTTTCTTCTTACGAAATTACTTCTAAATATGACGTTCTTGAACTGAAAGAAATGATTAAAGAACATGTTGCCTACACAAACTCTGTAAAAGGCAAAGAGATTCTGGATAATTTTGGTGAGTATTTACCGAAGTTCAAGAAAATTATTCCTCATGATTATGAGCGTATGTTAAAGCTGATTGTTCAGATGGAAGAAAAAGGACTGAGTGCAGAACAGGCACAGATTGAAGCTTTTTACGCAAATAAAAAAGGCTGATTTATCAAAAAATGAGGAAATGTTAATTAGGAAAGGGAGTAGGAAAAATGGGAAAACCAACTGGATTTTTGGATTATGAACGTAAAGTTTCTAAGGATGTAAGCCCGAAACAACGTATAAAAAATTTTAACGAATTTCATGAACATCTTTCAAGGGAGGAACAGCAGTTGCAGGGAGCTCGCTGCATGGATTGTGGTGTGCCGTTCTGCCAGTCAGGAATGACACTGTGTGGTATGACTTCCGGCTGTCCGCTTCACAATTTAGTACCGGAGTGGAACGACCTGGTATATACCGGAAACTGGGAGCAGGCTTACAACCGTCTGCACAAGACCAATAACTTTCCGGAATTTACTTCCAGGGTATGTCCGGCACTGTGCGAGGCTGCCTGTACCTGTGGTTTGACAGGCGATCCGGTTTCCACCAAAGAAAACGAATATGCCATTATTGAAAATGCTTATGAAAAAGGCTATGCGGCAGCAAAACCTCCGAAAGTAAGAACCGGCAAAACCGTTGCTGTTGTAGGAAGCGGCCCTTCCGGTCTGGCAGTAGCAGATCAGCTTAATAAAAGAGGACACCTTGTTACGGTATTTGAGCGTTCCGACAGAGTTGGCGGACTTCTGATGTATGGTATTCCAAACATGAAGCTGGAAAAACACATCATTGACCGTAAAATCAAAGTAATGGAAGAGGAAGGAGTTACTTTTGTAACCAATACAGACATTGGCAAGGACATTAAACCGGAAAAATTACTGAAGGATTTTGACCGTGTGGTACTTGCTTGTGGTTCTTCGAATCCAAGAGATATCAGCGCACCGGGCAGAGATGCCAAAGGCATTTATTTTGCAGTTGATTTCTTAACCAGAAATACAAAGAGTCTTCTGGATTCTGATTTTGCAGATAAAAAATATGTAGACACCAAAGATAGAAACGTAGTTATCATCGGCGGTGGTGATACCGGAAATGACTGTGTTGGTACATCGATTCGTCATGGTGCAAAATCCGTGACACAGATTGAAATGATGCCAAAAGCACCGGATACCAGAGCAGAGAACAATCCTTGGCCACAGTGGCCAAAGGTCTGCAAGACAGATTATGGTCAGGAAGAAGCAATTGCCGTGTATGGACACGACCCGCGTATTTACGAATCTACCGTAAAAGAATTTATCAAAGATAAAAACGGTAATCTGAAAGGTGTTAAAATCGTAAAACTGACTTGGGAGAAAGATAAAGAGACCGGAAGAATGAATATGAAAGAAGTTCCGGGCTCTGAAAAAGTTCTGGATGCAGAAATTGTACTGATTGCAGCAGGCTTTTTGGGCAGTCAGAAATATGTTACCGATGCTTTCAAAGTAGAACTTGACCCAAGAACAAATGTCAAAACAGCGCCGGGCGGCTTTAAAACAAGTGTAGACAACGTTTTTGTAACAGGCGATATGCACACGGGACAGTCACTCGTTGTAAAAGCTATTCGTCAGGGACGTGAATGTGCTAAAGAAGTCGATGAAAGTTTGATGGGCTATACGAATTTATATGTGCAGTAAGATAAGAATGTAGTATTTAAGCTGTGATGTAATATAAAAAGAAAGACAGATGAAATTTTGATGTTTCATCTGTCTTTTTGTGTAATAATCTTTTATTATAACAATTGTATTCCGTTCTTCAATGCTTCTTTTGTAATATCTTCCGGCCAGAGAGAACACTGTACCTCGCCGATGTGTGCTTTTCGAAGGAAAAACATACAAATACGGGACTGACCGATACCACCACCGATGGATAATGGAAGTTTATCTTCCAAAATAGCTTTCTGGAATGGCAGTTCTGCACGTTCCGGACATCCTGCTTTTGCAAGCTGACTCTTTAAAGCTTCTTTGTCAACACGAATACCCATAGAGGATAATTCCAGTGCAATGTCAAGAATCGGATAGTAAACAACGATATCTGCATTTAAAGCCCAATCATCATAGTCCGGTGCACGGCCATCGTGCTTTTCACCGGATTCCAGTAAATCGCCGATTTTCATGATGCAGACAGCACCTTTTGCCTTAGCGATGTAATATTCACGCTGCTTCGGAGTATAATCCGGAAACATATCTTCCAATTCCTGTGTCGTAATAAAGAAAATGTCATGTGGAAGAATTTCTTCTATATAATCATACTGAATTGCCATATATTTTTCTGTTTTACGCAGTACCTTGTATACCGTGCGTACTGTATCTTTCAGATAATCAAGAGAACGTTCTTCTTTGGAAATAATTTTTTCCCAATCCCATTGGTCAACATAGATAGAGTGAATATTGTCGGTGGTTTCGTCACGACGGATAGCACTCATATCAGTATAAAGTCCTTCCCCATGAGAAAAACCATATTTTCCTAATGCAAAACGTTTCCATTTAGCAAGAGAGTGAACAATCTCAGCCTCAGCATCGTTCTGCTCTTTGATACCAAATACAACAGGACGTTCCACTCCGTTTAAGTTATCGTTCAGACCGGAGGTTGGTTCTACAAATAATGGTGCAGACACGCGCAACAGATTCAAGCGTTCTGCTAATAAATTCTGAAAAAAGTCTTTTACTGTTTTAATACCAATCTGTGTGTCGTAAAGATTTAAAGCAGAATGGTAGTCTTTTGGAATAATTAAGTTTTCCATAAAAATCCTCGATTCTGTATAAATAATTTCCTATTCTATTTAACAGCTTTTTGCCCTAGAAATCAAGAGGAAATCATGGTAAATTTTGTGTATTTTTCAATACAAAAGACAGGAAAAAATAAACAGAACAAACGTTCTGAAAATGCTTGCAATATACGCAGAGTGGTGCTATGATAATAAAACAAACAAATGTTCGAAAATAGGAGAAGAGTAATGGAAGTGCGAATTTCACCACAGATGTCCCTCATGGAGAAACTGAATATTTTGGCAGATGCGGCGAAGTATGATGTGTCCTGCAGTTCCAGCGGTTCTTCCCGTAAAGGTGACGGAACCGGTATTGGGAATACAGTGAAAGCCGGATTGTGCCACAGTTTTGCAGCGGACGGAAGATGCATTTCTTTATTGAAGATACTTTTTACAAACGAATGTATTTATGACTGTAAATATTGCATCAATCGTAAGTCGAATGATGTGCCAAGAGCCTCTTTTACACCGGATGAAGTGTGTGAACTGACGATGGAATTTTATCGGCGTAATTATATAGAAGGTTTGTTTCTAAGCTCGGGCATTTTGTACAATCCGGACTATACGATGGAATTGCTCTGTGAGACATTGTATAAACTTCGAACTGTTCATAATTTTCAAGGCTATATCCATGTGAAAGCAATTCCGGGCGCGGACCCATTACTAATACAGAAAGCAGGATTTCTTGCAGACAGAATGAGTGTCAATTTGGAACTGCCTACGGCAGAAAGTTTGCACAAACTGGCACCCAATAAGCATCGGAAGAATATTTTGAAACCAATGAAGCTTATTCAGAATGGAATTACTGTAAATAAGAATGAATTGGCATTGTATCGGAATGCACCGCATTTCTGTGAGGCGGGCCAGTCTACGCAGATGATTATTGGGGCAACGCCGGAGAGCGATTATCAGATTATGGCGGTGGCAGAGAGCCTGTATCAGAAATTTTCTTTGAAAAGAGTGTATTATTCTGCGTATGTGAATGTTAACGAAGATAAGGATTTACCGGCACCCATTGGAGGACCGCCACTTCTTAGAGAACACAGACTTTATCAGGCAGACTGGTTACTCCGGTTTTATGAATTTACAGTAGATGAATTGCTGACCGAGGATAGACCGAATTTCAACATGATGATAGATCCGAAGGCTGATTGGGCGGTCAGACATTTGGAATTATTTCCGGTGGAAATCAACCGTGCAGATTATCAGCTTCTTCTGCGCATTCCGGGTATTGGTGTGAAGAGTGCCAGAAGAATTATTACAGCACGGCGGTTTGGTAATCTGACGTTTGAGGATTTGAAGAAAATCGGTGTAGTACTGAAAAGAGCACTTTACTTTATTACTTGTAACGGAAGGATGATGTATCCGACCAGAATCGAAGAGAATTATATTGTAAGAAACCTGACTTATCAGAAAGAACGCTATCCATTTTCGACAGATGGAATGCAGTATGAACAGATGTCATTATTTTCGTAGGGAGTCACTATGGAAGAAAAGTATTTAATTTGTGAGGATTCACTGGAGGGAATTTTTACCGGAATTTATGATGCCTATGCCTTGAGGGAGGGGCATGAGCATATTCATATACAGGTTGGAGAAGAGGAAAATTTGAGATTATTTGCAGCTTATCAGTATATTTCTCCGGATATTGTGAAAACTGAGAAAGTAATCAGAACGATTCAAAGAAGACTTGGTACAGAAATTTATGTGGAGTTATGCAAGGCACTGTCCACTGATGATGCCGAGAAAGGACAGGCAGTTTACCAGACAATTGTGGATGCTATTACAAGAGGAAGCGGAAGGAGAGTGCTTGAAAATGTGTCCAATCCTTATGTGGAGAAAACTTTTAATCTGTCCAGAAAAGCCAGGAACGAAATTCACCGTTTGATGGAATTTGTTCGTTTTCAAGAACTGGAACAGGATATTTTATTTTCCAAGATTGGACCGGTATGTAATGTAGTTTCGTTTCTGATGCCGCACTTTGCAGACAGACTTCCGTTAGAAAATTTCATTATCTATGATGAAAAAAGAGGAATTTTTGGTGTACATCCGGCAAGAAAAGAGTGGTATCTTGTGACAGGACAGGAGCTTGATGTAGAAAAACACCTGCATTATTCGGAACAGGAAGAATCGTATCGGGATTTGTTTACGATGTTTTGTCATACGATTGCGATAAAAGAGCGTAAAAACCTGAAATTACAGCAACAAATGCTTCCATTAAGGTTCCAAGATTATATGGTAGAATTTGCCGGAAAATAAGAAAAGTGCGCTTTTTTTGTTTAGCGCGATAAAGTTGTAATTGTGCACAATGCCAAAAGAAAAATGCGAAAATATCTCAAGATTGCTTGGAATGTCAAAAAATGGGAAATTGTTTTTATTTAGATGCAAAATCTTGCTCTTTACAAATGAATAAAATGGAGTATAATCATTTCAAAACGTGTGGAACCGGTTGCGGGACACAATATGTAGTAGAAATGATTCCATGTGACACATATTTGATAGAAAGACTAACTATTAAAAGTCAAGTCTAAAAAATGATATTTTATGAATGGATTGCAGAAATGCATTTCAGATATATTTGAACCTTGAAAACTGCATGACAAACAGAGTGTCGTTATCGGCACTCAAAAGGAGATATT
>JAGAPK010000065.1 GCA_017623295.1 Lachnospiraceae bacterium | reverse complement strand
TTAACAAGCTGCTTATCCAAAGAATATGTTACACCTTTTATTGTTTCGTTAATCTGTACTAAAAATTCATCAATTTGCTTTTTATCGGGAATTTCCTCTTTCCTTAATTTTACAATTTGATAAGCCATATCTTTTGCCTTTAAGATTAACTCAGCTTCATAAGCAGACTTTAAGATTTCAATCCTTTCATCTTGCGGAATACTATATACCATCTCTCGGAGACCTAAAAATAATAGTTTATGGAAAATATGCTTTTCCATCTGACATTCCTTTACTGCACTGCCTTCTTTTAAAGCAATAAATCTATCAGCATTAACTGTTCGAACCTGATTGTATACTGCGTATGTATCATTAGATTTTAACGAAGACGGTAAACTATTCATCGCTCCTAATTTTATTTTATTCACACCGACTCCATTAGGTGCACTCGTAAGTGGCATGACAATAAATGTTGCTTTATCGTTATTCCTCTTTAATACCACTGCCAAATGCTTGCCATCAAACTCACAATCCCGAACCGGATCAAAAATTACATTATAAATGTATCCTACTTTTATATCACTAAACCGCATCTTCTGTCTCCCTTTTCTTTAATAGTATACAGCGTTTACTTCTTTTTCTCAATAAAAATTTCCCTATTGGATATATTCATAATCCCGTAATGAATTCATGTTCTGACAGTAGTTGTGTAACCTTACTCCTCCAGCTTACTTTTCAGTATCTATTGATATCTAAACACAGCTCTTGAATTTTCATAAAATCCATCTGTCATGTCTATTTTAATTATCTCTGATATTTTTAATGTGGCTCTCTTAAGCTCTTTTTCTATTTCTTCAACATGCTGAACTTTGAATGTAAATGGTGCATCTGTCTCCAACAACATGCGTTCAACCGGTACAGTATTTATTATCTCCATTCCTGATTTTGTTTTTAACATACTTGGATTAATCGAAAAATAGCACCCTAATTCTATTGCTTTCTCTAGCTGTGGTATTGTACCCGTAAACCAGTGTAAGATATATTTATTACTTCTTTGTGTTCTGTATTCTCTCAGAATTTCAATAACTGTATTTGCCGACTTAAGAGAATGAACAGAAACCACTTTTTCTCCACACTGTTCACACAACTTGACAATATCACGAAATACTTGCACTTGCACTTCTTTTGTCTGAATATATTCTTTACTAAAATCCAAGCCTACTTCGCCAATATAGTGACTTTTTTCAAATAATGTCTTAAACAATTTCATATCATCATAGCCGCTAGAAATTAATTGTGGATGCATCCCTAATCCAACTTTAATACGAGGATTATTTCTGCAAAACTGTATTTCTCTATCATATGCCTTGGGGGTAGTACCAACTGCAAATAGGCTCATATCAGAATTTTGCATCTCTTTTATAAATCCTGCCATGTTGTCCATTAAATCCAAATGACAATGTGCATCATAAATCATTGTTACTACCCTCTTCAGCTAAATTATTCTGTATAAAATTATCTACTTCCAATAAACCTCTCACATATATATCAGCCAATTCCCGCAAATATTCATCATCTTGCGGTAATGGTCCCGGCTTATGTATATAGAACAAAGCACGATTACTATCCTGCTTTATTTTATCAATTGCATACTGGAAAGAACGCAATTGGATTCCCATTCCTTCTGAATTTTTACTTTGCATTTCATGAATAGATGTCTCGGTATATACAGTTCCATCACTACCAAAAGCTTTATACATCGCTGCTCGTCTAATTAGACAAGGAACACAATACCCACAATGTTGCGGACTAAGTTTTTTCCATCTTGCTTTTCCTGGTGATGAACATGAAAACGATAACTTCATAGTCTCATACAGCACATCACTATTTTTACATTCCGCTGCCATTTCTCCCTTGGTTTTATTCCAATAAGGATTTTTCACTGACATACATAGTCCTAATCCCTGCAGTAACTCATTCCATAAAAAAAGATAAAACGGATGTGTTGTTCTCGTACTAAACGAACCTACCCTTGTTTCATCTAATGGCACATTCAATGCAATTAGACCATTTTCAGGGACCAACAATTCACTAATATTATCCATACCAGACATTACAAAAATCGCATAACCAATAAAAAGAAACGATCTACTTCTTGTATTATTATCATTACCACCTTCCGGAATGTAATTATTTGGAAATACCATCCACAAGTCGAGCCAAGTATGTAATACATCTGGATATAGCAGTTCAAATTTGTCCACAATATTTTTTTGCGCATTTTTTGTAAGTCCTTCACCTGCATGACTTATCAGCAAGGTATTTTTCTTGTCTTCCATTAAATTAATAGTACTTATAAGACTATCCATTCCTCCTGAGAACAATGATACTTCATCATATTTATTTGATTTTTCTCCTATTTCGTCCGGTTTACTAAACTGCCACATTCTACTTGACAATGTAATTTTCCATAAATCGCCTGTAAGAAATTTAAGCATACGTTCAACCGTATAAATCTGTGTTTCCCACAATTCTACATTTGATACCGGTATCTCTAATTCTATTTCTCTCGACCAAGAGTCTTGTCCATGTACCACTCTCTCAATTCGTGTATCTGCCAAATAAACCATTGTTGCCAGCGACATAATATCAAACCCGATTTCAGTGGGATATACATTTTCTTTATATAATTTCTCCTTAACATGGTTTAATCCATAGTTTAATTCACCCACAGATAGCATAGGTACATCAACAATAACTGTGCCATTCTCTCTCCTTGACTCTATATTCTGAATTTCATAATTTGCTCTTAACCTATATCGATTCATTCATTTTCACCTGCACTTACCATAATATCAAATGCTTCCTTATACACTTGATTTACTATTCTTAGCGAATCTCCCTGTCGAATATTCCCTGTCTGTATGTTCAGATTGGCTACCGCATCAGATACAGAACCTTTAACAAAGTCTTTCATTTGAACTATTATACTGTCCGATGTAGCCCTATCCTGTGGCAACAAAATAATCTTATTTCCAATATCATTCGTAATTCTACTAAATATAGCATTTGCCATAGTACGTTCCACAATTACCATAATCTGTTCAGAGGTCAAATCCTCAAATTTAATTGTAGCTATCTCTGGTGATTCTTCTATTGCAGAAATATATGCTGACCGCGCAATGCCTTCATCTTGTGGTCCTCCATCCGGACAAACAAAATCAGTAATAGCAATAAATGCATCACTTGCAGTCTTATGGGAAAGGTTTTCAATAGAAAGATATTGCTCGACAGCTCTTGCTCCGCCTGAAGCAAATGCACCCGCAATATTTAACAATCTCGCTGTACTGCTTCTGGCTGCTCCCATTCTTTGCGTTGCATTTGAACTACCACCTAAAGAATTTCTTATGTAATTAGAAACACTTTTCCGCCCTAAACTGCTATCCCGTCCACCAGAATTTATATATCTTGTAAATTCACCACGTGGTGCTGTAAAACGATCCGCATCACCTGTCGGTGGAATTTGATTACCATTGACACCTTGAGGCGTTTCATTTTGCATATTTTCATCAGGTTCCTGTAACCATGATGGTACTAGCGGTGTTCCTCCTTTTTGTCCTCCATTATGTGTTGATGTTCCCATTATCAATCACCTCACATCTTTTTTAAAGCAGCCTTAACAACTGATGTACCGCTACTTTTAAGTTTGTCAAAATATTGATTTAAAGTCTTTCTTTCTTCACAGTCCTTCGGAATAGCTTTATCCCATCCATGTATAATCCACACACCAACATTAGAAACAGGAATAGCATCTATAAAATTTACCAAACTTTTCCGAAGTTCAGGTTTATTCTGTACCAATATAATTAAACCATCTGTTCCCTTCGGTTTCGTATCAAATTGACCTCTTTCCATGATTTTTTGAACAACAACATCAAACACTTGGTCAGATTCTTGACTTGTCAAGTTTTGCAAATCCTCAATATGTCCAACAATCGTCATTTCATCTCTAAAAAGCAAATCAACAACTTCTGATAAATCATTTTGAGAAGATTTACCTGAAAAGTAATCAATCTTTTCTTTGCAAGCATAATAATATGGTCTCAAGTCTTTGTCAGTAATTTCCGGTTCCGTAATAAGCCATTCCCCAATCTTATTTAAATCATACCAACGCTCTTTTGATTCCACTGCTTCCTTGTCTTCGACCATTTTTTGAATATCAGAAAGTATTTCCGGGATTTCTCCCCATTTTCCTTCTGAATCCAAATGATTAGTTAATTCTTTATAAAAATCTGTTTCATAATATTCTGCCAGCATCATCTTTGCTAAAATTGCAAGTTCCAGTTCATCTCCAAACCCACGATTCTTCGCAATTTCATAACGTAACAGCAACATGTTTACAAACCGTTTTATCTTCCTTGGATTTCCATCTGTATTCTGTGCTAACAAATGGCATATTTGTGTCGCAATCAATACTTCATTTGCAGCTTTCTCATAATCAGTTCCAAGAAGCCCTTTTACATCGTCAACTGTGAGACTTTCTACATTCCACGGCTTCCTAATTCTTGATAATCCTTCTTCTCTCAGCTTTTTATAATTGGGATTTTCATCAGCAAAAACCGAACCTACCATAAGTAGCATTATGTATATACAAGCCTCCACCTCACCTAACGCAGGAATTCTAAATGGAATCTGAATTAATTTCTCTAAATATCTATTTGCAAAAGCATCTCCCGTATTAAGTTTATTTTCATCAATTGCATCAGGAAAATGCTTTTTGACTGCATAACGTATCATACTTTCATCTGCTGCAATTACAAACGCTGTTTTTTCTGTAAACATAAACAATCTTACTGCTTCTAATGTATTGATTGCCACATCTGGTAAACATCTATCCAAATCGTCAATTAATACAACAAGTTTTTCAATAGATGCATCCTCTAACAATTCATTAAAATTATCCTGAAATTCAGAAAATTGTTTATTACTTGATGTATCTTCCGTAATGTTGGCATCTTTTAAATAGCCACCAATAGACTCAATTGCCCCAGCAATTCCTTCTTCGGTGGTTACCGTCGCTTTCAAAATATCCATCGTTGAAGATAGTAATGTAAGAGGTGCTGTACCTGTAGCAAGTCCCAATGCTGTTTTTCCGGCAGTCTTGGCTATACTCATCCAATTTATATTTCCCCACAGTTTTTTTAATATTTCTCCAGCCTTCACACCAAGTTTTTCTTTTTTTTCAAGCTCTGAAATAATAGA
The DNA here is from genome assembly GCA_017623295.1 of Lachnospiraceae bacterium. Taxonomy (GTDB): domain Bacteria; phylum Bacillota; class Clostridia; order Lachnospirales; family Lachnospiraceae; genus UBA3282. The sequence continues at coordinate 43,107 of JAGAPK010000065.1, read as the reverse complement.
ACTCATTAAAGCAACTTTGGAATCTTCAAATCCTTGATGCTTCCAACCATTAAATCGAATACATGCATACTTTTTACCTGACTCTGCAGCAGATGTCGTTACTTCATTTTCTACCATTTCAAGAATACTAGATTTGCCCGCTCCCCAGTCCCCGTGAATACCGATAGAAATTGGTTGCTCTTTACTATCTTTAATAAGAGAAACTATTGTTTTTGCTATCGCCTCATTATTAAGTAAATCGACTTTGGTTTCATTATCAGATAAAATCATCTTTCTAGCTCCTCCACTAATCTTTTCTCACTTTCTTTAAACACTCATTGAGAATTTACATCCTTTAATACCCCTTCGATTTCAGTACAAATTCTCTTATATGGTAATGGCTCATTATTATATGCCTCCCATGGAATATAAATATATATATTATCTTTCCTGGAAAGCATTTGGGACTTAATATCTTTTCTCTCTAAATAATCCTCATCATTTCTACCATAAACTTCTATAACTATTTTTTTATTTGTCCCTTCAAATTCGATAATACCATCTTCCAAATATTTGTCCCCATAGGCACCATATCCATACTCAAAAGGCTTATAAAAGAACACACCTTTTTCCTTGAATCTATTTCGGTTCATTATTTCACAAATGGCATTATACATCTGCACTTCATAATTACTCTCAGAAAACAACCCATAATCGTTTACTAAAAGAAATCTTAAGCTATACATTGCGTACCTATCTCGAAATCCTGCTAAAATAATATTCCTATTTGATAGGTCATCAGTCGCATAAGTATTTTCGTACTCCTCAAGTGCCCTAATCAACTCTTGTGTATAAACCGGAACTGTTAACGCCTTACCATCTTTCTCTTCTTTTATTATTAGACGTGTAATCCTATCATCTGCTTTATATGTAGGTATCTCTGCTAATTCTTTATATACAAATTCCAGACCATCTTTTAGACGGTCTAAATCAGCAATACTCTTTTTCTTAGTTCCTATTCTTGTCCTCTTTTCCGCCCAAAACATTTTCTTAATCATTACATTCGTTTTGGGGTACACTGTCTCATTATTTCCTTTGTAAAATGCAACATGCTTAAATGTAAGCATATTCATCTTTTTGATCATAGCAGAAATCGTAATTTCTCCTTGCTGATGCCGAGGATATCTTCTGCCTCCCCCATCATGATTTCGTGGAACATTCTCATTTGGCCCATTTTCATTTGGTTCATCATCGTTTTGCTCCCGAGGCATTAGTGGTTCTGACAAATGCACCCGGACCTCCTCTGTCTCATCATCAATCAAAAATCCAGCATTATAATCACGTTTATCTAAGTATACTTTCGATTTCGGGCACCAATCCTCGTGTTCTGCCTGTTTTCCTTGACTACATGGATATATTGCCCAATTTCCATTACGCACTTTATATTCACAAGCCCCATTACAATTGCAAAAAAGTTTCAGTTTTTCATCTTTGCATTTATCAAATAATGATTTCTTTTCATGCTTCTCCATTTCGCTTGGGCATAATACTTCATTTTTACTAGTTTTTATTCTAAACTGTGCCATTTTTCTTTCCTCTTAATCAACAATAAATTCATAAGTCCTTCTCTTTCAACATTATACAACAAATTATATATAACTCCAATCCAAATATCTCATTATTAATTTATGCCAACAATAAAAAGCCCGAACCCATCGAGCATTTTATTCTTACCATAAATCCTACGGATTTATTTTACAGGCAGGAATTCCGTTCCCTATTCAATTGTCATCCCTGCCTGTCACTTAGTCATAACTGATTTCCTGCTCCATGACGATTCCCGACTGGAACTGGATTATCAGCTTCTCGGCAGAGACTACTTTGATACTGCTTATCAGCCTTCTGACAAGGTCATTGTCAAATTCCGGTATGTTATAGGTCTGGCTCTGTAGGAAATTGTCCATATCCTTAAGCCGCTGTTCATAATTATCAGCCAGTTTTTTCTTACGTCTGGCCTCTATTTGCTTCTCTTTTAAAGTGGTGATTTCCTCTGCAATCTTTCGGTATCTCTCATCGAACTCATCGGTGTAGGAACCCTCTTTTGCATTTTCTGCAATCAGTGCTACCATCTCTTCCTGCTTGGCTTTGATTTTATCATCGTATTCGTCCGGCTCCTGCTCTGAACCGTAGCTTCCGATTACCCGGATGACATTCTGTCTGAATGCTCCCACAAAATCTCCGTCATTACAGGTGATACGGTTAATTGCTGACATGACTGCCCTGTTCAATGCTCCCTCTTCCAGTGTCTCGGATTTCTTGCAGTTCTTGGTTCCGTTTGTCAGTCGGTTACTGCACCTCCACACAATCTTTTTTTTGCCATTCCTCGACCATGTGACTCTTCTGTATTCCTGTCCGCATTCTCCGCAGAGCAGTAAACCGGTAAGTGCATATTCTGAGGAAAATTTACTCTTTTGATTTTTCTTCCTCGTTACTGCTGCCTTATTCATGGCTGCCCTTCTCGTCATTTCTTCCTGCACCCTGTAAAATAGTTCCTTGGGGATGATTGCCTCATGGTCATCTTCTACATAATACTGTGGCACAATCCCCCTTATTCATAACCTTTTTCTTTGTCATAAAGTCTACGGTATAAGTCTTTTGTAGCAGGGCATCTCCCATGTATTTCTCATTTCGGAGCTTTTTCAGAACTACCGTGTCGTGCCACTTATCCTGTCCCGTGGCAGTTTTAATTTTATGCTCTCCAGATATTTGCTGATTTTTCCGGCACTGTAGCCTTCCAGATAAAGCCTGAAAATTAGCCTTACGATTTCTGCCTCCTCCGGTACGATGACCAGATCTCCATTTTCGTTTTTGGTGTATCCCATGAATTTATTGTGGTTGACAATCATCTTGCCATTTTCAAATCTTCGAACCACGCCCCATCTGGTATTCTCACTGATGTTGCGGCTCTCTTCCTGTGCCAGACTGCTTAAGATGGTAATCAGGATTTCCCCGGTTCCGTCTAAGGTGTTGACACCCTCTTTTTCAAAAACCACTGCTACATTCTTTTCCTTTAGCTTTCGAATGGTCAGCAGGGAATCTACTGTATTTCTGGCAAATCGGCTCACCGACTTTGTCAGTATCATGTCGATTTTTCCATCCAGTGCATCCTTTATCATGGCATTGAAATCATCACGCTTTTTGGTGTTGGTTGCACTTTTTCCATCATCGGCATAAATCTCTGTCCCTACATCTAGGGTTCCCGCAAACACTTCCTGCGTATATCCCATGTTTTCTCTAGAAATCTGCAATCATTTCCCTATAACGTGAAAAGGGAGCAATGAACGCCTTGCTCATTACTCACCTTATAATTTCTCTTTTATGCAATTTTATAAAGAAATATATTATACACCATAGTAGCGTTTAATACCTTCTCCAATGTATTTCGTTACTCCTTGTCCATACTGCTTATCTGTCGCTTTTGTTAGTACACCATTGCCGAGATAATCATCTGCGGTCTTGAGCAAAACATATCTAGCATTATCTAACCGTAAGAGTTTTTTGTAACCCTCGGCCAGTTTCCCAACACATTCTGCTTCCATATCAGCATCCTGTTTCTCCATTGCTATGGCAAACCGCTTATAGATATTGTCTATTTCACTTTGAATTTGCTGCTGTTCATCCAAATTCCCTGTAGCTGCCAAGCTTGCATCTACTGCCTTATCTTTACTGCCATAAATCTTAATCAGTTTTGCAGTTCTGCTCTCATTCTTTAGGTTTTCCTCCATGGAAGCCCGATAATTTTCCAAACTGCCTAATTGCTCTATAATGGCATCCAACGACTCCTGACTTTGCACTTCCAAACTATGGTCAATAATCTTCTTTACATCCTCTTGCGTAAAAGCACTAAAACTCATGGTATTTACTCCCTTCCTTACGTCATCAATCAACTCAATGATTCCATTCAGACGATTGCGCTTACGCTCCAGAAGTGATTTCTGTACTGCCAAAGCTTTCTGCTTGTCGTACTCCGGATTCTCCATGATTTTCTTAATCTCAGCCAGCGGGATTTCTACCTCTTTGTAGAATAAAATTTCCTGCAATTTCTCCAGTTCCTGTTCATCATAGAGGCGATATCCGGCTTCTGTCACTTTGGCAGGTTTCAGGAGACCAATCTCGTCATAATAACGCAACGTCCTAATACTGATTCCGGTTATTTTTGATATTTCTTTTACCGTTTTCATAGATTTCCTCCTTCCGATTCCATCCTAAACCGTGACGTAACGAGAGAGTCAATACAGAATTTGATTATTCATACCGAAATTCTTTTCCACTCCATTTAAAATCCATGTGATACTGTGGTATCTCCCCATGCTCCTGCTTGTAATCAGAGTATTTATTATCTATCCCTCTTTCAAAAACTCAAAACGGTTGCTTCTAAAATTCCAAGCAATATTAAAGTTCTTCAAAAAGGAAATGGTACTCTGGTAAGTAGCGTTTTCCTCCCATTCGCTGGAATCTAAATAATTTTCCTGATTAAGTAACAGACTGTCCTTTGCATCTGTATTCTTCGTTGCTGCCAAAAGGAACATCATAAAAGGGGATTCTTTTCTCTCATTCTCAAAATATTCCTTGATACTATCCAGATTATTTTCCCCATCCCATGTAGCATTACTGCAATATACAAAATCTTCTGGTGGTGCCATGTTTACATCATGGAAGCTACCGCCTATTGCCCGGTCACGGTTGATCTGCCATTCCATGGAATCCCATACGCCATTGAACGTAATTCCCCCATCGAGCGTAAATCTTGTATGTTGCTCCACATAAGTAAAATCCACCTGTTCGGCTCCATATTCATCTGTCAGTTCATTTGCAGTCTCTTGAAACATCTTCTGCATCTCCTCACAGGCATAGTACCAATCCGAATTATAATAATAAGTCCCATTCCAGTTGATACCGTTTTCTTCTATCAAAGCCTTTCCTTCCTGCATATTTTTGGTGCATGCATTTCTGGTATTTGCCCTGCTGAAATACTCATACAGCCCTGACAACCATCCAGTAAAACGCTGCTTTTCATAGGTACTCATAGAAGTACCCACTACTTTTGCCTCATCCGCTGTCTCTGCATTATCCTGCGTTTCTTCCGGTCTGCCAAATGCGTGATATACATATTCCTTAAAAATATTCTTTACTTCATCACAAGTGATTTTTTTATCATAATAATCTCGCATAATCTCATAAGTTTCACTAAAAAACCGATTGCCCGGAGAGATAATCTTTCCACCACTCTGTGTCTTCAGTATACTTCTGACTTCCTCATAGTTATCTGCTGTGGCAGGAATCATGTAAGATTCAAGGGAAAGTTCCACACAATCCTTTTTATAATATACTTTTTCCTGTTCCTTTCCCTCCTGATAAGAATAGGTTTTGAAAAGAACTTCATCCGATTTTTGATACTGCTGATAATCTGTTCCTACTACATTATTTCCAACCGATGTTACTGACATGTTCACGCTTCCTTCCCTGTGTCAAATTCTTTACCGCTGTTTAATTTCTCAGGCCCTCGCATCAAAACTGCTCTGCAAACAATCCATCTCGGCAGTTTCTCCACATGCAAGTGGCTCTCCTCTTTTTGCATTGCCCCATGCTTCATTGTATATCATGCACATTTCCGTCTGTCTCGCCGCTTCTGCCTTCGTGGGATACATAGTCCAACCGTTGTTAGAATATGTTGCTACCATTTCTCCATTCTTATCATAAAATTCTATGTACTCACTTTTTCCGGAAGGTAACTTCTGATATTTTACTTCCCCTTCCAATAAGGTGGCAATGAAGTCTATTGGTTTTAATACATCCTGTCTGTTTCTGGATATTGCTTTTAAACCGGAGGTAATGATTCCTTTTCTGTCCGGCGACACCTCAGATGTGTAGCTTTTCATCAGCCTATTAAAGTCCTCTGATTTATTCTGGAATTGTCCTTTCGCAAAATCCTTATAAGCCTGCTCTACAATCTTCTTCCGATATTCTTCATCGCTGATGCCACTTTTCTTTTTGGAGAAAACATATTTATCGTTAAAATCCGGCAGATGGATTCCGCCTATGCTTCCTGTGCTGGAAAAATAACGTTGTTGTAAGTTTGTCGGATTAACCTGCATATTCTCACTTCCTTAAAATAGTTTACTGTTATAAAGTTTTTCCATCCGGATATTGTATCTTCGTATCCGTAAATCCATCCTCTGCTGATACTTGAATATGACCATCTTCGCCAATTACACATTCCTTGCCATATACATTGATGACTTCTCCAGTCTGGTAACCTTGATTGTGCCAATTTGTTTTGTTCATCAGTTCCATTCGTTTATCTATATCTATCACAACACCATTTTCCAATAGCATATAATGATGTGTACCGGCTCCGGCATCTATAGTGAAATGTCCTTCTGTAATGCCGAATCCGGCAAGAATCTCTTTCTGCTCCTCATTGGAAAAGCCATAGGTACTGCTTCCTTTTGCTAACCTTGAAAGCAGATCTCCGGCTCTGTGCATTTCCCATCTGTAATTGTAGCCTGACGTGTTCTCGCCCACGGCTTCCGCCATACTTTCGGACTTCGCCCATCCTATATGACCTTCATGAACCGTCCATGTATAATTTTTCCCATTTTTTGCTGTATAGCAGTAATATCCCCTATTATCCAGTATCAATTGATTATTCTTTGCAGAAATAGTCGGGAGGATGCCGGCATTTATCTTCGGAATGGCATAGTTTGGAATATACTGTCTGACTCCCCCTATTTTAAACGACAACACACCAAGCTCACTTAATTCAGGATTATAGGAGTCAGTCACAAAACCTTCACTGAAGTTTATAGCCTCCAAAAGAGCAGGCATATTATTGTAATGATCAAAATAAAAAGAAAAATCACTTGTCGATAAATTGACAGCCGTATCTACTAATGCCACAACATGCTCCTTGGAATACGTTCTGCCGGTATCCGAAATATGCAGCATATCCCTTTGTCCGTTCTTCCCGGAGTTTGACAATATATTTAATGCTCCCTGTGCTCTTTTCACTTTCTGTGCAGCTAAGCTGTACTGTTCTGATTGATAAATATCTGCTACGTTCCTTACCATAATTGACTCCTTACACTTCGTTCATTCAGCAAAAAACTTTGTTACCTTCTAAAAAGAACAACTCTCCTTTATTCTCGGTTTGCATAATAGTCCCAAATACCATTCAGCCTGTCTCTTGCTGATACTGAAATTCCTAAATTCAATTTAAAATGATTTAAACTGCCTTCATGCTGCGAAAGCGACATCCTGTTCTCGTCACTGACAGCATTCATAAATGCCTGCGACACCATATCCTTTATTTCTCCCTTTTCGCCATATTCTGCGGTATTTTCCTTCCGGCTCATATCTACAGCCTGCTCTTCATCAAACTGTTGGCCACCTTTATGGTATACTACTGTTGGTGTAAAGCTCTGCAAATCTGCCCAAATTTGCGTTGAGGTTGCTATAAATGTACTATGATTTGCATAGGCTTTATCGAGCATTTCCAACTCTTTCTCTTTGGTCAATTCTTCGATTTCTCCATGATCTGCAACATAATATTCTGCTTCTCTTTGGGAATCGGCATACTTTGCCTCAATCCTGTCCCGCATCATGTTATATGCAGCCACCGCTTTATTTACATGACGATCGAAGGAATCTGTCTTTTCCCCATCTTCCTCTTCAAATTTAGAAGCAATATACGCAATAGCTTCCTCATAAGCTCCGGTTACATACTCGCCGGAAACATTTCCTTTTCCAAAATCAGATAATGCCTTTTCGAAATCACTTATGTAACCATAGGAACTGACAGAAGAAAGATGGCGGATATCCTCCATGTGTCTTTCTCCTGCTAAGGCTGACATTCTGTTTTCCAGAGCCTTTTTCCCTTCCCCAGATATTTCAGCCTGATCACATAAACTGATGTTACTATTTTTTTGTTTTTCTATTTCCTGTTTTGCTCTGTCAACATTAACCTTATATCCGTTATACTGTGAAGGTAATCCATCTATTTTCATACTCATAATGCTTCTCCCTTCTCTGTATAGTCCAGCAAGCTCTGTATCCATTTATCCATAGCCAGATAAGAATCCCAATTACCCAGCGTTTTGTAATCCTCCATTACCTCCTGTGCATAGGCAATATAATCTGCTTCCTCAAAATAACTGTCGGCATCTGCATTTGCCCGGACAGCTACTGCACGCAGATAATCACTGGGAGATGTCTGCCCTGTTTCCACATTCAGTACCATCAACTCATTAAAACTACAGTTATTTAGGTTGATGGTACTTGCATCCACCATCTCCTCAAACTCATTTCCGTTTGCATCCAGTCCTCTCATAACATAAAGAGGATTATCTTCTGAATAATTTTCTGCCTTATATATATTTACTGATTCTCCAGTCTGTGGGCTAGCATAGGACATAAGAGCATCGGAATATAAGGCAGCTTTCTGTGTGGTTGTTCCGGTACATTTCATGACCGTATTTTGGAAATCTCCACCTGCCTGCTGTACTTTATTAGTAGTATCTGTTTTTGCATACGGACTTACTCCGTTATAATCTATAATCTGAATACTCATAAACATACCCTCTCGTTTAACTTTCATATCCGGGATAACCAACATTAGCCATCCATTCCTCTCGTTTCTGCTGCATCTCTTCTTCTGTCATATTCATGTCAGCAAGAAATTGCTCCCACATAAGCCTTCCAATCTCATCTGCAGTATATAACGGTCCGCCCGGATACTCGCAGAAAATTCGTTCTCCGTTATAATCAGGATGATTTTGCTTATATACTTCTCCATAGGAATCTGTCAGCTTCGTAAGTTTTGCCTGATTGGCTGCGATTATCTCCATCTGCATCTGATGCATTTCCTCTGCTGTGTAGAATCTGGCTCCTAACGGATTCGTATATTTTGCCCACTGCATTTTATCCTTGTCAATATACATGGAATCTCCTATCGTGATGGAATAATCAGGCACTCCTTTATTCGTTCCATTGATAAACTCCATAAAACCTTCCATGTCAATCTCATCATTCAGAAAATCATTCCAGAAATTCTCATGAGCTGCGAAACGCATATTCCAGCCAGAAGGAAACTGTCCGATAAATTCCATTACCTTGTCGTACTGTTCTTTATTTTCAAAAGTAATCGCCCATTCGTCCCCTTCGGTCTGTCCGGCTTTTCTACAGAAAATGCCTTTCTCGGTATACCATGTGATATAACGTAAATCATCATCTTCCGGATCAGCAGTCTCGTACACACAGGAAGTGGATTCTGTGGTTAATAAAGTACTTGCATCATTAGTAACCATACCTTCTTTTTTGTCTTCTTCTGCCTCTTTTCTAGCCTGTTCCTCCTTCATCAGCTCCTGAATTGCCTCTTGGGCGGAATCAAACTTATCAAGGAACTCCTCCCACTCTTTTTCTGTGAAGGACTGTGCACCAATTTGATAGGTTGGTTCCGTGTCACCGTTCTGGATTTTCACAAAAATCTCGTTCATCTTTTCTTCCAGAAACTTCGCATAATCCGCCGGCTCCTCAGTATCAGCAGCACTCGCACCTGCTAATCCTTCCAGTTTCTCAATGAATGACCTGTAAAATTCTTTTTCCTGTTCTATGTACTTAGCAGCATTCTCTCCGCGTTGGCTAACCGGCATAAGAGGATTTTCCAAATCGTACAGAATCTCTCTTGCTGCCTGTAAGGCGGATGCTATGGAACTGCCAAATACATCCGTGTAATTTGCCACACCATTCTGTCGATTCTCTACCTGATGCACAAGGACTTGAGAGATATAATCCATTCTCTCGCCCTCGTTATATCCTGTTTCCGCTGCCGCCTCCGTGAATGCCTGTCTTATTTCCTCCGGAGCGTTCGGTGCAAAGCGGAAAAAATCTATTGCTGTTTCTGCTCCCTGGGACATCCATGCCTTGTGAAATTCCTGATAATCCACAAACTCAGCAAATCCCGGATTCTCCGTTGTTTCATTCGGTGTCATTTTTCCATCTTCTGTCTTGGAAAAACCTGCACAGTATTTTACACTCGTATTCGTCTGATACGGTGTATAATACCTGTTGCTTACACTACTTCCTACCTGCATAATTCTCCTTTCCGCAAGCGTGTTTCACACGCTTTTCCTTCCTGTCAGTCAGGACCGCACCACTGTCTCCGTTCTACTCCGGTCGGCGCAGAGCAGATGTCCCCCAGACATCTGCTCTGCGCCCGAAAGGACCAAGTGGTATATATTTTTATATAAAAATAGCATTATGCTCCCATAGATACTACTCATCCATGAAATCATAACGCTATCCTTAGCTTACCTACTTCTTCATCGTTTTTATCTTCTAAATACTAAACTATTTATAATACGCTTAAATGCTTTTTCCAAAAAGGCAAAATCCTCTTCCTTTGACACCTTATGATATTGCCATTTACCGTTTTCATCAACTCCATCATCGATATAGATATCCCTGCTTCCCTCAGCATATGCCTTTTGCAGAGCATTATATTGGGTGGTATAGGCATCCATACAAATTGATATAAATTCTTCCGATGTATAACTGCCCTTTGACTCTTTTATTTCATCAAGAGAAGTCTGCATATCGTTTCTCATTGCCCAATAAAAATCATCCTCAGGATTCATTCTAAGCTTTGGAAGAATCTCAAACGTTTTCTTCTGTTCTTCTACATCAATACGTCCCGGCATACTCTGCACTTTGGCTCGTAATGCAGCCATGCCTTCTTTTGAAAAATCCACACTGTCGGTTTTTATCTGCTGATCTTTTAATTCAGGGACTACATCCTTTATGTATCTGTGGCATTGGTCATTATTTACTTTATCCCAAATATTCCATCTGTCCGTTGTATCGATTCTCATAGCTGCTCCGTTTCTATTTCAAAAGCCACTTCTAACTACATAATATATCGGTACACTTTCTTATTTTTTTATACTTATTCAGCTGAATGTAATACCAAATTTTTAAGGGTTTTTTAGTTTTTCATTATAAATCTACCTGCTTATATATTATTGAATGAATGAACGAATATATCTAAATAATGTATTATTCGCTTCTTTATTTAACTTTTCTGCATGAACAAACTCTGAAAAATTTCCTGCTGATGGGGAATATTCTCCACAAATATCGACACCAATGACTTCACTTTCCACTAAAAACAAGGTCAGAAGATCCTCCAGCATTTTCAATGACATCCTGCCTTGATTCCAATTTGTAACTGCGCACGATTCAGACAGAACATCTTTGTCAATGGATATATAAACCGGAACGTCAGTTTTAATCTGTTTCAATTTCACTTCCGCTTTTTTACTTTCCAATTCCTGAATACTGATACAAACCAGCTTCTCTTTAATATGAATATCTGTAATTTCCAGTTGTTTTTGATCAGGCCCAATGATAATCAACTGTTTTAAATAGGGATGATTGAAAAAAATATCTCTTGCCCAACTTCCACAGTCTGTCAACTCATACGCCGTCCTTTTATTCATATCATCATGATAATCAAATAGCACCAGCGAAAATGGCTCTTGAATCTGCTCTGCAAAAAATTTTGTTACATAATGATAATTTCCAGAATCCAGGAAATGAATCCCGCAAGGACCGAATTTTTCAATCCTCTGTTTGATGATATATTCCGCCTCTTTTGAACAATACATATCGGTTCCGGAAATATCTGTACAATCAACATATATTAGTTTTTCTTTTTCTACGTCCTCTTTTGAATATATTCCTGTAAAATTTAATGCTAAATTATAAAACATTGAATCACTCCTGCTATGGGAAACGGGAATGCCCATATTAAGAGCATTCCCGTTTTCTCTTATCTAATTCAAATCCTACCGATCCGAATAGTTTTTATCCTTCAATTAAGATGTATTTTTTCTCTTCAATAGCAGGTTTTTTATCTTTCTTTGGTACAAATACTTTCAAGATACCATCTTCAAATTTTGCCTTGATATCTGTCTGTTCTACTTCTTCTCCTACATAGAAACTTCTGCTGCAATTTCCGTAAAATCTTTCTCTGCGAATGTATTTTCCATTTTCATCCTGCTTATCATTTTCTACATTTTTTGTAGCATTGATTGTAAGATTGCCATCCTTCAATTCTGCTCTTACATCCTCTTTCTTATAACCCGGCAATTCAATGTGAATTTCATATCCTGTTTCACTTTCTTTTACATCTGTACGCATTACTGCCGGAGTTGTATAGTTTGAAACACTTTTTACCGGTCTTGTGAACTCATCAAACAACTCTTCAAATAAACTTTCACCTAAAATACTAGACATTAACATACCTCATTCCTCCATTCTGTTCAGGCTTCCCAGCCACTATGTAAATTGCTGCGGCTTAGTTGGAAACATCTTAAATTCCCTCCAGAGCCTTGTTGTTATCTTTGTTCTATATATGTTATAACACCTATATTAGCACTCGTCAATAAAGAGTGCTAACAATTTTAGTGAAATAATTATGAAGTTTATTAACATATTCTAAACATAAGTTCCTCAATCCGGTGCGCACTCCAACCTACGATTCGGGCAATTGCAAAAATATCTGTATAGAGTTCTTGCATAATTCCAACTAAGCTGCATACTTTGTCTTAACACATTTGGAATACTAAATACAATAACCACTTCCTTCAGTTCTTTCATTTATGCCTGCCTGCGGTCCAGCTTTTTAGACAGCATCATGCCAAGTCCCTGTAATATCTGAACTAAAATAACTAAAATTACAATTGTGACAATCATAATACCGGTTTCGTAACGATAATAGCCGTAACGGATTGCTATGTCGCCAAGTCCGCCTCCACCTACAACACCGGCCATGGCAGAATATCCCAGAATCGTTCCGATTGCAATCGTCACACCAACTAAAAGAGAGGTTCTGGCTTCTGCCAAAAGTACCTTCCAGATAACAGTAAAGGTTCCTGCTCCCATACTCTGAGCTGCTTCAATCACACCTTTATCGACTTCTTTTAGTGATGATTCCACCATACGTCCGATAAAAGGAGCTGCCGCTATGGTAAGTGGAACTATAGTCGCTGCCGAGCCATAGCTTTGTCCCACAATAAGCTTTGTCAAAGGCATCACTAAGATTAACAGAATCAGAAATGGAATACTTCTTGTGAGATTTACAATGAAATCAAGTATCTTATAGATAACTACATTAGGTTTAATTCCGGTCTTGTCCGTAATGGCAAGGATGATACCCAGCGGTAATCCAACGATATATCCGAACAAAGTGGAAACCAGAGTCATATAAAGAGTAGCCCCGGTTCCTTCTATTAACATATTTACTGTTGTTTCATCAAACATAATCGTCCACCTCCTCGACACCTAAGCCTTTTCCATTAAGGATCAGCTTTTTTGCTTCCTCCGTTTTCGGAGCACGAAACAGTTCTTCTACAGTGCCTTCTTCCACCAGTCGTCCCTGGTCAAGTACGGCTACCTTGGAGCATATTTCCTGAATGACCGCCATCTCATGGGTAATAACAACAATCGTAATACCATACTTGTGATTAATATCTTTTAATAATGTTAATATTGACTTTGTTGTCTGAGGATCCAATGCACTGGTTGCTTCATCGCAAAGCAGAATCTTGGGATTATTTGCAAGGACTCTGGCAATGGCTACACGCTGTTTCTGTCCGCCGGACAATTGTGCCGGATATGCTTTGGCTTTTTCAGAAAGTCCTACGGTTTCAAGCAGTTCATACGCTCTCTTTCTTGCTTCTTTTCTTCCAATTCCCGCTATTTCTAAAGGAAAACAGATATTATCCAGCACATTTCTCTGCATCAGCAGATTAAAATGCTGGAAAATCATACCGATATCCTGACGTTCCTTACGCAGTTCTTTCTCAGAAAGCTCCATCAGGTTCTTTCCATCAACATAAACACGTCCTTCATTTGGCCTTTCAAGCAAGTTCAGACAGCGGACCAGTGTGCTTTTTCCGGCACCGGATAATCCAATTATTCCAAAAATATCTCCTTTTTCAATAGTAAAGCTGATATCTTTAACAGCCTCTACCTGTCCGTTAGCGGCACTAAATGTCTTATTAATATTCTCAACGCGAATGATTGGCTCCATTCCCATTCCTCCCTGTAATAATCCATATAAGTAATTACGAAACGAAACTTTTTCTCTGGTGTGCAGATTTATGAAAAGGAGATTGTCATATGCACACATCTCAATATGACAATCTCCAATGTTTCTTTAATACGGTTTTAGTTAAACGGAATAACCGCTCCATCGTAATTATCGTTGATGTAAGTTGTAATTTCATCAGACTTTAATACGTTTACTAATGCCTGAATTGCTTCACTGGTTTCATTGCCTTCTTTAACAGCAATTACATTTACATAGGTCTTAGCTGCTTCGGAATCAGCAGTTTCATAAGCGATGGAATCCTGCCCTACGGAAAAACCTGCTTCAAGAGCATAGTTTCCGTTTAATACTACAAATGCTACTTCATCTTTTACTCTGGATACCTGAGCTGCCTCAAGCTCTAAAATTTCAATATTCTTTGGATTTTCTTCAATATCATTGATAGTTGCTTCTAAACCGGCACCTTCTTTTAATGTAATCACACCATTTGCCTGTAATAACAATAATGCTCTGGCTTCGTTTGTTGTATCATTTGGAACTGCGATTGTATCCCCTTCTGCCAGCTCATCGAGGGAAGCTTTTGTACCCGGATAAATTCCGAATGGTTCATAATGAATACCACCTGCATTTACAAGATGTGTACCCTGCTCTGCATTAAAATTATCAAGATACGGAATATGCTGGAAATAGTTCGCATCAAATTCATCGCTTTCAACAACTAAGTTTGGCTGAACATAATCATCAAATACGGTTACATTAAGTTCCCATCCCTCTGCTGCAAGGAGAGGTTTTGCCTGCTCTAAGATTTCTGCATGAGGTGTTGCACTTGCTGCAACTGTGATAGTTCCTTTTGCTTCTGCCGGTGCCGCGCCATCCACTACACCACCTTCAACTACTAAGCTGTCAATATCAACTGCGGATCCATATACCGGTTCCAATGTTTCTTTGTAATCTGCATGGAAGAACTGCTCATCTGCTAATGCAACGATTTCATCATTGAGCCATGTCAATAATGTTTCATTTCCTTTGGAAACAGCAGGTGCAATTGTATCTAAGTTACCGATAGATTCAATACCAACACTGAATCCTTCATTCTGTAATGCCCATGCTAATACCTCTGTATTATCTGTTGAAAATGCATCTCCACGTCCGTCTAATAAAGCATTATATGCTTCTGTATACTGATCGAATTTAACAAGCTCAATTTCAGGATAATTCTCTGTAAAGAATGTTTCTGCTGTTGTTCCCTTTGTAACAATCAGTTTCTTTCCATTTAACTGGTCCGCTGAAGTAATAAGTGCGGAATCCGGAGAAACAACACCAAGTGCTACTTTCATATATGGAAGTGCAAAATCAACAGATTGTGCTCTTTCCTCTGTAACCGTAAAGTTTGCAAGAATAATATCTACCTTACCGGTCTCAAGATATTCTACGCGGCTTGCTGCTTCTGTAGAAACATACTCAACTTCCACACCAAGGTCTTTTGCAATACGTTCTGCAAAATATACATCATAACCCTGATACTCACCATTTTCATCTACATAACCAAACGGATTTTTGTCACTAAAGACACCAATCTTAACAGTGCCGCTTTCCTTGATTTCATCAAGAGTACGATAAACTACATCTCCTCCGGTCTCATTTGCTGTCTGTCCCACAGACGCTTCTTCTTTGCTGCCGCAGCCGGAGAGAACTCCCAATGCTACGACAAATGTTAACAGTAACGCTACAAACTTTTTCATACTTTTTCTCCTCCTCTTTTCTTTTTAGTATGAATCGGACGTTAATTTTTCTCCGTCCTTTGCATAAATAAATGTATTCAAAAACCGTCTTGCGCGATCGGTCTTTGGCTGGGTAAAAAATGCTTCCGGTGTATCGCTTTCTACGATTTTTCCACCATCTATAAAAACAATCCTGTCAGCAACCGCCCTTGCGAACTGCATTTCATGAGTTACAATCAACATGGTATATCCGCTTGAGGCAAGTTCTAAAATTACATCTAAAACTTCTCTTACCATTTCCGGATCAAGTGCTGCGGTTACTTCATCAAATAAAAGAATTTCCGGCTTTAAAATCAATGCCCTGACGATTGCGACACGCTGTTTTTGTCCTCCCGACAACTGTCTTGGATAAGCATCCTTCTTATCAAGAAGACCAACTCGGTCCAGAAGCTTCTCAGCCTCTTCCGTTACTTCTTTTTTATCTCTTCCCTGAACCTTAACAGGACCAAGAATTATATTGTCAATTACACTCATATGCGGAAATAAATCATAGCTTTGAAAAACCATACCGATTTTCTGTCTCACCTTTGGCCAGTCAGTTTTTCCTTCCGTGATAACCTCTCCATCTAAAAGAATCTGTCCGGCTTGAATCTGTTCCAATCCATTCATACATCGAAGGAATGTACTCTTTCCGCAACCGGACGGGCCAACCAGGACAATTACTTCCCCTTTGTGAATTTGAAGCGAGATATCATTTAACACTTGCCCATTCCCATAATCCTTTATAATATTTTTTGCTTCCAATAAAACCGGTTGTTTAGCCATATGGCTCACCTCTTTTTTTCAAAAATTTTACAGATACTACTTTCTTTTTACGTTGTCTTCCATTTTTTCTCCAATCTTTTTGCCAACAGAGAGATGGGCCAGCAGGTAAAGAAATATAAGAAAAAGATGGTTCCGTAAATCCACAGTGCTGAATCCGGCACAGTGTATCGATTGGCTTCAATAATCTGCTGTGCTACCTTAAGTACCTCCACAACACCTATCAATGCTACCAGAGAAGTGGTTTTAATCATTCGTGTTGTCAGATTGATGGCAAGTGGCACAAGCCTTGTTAAAATCTGAGGAATGATGATGCAGCGGTAAACCTGCCATTTGGTAAGTCCGATTGCCGCACCACTTTCATATTGATGTTTTGGGATTGAAATCAAGGCTCCTCTGACCAGATCCCCCATCTCAGCTGTTCCCCAAAGGGTAAATACAATAACTGCACTTAGTTCTCCGGAAAGATTAATCCCAAAGGATTTTGTAAGTCCGAAAAAAACTAAAAACAAAAGAACCAACTGAGGCATAATCCTTATAAACTCTAAATATATCTTTGTGAAAGCCTTCGTAATCGGATTTTTTACTGTCATGAGCATTCCTAACAAAATTCCCAATACAATCGAAAAGGCAACTGCTATCAAAGAAATTCGAATTGTAATCCAAAGGCCTCCTAAAAGCCGTATAAAATTGTTTCCCATAAACAAAACTCTAATTCCCAAATCCTGCATAACGAAGGCTCCTTTCCAGCACTGCCGCCAGAATTGAAATCGGCAAAAGTATAATCAGATACGCAACAACTAACATAAGTAACGCTTCATCTGTTTTATAGTAAAGACCAATCAAATCCTTTGCCACATACATTAAATCTGCAAGAGCTACAACACTAAATACGGACGTTTCTTTTATGAGAAATATCACATTTGCACACAATGCCGGAATGGAAACCGATATCGCCTGTGGTAATATTACATATTTTATAATCTGACCTTTTCTAAGTCCTAGTGCCAAAGCTGCTTCTTCCTGTCCTTTTTCTACCGACTCGATACCGCTTCGAAATGCCTCAGCCATATAACTGCCTCCCAGGAAGCAAAGACCAATAATGGCACATCCCTCAGAACTAATATAAATTCCGGCCTTTGGCAAACCAAAATATAAGAAAAACAACTGTACCAACAATGGTGTATTTCTTGAAAGCTCAATATATACCGTTGCAATCTGTCTTAGGATTGGAACTTTAAAGTACTGAATGAGCGCAATCAACAGCCCCACAATCAGGGAAAGCACAATACCGATAAGCCCTATTCCAAGCATTAATTTAGCTGCTTCTATGTAAAGTGGAATATATTCGGCTATAAATTCTGTGTCCATTCCATCATGTCCTTTCCTAAAAAGCCAGATACCATTATGGCATCTTTCTTTTTCCTACTTTTCCCACCGAATCAGTAGGATTATTTTTACTATATTCTATTCTGGCACTGCTATATTGTCAACAACATAAAATTTATAGCCGGCTATAGTTTTTGCCTATATGCAAAAAGACATTACAGTGTTCCTCATATCTAAATGATTACACTCTAATGTCTTTTCTTTTGTTCTCTATTTTCTTTTCGTTTTACCCATTCTTTAATGTGCCGGAGCAGCACCTCTCCTTTGCAACAGGACCGCGCATTCAACGTGCACAGTTTGACCAAACTGGTCAACAGCACGTACTTTCTTCAGCTCATAACCTCCATCCACCAGAATTCGCAAGTCGCGTGCAAGTGTTGCCGAATCACAACTAACATAAACAATCTTCTTCGGCTGCATAGCAAGCATTGTTTCCAGACATTTTTCATCACAGCCCTTGCGCGGTGGGTCTACGACAATAACATCCGCATATATGCCTTCTTTTTCATATTTCTCCGGTAAAACTTCCTCTGCCTTACCTACATAAAATTCTGCATTTGTAATGCCATTGATACGTGCATTTTCTTTCGCATCCTCAATCGCCTGCGGAATGATTTCTACACCGTAAACCTGCTTTGCCTTTTTGGCAAGGAAAAGCGAAATCGTTCCGATACCACAATACAAATCCCAAACCGTTTCTTCTCCGGTCAGTTCCGCATAGGATAAGGCAAGGCTATACAATTTCTCTGTCTGTCTCGGATTGACCTGATAAAAAGAAAGCGGTGAAATACGGAAAGTAACCTTGTCTTCTGTTTCCAGAATTCGTATACTATCCTCTATATAATCGCTGCCCCACAGAGTCCGAATTTCTTTTCCCATAATAACATTCGTCTGCTCGGTATTGATACTGATAGAAATACTGACAATCTTCTTCTCCGTCATTTCGCTTTCTGCTAAACCGCCAACAGTCCCAACCGGCGCCTTACATGAACGTTCGAATACAAGCCCTTTCAGTTTTTCTATCAGTTTCTCTTCTGCCGAAAGCTTCTTTCCATTGATAACCAGGCAAACCATAATTTCGCCGGAAGCAAAACCGGTGCGGATAAGAATATGGCGAAGCAAACCTTTTCCGGTCTTTTCATCATATGCTTTTACATTATTTTCCTGCATATAAGCAAGCACCGCTTCCAGAATCCGTTTGTTTTCCGTAACGCCCAGAGCGCAATCTGTATTCGCAATAATATCGTGTGTCCGTCCGGCATAAAACCCGGTTATCAGCTTGCCGTTTTTATCATAGCCCACCGGAAATTGTGCTTTGTTGCGATAATGCCACGGCTCGTCCATACCGACAATCGGCTCCATAACAGAGTCCACAAAATCTTCCTCAAATTTGCCGATACGAATTAAGTTATTTCTGACCTTATCCTGTTTAAACGCAAGCTGTCTTTCATAACTCATTGCCTGAATCTGGCAACCTCCGCATTGTCTGTGAAAAGCACACTTCGGTTCCACACGAAAAGGAGAAGGCGTTACCACCTTCTCAACTCTTGCATATCCATAGTTCTTTTTCGCCTTCGTGATTTTCGCAAGGACACAATCGCCGATGACAGCATCTTTCACAAACAAAGTGTAGCCTTCCACTTTGCCGATTCCCTCTCCGTCATGTCCGATGTCTTCAATCTGCACCGTCACCAAATCATTCTTCTTATATTCCATGTATACCTCTTCAATAGCTTATTTTCTATCATATCACCATACAAGCTGGAAAAAATTTCCACTGCAAGGTCCTTTACGAACGTCGGCACTTGATTTTCAGAAGCCTACGCGAACTGAAAATCTTAGTACCGCTACGCTGAGTAACGGAGCGAAAGCGTGCCTAAAGTGGAAACTTTTCCAGCAAGATTTGACTTCTATTCCATTCTTGTTCCAATCAAATTCGAGTCAAACAATCGATTAAATCCAAGCCATCCGGTTTCATTTGTATGATCCATCAATTCAGTAAATGTCTGAATCTTGGCATCTGTATTATCTGCAAAATTCAGTGCCATTGCTTCCACAATCGCCGGTTTCTTCGGAGAACCAAACTCATACTCGCCGTGATGTGCCAGAATACAGTGCTTTAATTCATTTGCCAGCACAGGCGGAAATCCTTTGATGTCACGGATTTTTTCTCCCACCATTTCTACACCCATAACGATATGTCCGAGGAATTGTCCATCATCCGTATAATCGTTTTCCGGGAAAAGAGAAAGCTCTTTTGTTTTACCAATATCATGACACATAGCCGCGCTGAGTAATAAGTCTCTATTCAAAATCGGGTACTGTGTACAGTAAAAGTCACACATTTTTGTCACACTTAAAGTATGCTCCAACAAGCCGCCTACAAATCCATGATGTACCGTTTTGGCTGCAGATGACTGACGAAATGCTTTGATAAACTTTTCATCTTTTACAAAAAATGCCTGCAAAAGTTCTTTTAAGTAATTATTCTGAAGACTATTAATATAGCCTGTCAGTTCCTTCATCATTTCATCAATATTTTTTTTGCTGACCGGGAGGTAATCTGCCGGGTCATATTCGCCTTCATGGCAGCAACGGATTCTTTTGACATTGACCTGTAAAGCCCCTTGAAAGCTATTAACTTCGCCATACACTTCTATGTAATCGAGTGTATCGAATTCCTCGATTCCGGCACTGTTCGGGTCCCAGACTTTTGCATCCAATGTACCTGTTTTATCCTGTAAAATAACATTTTCATAAGGTTTTCCATTCTTGGTTACTGCGGACTGTTTATGCTTGCATAAGTAGATATCAAAAACTCTGTCGCCTTCCTTATAGTCCTGAATATATTTCATGTCTATTTCCTCTTTCTTTTCATCATTTATAGTTATTTGCAAACTCATACATAAGTTATGATAGATGTACAAAATATTACTGTTCTCCCAGTGTAACTTCCACTGTCATTTCCAGATAAGAATCAACACCTTGCCGCATCAAAGTAACATTGATAAATTCACCCGGCATCGCATTATATAAGGCATTTAGAAATTCATTATAGCTTGTTACCGGTGTATCACCCACCTGAATAATTACGTCACCGCTCTGAATGCCCGCTATCATCGCCGGAGAATCCATCTCTATTTCTTTGATATAGGCTCCTCGCGGTATACCGGATTCGATAGCCACCTCGTCCGGAACATCGGTTCCATGCACACCCATATAAGCGCGCGGTTCGTTATTGGATAACTTTTCAATAGTTCTTTTCAGCTCGGAAATACCACAGGCCGAAATCAGATTCGCCCTATCTTCACTGTTGTAGGAATTATCAATAATGCCAATAACCATTCCTCGCAAATTCACGATAACACCGGTTGCATTTTTGCTGCCATAAATATCTGTCGTAATTAGTTTGTAAGCAGAATCCGGCTCATCAACCAGCGTTCCTGTCGATGTAACTACCCCATAACATACAGAACCGCTCGTTCCAAGCGGACTGCCCAATGCAATAATCGGAGACCCTAATAAATCACTTGCGTTGGAACTTCCTAATGTCGCAATGTTAATTACATCCATAGTCTCCTCACCAATAGACAATAGCGGTACAGATAAAACTGCCAGTCCGGTAGTTGAATCTTTCTGAATCAATTCAGCCTCCGCCTGCTTCTGATCACAAAAAGTCACTACAATGCTTTCCGCATCGTTAATGCTGTTTGCATTTACCAGAACCAGAATTGCCCGTCCATTATTTGCAACAATTACGCCCGATGTCATAGCTTCATTTTCATAAGTATTATTGAACCAGTCTACATCTGAAGTCACACCAATTACTGTTACCAGACTGCGACTTGCATCTTTTGCAATCTGCGCCAAGTCATCATAAACCATCTGATATTCTTCGATACCGAATTGCACTTGAGAAAGTAATTCCTCAATCTGTTCATCTTCCAGCTCTACGGTTTCGCTTTCTTCTTCTACGGCTTCTTCCGTCAGCATATCTTCCGGTTTCATTTCCTCTGTCACGGTTTCTTCCGGAAACTGCACCTGTTCTGCCTCTTCTTCCGGATACAGCCAGTTATTGATAACCGGTTCCAGAATCAAAAAAGTAAGGCATGCTATAATACCAAATACCACCGCCATAACCGCCGTGATAATGGTTCTTCGAAGCAGTTTTTTCTTATTTACAGGCTTCTGCTTAATTTTTTCCCGCAGAAATTCCGACTGAACAAACGGCGTATACTCTGCCTGTTCCTTCACTTCACTATCTGCATGACTTATTTCCGGTTTTATTTCTTTATGATTATCTTCCATGAAAAACTCCTTGCCTTACCACCTCTGCCCCTTTTTGCAAAAGTGTCCACATACGTTTAAGTATATCTTTTCCGTAGTAAATTTACAACCTTTATGATATGATATTTCTATGAGCATCTGCTAAACCAGACAGGAATAAATTGACTGCTTGCAGGCAAATTTATTCATGACTGGTTTAATTGGGCGACAGCCCTCAGCGAGAAAATCGAAGATTATCGAGCGGCAGATGCTCAGCCGTGCTAATTCAGTACAGGAGTAATTGGGTAACGATTATCGAGCTGACAGATGCGGAGCAGAAATGAGGTTTTCCATGAACAGCAAAGTATTACGTGTTTTAGAATATAATAAAATTATTGAACAGTTAACCGAGAAGGCAACTTCCGAGCCGGGCAAGAAGCTTTGTCGTGAGCTTGTCCCGATGACGAATTTAGAAGATATCAACCTTGCGCAGACAGAAACTGCCGATGCATTAAGTCGTCTTTTCAAAAAGGGGTCTACCTCTTTTGGCGGCAACAAGGATTTAGGTATGTGCATCAAATCTCTGGAAATCGGCAGCGTTTTGTCAGTTGCCGAGCTTTTGAAAATTGCCGCTTTACTCGAGAATGTAAATCGCATCAAGACATATGGACGAAGCGAACGGGATGATGCACCAGCCGATTCACTTGACGAATATTTTGACGGACTTGAGCCACTTACTCCATTGGCAAATGAAATCCGCAGATGTATTTTGTCGGAAGACGAGATTGCTGATGATGCAAGTCCCACTTTGAAGCATATTCGTCGCAGTATAGCATTAACGAATGACAAAATTCATTCGCAGCTTACTTCCATGATTAACGGCTCTTACCGCACCTATTTACAAGATGCGGTTGTTACGATGCGCAATAATCGGTACTGTATTCCGGTCAAGGCAGAGCACAAAGGACAGGTCCCGGGCATGGTACATGACCAATCTTCCACCGGTTCCACGTTTTTCATCGAGCCGGCTGCTGTTGTTGCCCTGAATAATGAATTAAAAGAACTTGCCTTAAAAGAACAGGAAGAAATAGAAGTCATTCTTGCTGATTTAAGTGCTCAGGCAGGCGAGCACACAGAGGCACTTATGAATAACCAGAAGTTAATGACAACTCTGGATTTCATTTTTGCAAAAGCATCTCTTGCAATGGAGCAGAATGCTGCAAAACCGCTTTTTAACACGGAACATTATATTCGTATCCGTCAGGGCAGACACCCTCTTTTGGATAAGAAAAAAGTCGTTCCGATTGATATTCAGCTTGGTACAGATTTCGATTTATTAGTGATTACCGGTCCGAATACGGGTGGCAAGACTGTTTCCTTAAAGACAGTCGGACTGCTTACTTTAATGGGGCAGGCAGGACTGCATATTCCGGCACTGGACCGTTCCGAATTATCTATTTTTACAGAAGTTTATGCAGACATTGGTGACGAACAGAGTATTGAGCAAAATCTAAGTACCTTTTCTTCTCATATGACTTCGATTGTTTCGATTTTACAGAAAGCAGATGCGGATTCACTCTGTCTTTTCGACGAATTAGGTGCCGGAACCGACCCGACAGAAGGTGCTGCTCTGGCAATTGCTATCCTGGATTATCTGCACAATCGTGGCATTCGTACGATGGCTACCACACATTACAGCGAGTTAAAAGTTTATGCTCTTTCTACATCCTTTGTCGAAAATGCATGCTGTGAATTTGATGTGGAAACGCTTCGCCCAACTTATCGCCTTTTAATCGGTATCCCGGGTAAAAGTAATGCATTTGCAATTTCCTCCAAACTGGGCTTGCCGGACTATATTATCGAAGATGCGAAAAAGCATATCACCGAAGACAAAGAAAGTTTCGAAGATTTATTATCCGATTTGGAAAACAGCCGAATCACAATCGAGAAGGAACGTTTGGAAATTGCTTCCTATAAAGAAGAAATCAAGACGTTAAAAGAACGTCTGGAATCCAAACAGGAGAAAATAGACCAATCCAAAGAACGAATTTTGCGGGAAGCTAATGAAGAAGCAAGACAGATTCTGCAAAGTGCTAAGGATGTGGCTGATGAAACAATTCGTACTTTCCAGAAAGCCGGAACGAATTCTTCTATGAAAGACTTAGAGAAATCCCGTCAGAAAGTACGTGACAAGATTTCGGAGAAAAATGCAAAATTAACATTAAAATCAGATAAACCGACTCATAAATTATTGAAACCGAATCAGATAAAATTAGGCGATTCTGTCAAAGTCGTTTCTATGGGATTAAAAGGTACGGTAAATTCCCTTCCTGACAGAAACGGCAAATTATTTGTACAGTGTGGCATTATCCGCTCTCAGGTATCTTTAGATGATCTGGTTTTGATTGACGAAGATACGGTAACTACCGGAAAAATGCAGCGAACCAATTCCGGCAAATTGAAGATGTCCAAATCCTTCTCCATTTCCACAGAAATCAATCTGCTTGGAAAAACAGTAGACGAAGCTATTTCTGAACTGGACAAATATTTGGATGATGCCTACCTGGCCCACCTGCCAAGTGTTCGTATTGTTCACGGAAAAGGTACCGGTGCACTGCGCAAAGCCGTACAGGACTATCTGCGCCGCTGTAAATATGTGAAATCATACAGACAAGGTGAATATGGCGAAGGTGATGCTGGTGTAACAATTGCTGAATTTAAATAGAAACCCGAGAAAGGCGGTTCTTTTTTATGGTAAATAAACAGAAAATTTTAATTGTAGATGACGATAATAATATTGCAGAACTGATTTCCCTTTATCTGACAAAAGAATGTTTTGAAACGATGATTGTCAATGATGGAGAATCTGCTCTTACTGCCGTAGAAAGTTTTGAGCCAAACTTAATGCTTTTGGATCTGATGCTTCCCGGCATTGACGGCTATCAGGTTTGCCGTGAAATACGCAGCAAATCTTCCCTGCCGATTATCATGCTCTCTGCAAAAGGCGAGGTCTTTGACAAGGTTCTTGGTTTAGAACTTGGTGCCGATGATTATATGGAAAAGCCTTTTGATTCCAAAGAGCTGGTTGCCAGAGTCAAGGCAGTGCTCCGTCGCTATAAGCCGGTTGTTGCAACTCCGGCAACTTCCGATATCAAGTGCGTAGAATATCCGGATTTAGTCGTTAACCAGACGAACTATTCCGTTATTTACATGGGGAAAACCGTAGAAATGCCACCAAAAGAATTAGAACTTCTCTATTTCCTTGCCGCTTCTCCTAATCATGTTTTCACAAGAGAGCAGCTGCTTGACCAGATTTGGGGTTATGAATACATCGGCGATACCCGTACCGTAGACGTACATATCAAACGTCTTCGCGAGAAAATCAACGACCACGAAAAATGGCGCATTGCTACCATCTGGGGTATCGGCTATAAATTCGAAACCAGAGCTTAAAGCAATACAAGAAAGGCAATATTCATATGCGCAAAACACTCTATCTTAAGTTTATTGTTGCATACATTATTTTTGGCTTCTTCGGTTTTATCGTAGTTGCCACCTTCGTATCCAACATGACTTTAGACCATTTAAAAAAAGAAAAAGCAGATACGCTGTACCGGGAAGCAACCTTAATTGCCAATTCCTATGCAACGGATTTGTATAACAATGAAACAACTCTGGATGCGGTAAAAAATCAGTTGGATGCACTGGACACTTATCTGGATTCTTCCATCTGGATTATCAATCCTTCCGGACGTATGGTTTTGGATTCTTCGAAACCAATGGATGTTGAAACAGAAGTAATGATTGACAATTTTGATCCGACCATAACGGCAGGCTCTTATTACACCGTTGGCAATTTTTTTGACACTTTTAAAGAAGATATGCTCAGCGTTTTCGCTCCTATTACTTCTGATTTTAAAGTAAAAGGGTATGTTGTCATCCATACTTCCATGAGTAATATTCAGGCGGCTTCCGACCGTATGTTGAATATTTCCTACATTATGCTGGTTATTTTGTTTCTGTTGTCTTTGATTATCTTAATCTTTTTCACCGAAATGGTTTATATTCCATTACGGAAAATTACTGAGGCTACAGAACAATATGCCAGCGGAAATATGCACTACGAATTTTCTGTGGAAAGCGAAGATGAAATAGGTTATCTGGCAGCATCCTTGTCTTATATGGCAAGTGAAATTGCCCGTGCGGAAGACGATCAGAAAAAATTTGTCGCCAACGTGTCTCATGACTTCCGTTCTCCGCTTACTTCGATTAAAGGCTATCTGGAAGCAATGATTGATGGCACCATTCCACCGGAGCTGCATGAAAAATATTTAACCATCGTTTTGAATGAAACAGAACGTCTGACTAAACTAACAAACAGCCTTCTGACACTGAACAACCTGAATATGAAGGGCATGTTATTAGACAAAACAGATTTTGACATCAATTCAACGATTCGTAACGTTGCTGCATCTTTTGAGGGAACATGTAGACAGAAAATGATTGGCATTGAGCTCGTTTTAACCGGTGACGAAATGTTTGTTACCGCCGATATGGGCAAAATACAACAGGTACTTTATAACTTGTTAGACAATGCTATTAAATTCAGCCATCAAAACTCTGTCATCAAACTGGAAACTACGGAGAAACACAACAAAATCTTTATCAGTGTAAAAGACTCCGGAATTGGTATTCCCAAAGACGAACTGAAAATGATATGGGACAGATTTTATAAATCCGATTTATCTCGTGGAAAAGATAAAAAAGGGACCGGATTGGGTCTTTCCATTACGAAAGAAATCATCCGGTCTCATGGTGAAAATATTAACGTTATCAGTACAGAAGGTGTTGGAACAGAATTTATCTTTTCTCTTCCAAAATCTGATATTGAAGACGAAGACTAACGGTTATTCCAGTGCAGTCTATGAAGTTCTCCTTCTAACTGCATATTGCTGAAATTATTCTGGCGAAGTGCTTCATAAAGCACAATCGCAACAGAGTTGGATAAATTGAGGGAACGTATCTGATCTAACATAGGAATCCGAATACAAGTTTCCTCATTATCCACCAGAATCTCTTCCGGAATGCCGGCACTTTCTTTTCCGAACATAATGAAATCATCCGGTCCAAACTCCACTTCTGTATAAATTTTTTTGGCTTTGGTTGTTGCCATCCATATTTTGGCACCGGGATGCTTCTCTTGAAATTCCTGATAATTCATATATCTTGTTACATCCAGATGTTCCCAGTAATCCATACCGGCACGCTTGATGGATTTCTCATCCAGCCGGAAGCCCAGTGGCTCAATCAGATGCAGACTGGTTCCCGTTGCTACACAGGTTCTGCCAATATTTCCTGTA
Organism: Lachnospiraceae bacterium; assembly: GCA_017623295.1. GTDB lineage: Bacteria > Bacillota > Clostridia > Lachnospirales > Lachnospiraceae > UBA3282. The sequence continues at coordinate 15,400 of JAGAPK010000065.1, read as the reverse complement.
TTTGCCGGAATTTCCGGCTGATGTAATATAATGTGCATCGTTCTTACCTTTTGATTACTTCATTTTTTCTTATTGCTTTTTTAATAAGCTTTGGTTTTTTCTTCTTTCAAACTAATTTTCCTTACGCAGCTTCTCTACAAAATTTGCCAATTTTTCAATAGCAACTTTCAAATTCTCAAGGGAGTAAGCATAGGAAATACGAAGAAAACCTTCACCACAGTCGCCAAATGCTGTACCCGGTACAACAGCGACTTTTTCTTCCTCCAAAAATCTGGTTGCAAATTCATCACTTGTCATGCCGAACTCTTTAATGCATGGGAACACATAAAATGCGCCAAACGGTTCAAAGCATTCCAGTCCCATTTCTTTAAAAGCATGCATCAGATATCTTCTTCTCTGGTTGTATGCCTCACGCATTTCTGCTACATCATCATCTCCATTACGGAGTGCTTCTACAGCTGCATACTGGCTTGTAGTCGGCGCACACATAATTGCAAACTGATGAATTTTGGTCATCTGCTCAATAATCGCTTTTGGACCGCATGCATAACCAAGTCTCCATCCTGTCATAGCATATGCTTTAGAAAAACCATTAATTAAAATAGTTCTCTCCTGCATACCTGGAATTTCCACAATAGAGACGTGCTTCTCTTTGTATGTAAGTTCAGAATAAATTTCATCGGAGATGACAAAAAGGTCATGCTTTTCAATGACTTTAGCAATCTCTTCTAAATCCTTGCGTTCCATAATAGCACCGGTCGGATTATTCGGGAACGGAAGAATCAAAATTTTCGTTTTCTCTGTAATTGCCTCTTCCAATTCCTCTGCTGTCAAACGAAATTCATTTTCTGCTTTTAACTCAATAACAACCGGTACACCACCTGCTAACACGGTACATGGCTCATAAGATACATAACTTGGCTGAGGAATCAATACTTCTTCTCCCGGATTTAACATTGCACGCAATGCTGCATCAATACCTTCGGAGCCTCCGACTGTAATAAGCACTTCTTTCTGCGGATCATATTTCACACCCTGTCTTCTTTTCAAATAACGACAGATTTCTTCTCTTAATTCTTTCAAACCGGCATTGGAAGTGTAGAAAGTACGTCCTTTTTCCAAAGAATAAATACCTTCGTCCCTAATATGCCAAGGAGTATCAAAATCCGGCTCACCAACACCTAGGGAAATAGCATCCGGCATTTCACTGACAATATCAAAAAATTTACGAATACCAGATGGTTTAATTTCAACTACTTTATCTGCTAACGGATTTCTCACGGTGTCACCTTCTCTCTTGTATCTTCATATTTCTTAGCAAGGATTGTTCCATGATCCTTATATTTTTTCAGAATAAAATGTGTTGCTGTGCTAAGAACAGTGTCCAGTGTAGATAATTTATCGGATACGAAGCTGGATACTTCTTTCAGAGATTTACCTTCCAGCGTAATCAATAAATCATAACCACCGGAAATCAGGTAAACAGAATTTACTTCCGGATATTTATAAATACGCTCTGCAATATTATCAAAGCCCTGACCACGCTGTGGTGTTACTCGTACTTCGATTAATGCCGTTACTTTATCAATAGAAGTTTTCTCCCAGTCAATCATTGTATGATAGCCACAGATAATTCCTTCATTTTCTAAAGCAGCAAGTTCATTTACAATATCAATTTCTTCTACACCCATGATAACGGCCAGTTCTTTTGTATCAACACGGCTGTTCTTTTCAATAATAGATAACAATCTTTCTCTCATAACTTAATACCTATTCCTTTCTTTCTGCTAATTGATAAAATGAATCCGGTTTCGGTGGTTCTAAGAAACGTTTCTCGTCTTCATTAAAAAGCACTCTGTCATTTCCATCCGTTGTCTTTCCAACAATAACTGCCGGGATTCCTTCTCTCTCCAGTGCTGCAACAAGACCTGTTCCATCCTCTGCTGTCACCAGCAGACTTCCTCCCGATAATAATTCATATGGATTCAAATCAAAAAATTCACAAATTTCTATTGTTTCCTGTCTGACAGGCAACTTTTTCAAATCTATTTCAAGTCCAACGCCAGCTCTCTGTGCCAGTTCCCACAACGCTGCAAAAATACCGCCCTGTGAAACATCATGCATTCCGCAAACGCCGGACTTAAGGGCGGTGGCGGCCTCCGGTACTATAGAGAGGAACTGCTCAAATTCCATTGCCTCATCTATCATTCTTTCTGGATATCTGGTAAGCAAAGCATCTTTATGTTCTTTGGCAACTCTTACCGTTCCTTCCAGCCCAATCCACTTGCTGACTACCACATCCTGCCCGGCCTTTACCGCTCGAATATCCGGCAGATTATCTCTTTTCTTTCTGCCTACTCCGGTCACTGTCACAATCGGCTCACAAACTGCCTTTGTTAATTCTGTGTGACCACCCATAATCTGTATATTCAAAGTCTGGCAAAGTGCATCTGCCCGACTCATCATTGTCTGCAAATCTTTCTCTTCACAGCCTTCCGGCAACATACAAGATAACATAACTCCTACCGGCTCTGCTCCTGTTACCGCAACATTATTGACGGCTTTGTGAATCCCGTAAACGGAAACATCTTCCATTGGTGCACTGACAGGATTGGCCGAAAGCACAAAATCATCCTCTTTGGAAAATGACAAAATGGCGCAGTCTGTCCCTATGCCTGCGCCACATAAAATTTCTTCTCTTTTTGTCTTTATTCGTTTTAAGATAGAGCGTACTAACACACTCTCTGAAACCTTGCCATTTTTCATAGTAATAGCCGCCTGTCTGGATTCTATCTTTTCTCTTATTGTGCTGGTACCGGTTGTTGTTCCGGTGCTGGTGCCGGCTGTGCTGCCGGTTGCTGTTCTGGTGCCGGTGTCTGCTGTTGCTGCGCTGCCGCTGCTTCTGCTGCCGCCTGAGCTGCTGCTGCATCTGCCGCTGCTTTATACGCTCCCGCCACTGCTTTTACCTGATCGACACTGTTCGTTGCTACTGCTGCCATAATCGCTTCATAAGCCGCAGGGTCTGCTGTTGCAATACCAACAGTTGCACTTCTTGGAGCCTTATTATATACACTGCTGTTTACCTGTTCTCTACTTACTTCTACCCCATCAACGGTTACAACCTTCCAAAGCTGTGCCTTATATCCAATATGGGCAGACTGCACCACACAATAACCTACCGGCTGTGTTGCATCTGTATAAATTACTTCCGTATCCGGTGCTGTTCTTTCCAAAACAACACTTTCATAGTGAACCTCCCGGTTGCTGTCTCTTGTTTCTACACCATAAATTGTAAAAGTAATCTGCTTATCCGGTGTGGTAATTCCTTCTATATAAATAGGATAATCTGTACTATTTACAAACTTAAAATCCTTGCCGGAAGACTCTGCAATCGCAGCATCTGCGGAAGGATCAACATAGGTAACAATCATAGAATGGTTGTATCTCTCAACAACCTCCAGTTCCGCATTCAAAACAGCATTATATAAAGTAGTAGAAACCTGACAAATACCGCCACCTAAGCTATCTACTACCTGACCGTTCAAATAAGAACCAGCCATATAGTAGCCATTGGCTTCTGTAAAAGGAGCTACTGCTTCATATGCAGAAAACTCTTCACCCGGATACAAAGTACGTCCGTTAATCAATCGACAACCATTTGTTACATTAGCACTTCTGGATGAACCGGAAGTAGAGAAACTGGTTGTGAAAGTTCCCAGTACATCTTTTACCTTGGATAATTCTTCCACGCTGCCCTCTGGCTCATCAACCGTTACTACTAAATCAATCTCACAATCAGAACCATTCCAGTTGCTTACAAGATAATCATAAACAGAATCAGCAGAAGCCTCTGCATCAACAACAATACCGGTCTGACCTTCGGTAATCTGAAATTCATCATTGACTCTTGTTAAAGTTGCATTAATTGCTTCCTGATTATACTGAGTACCCTGTTCTTCAATCAATGTTTTGATTTTTTCTTTATCAAAATCAAAGCTGACTTTATATACCTTATTTGCATATTCCAAATCTTTCAATGCCTTATAGCACTGTACAATATTTCCATCTTTTCCGAGACTTGCTGCCTCCTCAATAATCTCTGGGTTGCCCCAGGTCATACCAATTTCCGATGCTGTTGTTACAATTTCATGGTCATCGATGGCATGAAAAGTAATCTGTGCATCTGCAAAAGAATCTACATAAGTCTGTACTTCTTTCTTCGCTTCTGACACAGTTTTGCCAGAAAGATTAATATCATTCACGTAAATACCAGATTCAATTTTCTCATCCTCTTTTGCTTCTGCTGTCATTCCAAAAGAGAAAATGCTGATGCATAATGCTGTCACAACAGACAACTTCTTCCACATCTTAATCATAGCATTCCTTCCTCTCCGTTTCGTTGCTTCCCCAGAGAAAATGTGATACACTTAATTCTAGTTAAACAATAGTTGCTACCATAAGCGGTACAACCATTGCAAGAATCAGTAAAATAATAATAATCGATGAAATAATTCGTCTTGATTTTTTATTTTGCCAAGAAAACATGAGCATAAACCTCCCTGCTTACTGAAAGGATATTATATATGAAATTCCCCTTTTTTGCAAGTTTTATCGTCTTTATCATATGGCTCTCCTATGAGCTTGCTAAACATAAACGTATGGATGCGGAAGTCGAGCGAGCCTTCTGGGAAAAAGAGCGTCAGGCTAACAATACCAGACGACAGCCTCTGGATGATTTGGAATATATTACTATTCCCTTCGACAATCTTCCAATGGATGTATTAGCAGATGATGAACAGGTTGCTGATTACCATGATACTTTGAAATTTATCAGCGAATCCCCGATTGTCAATTTTACAGGTATTACCAATACCGATTTAAAACTGCAATACGGCGCTCCGAATATTGATTTGCTGACACGTTATGACCAGAATTACACTACCCTTGTCAGAACCTTGCAGCAATGGGCTTCCTATTTATATGACAAAGGATATTCCAAAGAAGCCAAAACAATTCTGGAATTTGCTATTTCGACCAGAAGTGACGTGAGTGGCTCCTATAAACTTTTATGTAAGATATATCAGGAGGAAAACACTCCTGAAAAAATTAAGGAATTATATCCCGTTGCCGAATCCATCAACTCGGTTATGAAGAATACTATCGTCCGTATTCTACAAGAAGCTGAGAAATAATCCGGCTTGCTTCGTTACGGGTAAGCTTTTCCACTTCATACTCTACTTTTAGTTTATGCTTGTCTATCAATTTATATAACTGTTCTTTTTGCGGTATCGTAATCGGCGTTTCTCTTTTTGCCTGATACAGCAAAGGAACAGGCTGAAAATCTTTTTCATTTCCTTCATAAAACAGCTCTGTTAATTTATCGTACAGCATAGCGGTTGCTTTTGCATCTGCGAGCGCTCTATGCGCACTATGCTCAATTCCGAAGTGGTTACACAAAAATCCCAGACTTCTGCTCTCCAAATCCGGTAAAAATTTTCGGGCTATTTTTAATGTATCAATTCCCTTTTTTTCAAAAGAAAGCTTCTGATTCACCGCCGCCTTTTTTACAAAGGAATAATCAAACAAAATACTATGCCCAAGTAAAATATCCTCTCCGACAAAGCTAAGCAGTTTGGGAAGCACTTCTCCGATTTCCGGTGCATTTGCAAGCTGTTCATCCTTAATTCCGGTTAGCTCCACAATCCTCTCTTCCAGCTTCACACCCGGGTTAACAAAAGTTTCCAGCTGTTCTACGATTTTTCCATTGGAAACCTTAATCGCACCGATTTCTATAATTTTGTTTTTCTTCGGGTCCAGACCGGTTGTTTCCAAATCCAGACATACATAGGAATTAATTCGCTCCATATTCTTCCTCTTTTTTACTGCGCTTCTTATAATCTGCGCACTGCTCCTGTAAAAAGCACTCTTCACATTTCGGTGTCGGTGCTTTGCAAATCTGCCGTCCATGCGTAATAATCTGAATGTTCCATAAAATCCAATGATCTTTTGGCAAAACTTTCATTAATTCCTGTTCCACTTTCACCGGATCATCTTCTTTAGTCAGTCCTAATTTCTTGGAAATCCTTTTTACATGGGTATCTACCACCACACTTGGCTCATGAAAAATATTGCCACGTATGACGTTGGCTGTTTTCCTTCCAACGCCCGCCAAAGAAGTGAGTTCCTCAATGGAACTTGGCACTTCTCCGCCGAATTTATCCCGTAAATCCTGACAACATGCAATAATATTTTTCGCTTTATTATGGTAAAAACCAGTCGAATGAATATCCTTCTCCAGTTCTTTTAAGTCAGCATTCGCAAAATCATCAATACTTGTATACTTCTGAAACAAATCCTTCGTCACAATATTGACTCTGGCATCGGTACACTGCGCACTTAACATGGTCGCAATTAAAAGCTGCCATGCATTCTCGTGATTCAGATAACAAACATATTCTGTTCCATAATGTTCATCCAGTAAATCCAAAATCGCTTTTGTATGTTTTGTCATAGAAACTCTCCATCCACTACAATATATCTTGCTTCATAAGTCAATGCATCCCTGCATAGATAATCAAATAATACCATACATGGTTTGTCCCGCTTTTGCATTTTCTTGGAAATATCATCTTCCCAGACCGGATAATCGAAAATTTCCATATGAGTCATTTTACTCATCTGTCTGCTATCATAATTTTTGTACTCTGTCAGATAGCAAAATTCTTCTGCTTCCTTTTCATAAAACGCTCTTATCGGTTCTTTATAAATTGATAAATCCCTTGCAAACCCCGGTCTGCTTTTGGCATTCTCGCGCAAATATAAATCAAAAGTCAAAGCCTGTCGAATCAAATCTTCTTTGTCTGACCTTCCTTTATCTGGCTCCTCCTTATTTGACAATTCGGTACTCATAGCAAAATCTAAAAGCACCTGATAACGGTAGCTTCTTGCAGGTGAAGCAAGAAAGTAGCCTTTTTCCTGATAAAAATCGGCCAGACTACGATACATCGCAAACGCATCCGGAAAAACGGTCTGTAAAATCGGCAATGTATAAGTAAACTGATTGCTGTTATAATACAGCTCTACCATTTCTTCCACTTGTTTCAAAAGCAGCACCTTATCATACGGAAGCCACTTGGTAGAAAGCACTTCATATGGCGGTGTATCAAGATATTGCATCTCATAATCTGCCACCTTTTCCTGCATATAAGCACCTTTCAGAATTTTCAAAAATCCTAACTGCAATTGCTCCGGTTTCATATTATAAACTTCATTAAAAGAATGAATAAAGCTATCATAATCTTCATATGGAAGTCCGGCAATCAAATCAAGATGTACATGAATATTATGTCCTGCACGAATCCGCTCTACTACCTTTCGCAATTTCTCTGTGTTGGTAGTTCGTCTAATCTCCTGTAAAGTCATAGGATTCACAGTCTGTACTCCGATTTCCATCTGTGCCAGCCCCGGTCGCATTTTTGCAAGAATCTCCAGCTCTTCTTCCGAAATAATATCCGCTTCAATTTCAAAATGAAAATTAGTAGTGCCGTTGTCATGTTCCAGCAAATACTGCCAGATTGCCTTTGCATGCTCATGATTGCAATTAAAAGTTCTGTCTACAAACTTCACCTGTTTTACTTTGTTATCCAGGAAAAATTGCAATTCTCTTTTTACAATCTCAATATCACGCAACCGCACCTTCTTATCAATAGAAGAAAGACAATAACTGCAACGATACGGGCAACCTCTACTGCTTTCATAATAAATAATTTTATTTTCAAACTGCTCCAAATCTTCATATAAAAAAGGCAACTTGGAAATATCCGTCAATTCACGTGGATCGGTTTGCACAATAGCTTCTTGTCTCCGAAACACAATGCCATTAATTTCATCCAGCTTTATTCCGGAATTTCCATAATACTGCGTAAGCTCATAAAAAGTTTCTTCCCCTTCGCCTATCATAATGCCTTTTACCATAGGATATTTCTGCAAAAGTTCATCGGGATTATAGGAAACCTCCGGCCCGCCAAGCCATATCTCTGTTTCCGGTAATACCTTTGGTAACTCTGCAAGAAGACTGCTTACCATACTCCAATTCCAGATATAGCATGAAAATGCAATTACATCCGGTTTCTTCTTATAAATATCTGCAAGAATTTCTTCACGACGATTGTTAATGGTATATTCCGCAAGTTCTATTTCCGGTAGCCAACAACCTTTCGCCGCATCCAGCGCATACGCTCTCAGGCTATACACCGCCGGATTGGAATGTATATATTTTGCATTGATTGCAGTTAAAAGAATTTTCATTTCAGTGATTCCTCTATATGTTTATCTTCAACTTTTCCTTATATTTCTCTGTCCATTATAACAGATTTCCATGAACTTACCACATACACAAACTTTTCCTATTTCTTGCGACATTCTTTTTTTGTTTCTCATTTTTTAAAATATTCCGTTGTATTTTCTTGTCAAGTACAATTTTTACCGATTTTTCTGCATTTTTTACATCCTTCATCATACGCTCGTATGCAATAGCGAATAAAGATTCCTCTCAGAATATTTCTATTAAAAATTGGAATACTTTTCGCCAAAAAATAGCATACAATAGAAGAAAGGATACAACAAATGAGAACAAGAATTAAGGAATTACGATTGGAAAAAAAGTTAACACAAAAAGTTTTAGCTGAGTATCTTGGTGCAAACCAAACCACGCTCAGCAAAATTGAAAACGGCACCAGTACCCCGGATGCCATGCTCTTAATCGACTTATCACGTTTTTTCCATGTTTCTACTGACTACATTCTCTATCTTTCCGACGAGCGCATAAATGCTGATTCTCTGCTTGCAGATAACATGCATAATCTGAAAAAATATCAACGGCTCATATCCTTATACCAGAAAATGAATAATAAACAACAGGGAGATTGCTATACATTTCTTTGCAGCATGCTTGGTATTTCTGATGAAATATAATATCCGGCATATCTGGCTATGCATGTCTACAGATATTTTCTATCTGTTTCCCGCAGACATTCTGCGTGTCTAAAAAAATGTGGAGGACCGATTCGGTTCCTCCACATTTCGTTCTATATATGGTATTTGAAAAAGAAACAATTATTTATTATCGTATTACTGATTCAGGGAAGCAACAAATCTGTCAAATGCTGCCATACCTTCCTGCGTTCTCTTATAAACGCCGGCATCTTCCAATACTTTCATGAAAACATCTCCAATTTCTTTATGAAGAATATCCATAATAGTATCTTTGTTTACATCACTGTAATTTGGCAGGAAAGCATCTACCCAGTCAGCGTGTTTCTCCAATACTTCATCTTTCCGAATATCCGCTCCATCCAGAATTGCCTGTGCGAGCTGCTCCATTTCGCCTTTCAATCTGGCTGGCAATACCGCAAGACCCATAACTTCAATCAAACCAATGTTTTCTTTCTTAATATGATGCAATTCTGCATGTGGATGATATACCCCAAGAGGATGCTCTTTCGTTGTAATATTATTACGAAGTACCAGATCCAGTTCATATTTATCACCACGTTTTCTGGCAATTGGAGTAATTGTATTGTGAGGTTCTCCGTCTGTTTCTGCCAAAATGAATGCCGCTTCGTCTGTGTAGCCTCTCCATGCTGCTAAAATCACATCTGCTAAAGCAATCAATCTCTCTGTATCAGTTGCAGAAATACGAATAACCGACATTGGCCAGTTTACAATTCCTGCTTCTATATCTTCAAACCCTTTTACTGTAAAAGTTCTCTCTACCGGTGCCTTTGCCATAGCGAACTCATAATTTCCGCCCTGGAAATGGTCATGGCTTAAAATAGAACCGCCTACAATCGGTAAATCCGCATTGGAACCTACGAAGTAGTGTGGGAACTGTTTTACAAAATCAAATAATTTACAGAAGGTATCATGTTCAATCTTCATCGGAATATGCTTGGAGTTGAACACGATACAATGTTCATTGTAATATACATATGGAGAATACTGGAATCCCCACTGGCTGTTATTGATTGTCACCGGAATAATCCTGTGATTCTGTCTTGCCGGATGGTTTACTCTTCCTGCATATCCTTCATTTTCTATACAAAGCAGACATTTCGGATAACCACTCTGTTTTGCATTCTTTGCTGCAGCAATAGCTTTCGGATCTTTCTCCGGTTTGGACAAGTTAATGGTAATATCCAAATCACCGTATTTTGTTGTAGAAATCCATTTCTGGTCTTTCTTAATACGATATCTTCTGATATAGTCTGTATCCTGGCTTAATTTATAGAAATAGTCGGTAGCTTCCTTCGGACTTACTTCATATTTCTCATAGAAAGTTCTGATTACTTCATTCGGTCTTGGCACAAGCATACTCATAATCTTAGTATCAAATAAATCACGATATACGATGCTGTTTTCTGTCATGATACCTTTTTCATAAGCATAGTCCATCATTTCAGAAAGAACATTTTCCAGTTCATCCACTGTCATGGAAACTGCTTCATCGCAATCTTCCAGTTCATCCAACTGAAACAACTCAAGCAATCTGTTTGTTGTGTAAATTTTATCTGCTTCTTCAATCAATCCGGTCTGTAAGCCGTACTGCACTAATTTTTTAATATTTGTCTGAATCATCGTTCTTCTCCTTTTTTCGATGAAAAAATTTCTCTGACAATCTTATTCGATTATAATTTACTCGGACCATCACCGATTTCTACTACATAGAAATCTGCTGTTTTACCAACACGTTCTATATACGCTGCTCCGACTTTTTCTTTGAACTCCTCTACTGCTTCGTCTTTTACAATGCTGACAGTACATCCACCGAAACCGCCTCCGGTAATACGGGAACCGATTACACCCGGAATCTTCCATGCTTCTTCTACAAGGACATCAATTTCCTCACAGGAAACCTGATAATCATCACGGAGGGATACATGAGATGCGTTCATTAATTCACCAAATAAAGCAACGTCATTATTTTTCAATGCTTCTACGGCGCGAATTGTTCTTTGATTCTCATAAACAGCATGTTTTGCTCTGCGTACTCTTACCTCATCTTTAATTGCAGATTTGTACGTTTCAAACTGCTCCTCAGACAAATCACCAAGTCCATTAATTCCGATAACTGTCTGTAATTCTTCCAAAGCTTTTTCACATTCACTTCTTCTTACGTTGTACTCGGAATCTACTAATTTATGTTTTACGTTACTGTTTGTAACAATGATTTTGGCTCCATCTAATACGAGTGGTGCATATTCGTAAGATAAGTCTGCTGTATTTAAGAAAATCGCATTGTCTTTTTTACCCATTGCGGAAGCAAACTGATCCATGATACCACAATTCATACCATTGAAATTATTCTCGGAATACTGTCCGATTAATGCAAGGTCAATATTTGTTACATCAAAACCAAATAAATCTCTTAAATAATAGCCTGTCAAAACTTCCAAAGAGGCAGAGGAAGAAAGTCCGGAACCGTTTGGAATGTTACCATATAATACAACATCCAGACCACTTGTCATTTTGAAACCTCTCTTCTCGAAAGCCCACATAACTCCCTTTGGATAATTCGTCCAGTCAGCTTCTTCTTCCGGTTTGATATCTACGATACTAGATTCGATTACACCCAATTTTTCAAAGTTCATGGAATAAAAACGAAGTTTATCATCTTCTCTTTTTCTTACGGCTGCATAAGTACCGATTGTTAATGCACATGGAAAAACGTGACCGCCATTGTAGTCAGTATGCTCACCAATCATGTTTACACGTCCCGGTGCAAAATACACGTTAACATCTTTTCTGTCCCCAAAAATTTCTTCGAATTTCTTTAAAACTGTTTCTTTCATACCCCAATCTCCTTTTCTTTCAAATACCTATCATATTGTTGTGTTATTTTTTTGGAAAAAATGTGCGCATCAAAATTGTGCGCACTCGGTTGTCCTTCTCTTGTTTCTGAACTTATCATATTAAATTTTTCAAAAAAATAAAATATCTCTTTGTTATATATACCTGTCGAAATGTTAAAAATGTCAGGCTGCCGTACATTTCCTTACTCATGCAGCTTATTTATCTGATTAATAAAATCTTCTACCTGCTGCAAATGTTCTTTGTTTCTTCTGCCTTCACCCTTCTGCATTTCCTTGCGATAGCTTGTAGGAGACATCTTTTTCATCTGACGAAATGCTTTGGTAAATACAAGCGGATCACTATAACCACAGGAAAGAGCAATACTTTCTATCGGCAAAGAAGTCAACTGCAATAATTCCGTTGCTTTGGTAATTCGAAAGGTTGTAAGGAATTGTTGCGGAGACATTCCCATAGAATTTTGGAATAATGTATATAAGTAACTTCTATTGATACAGACATAATCTGCTACATCCGTTACTTTAATCGGGTTACAATAGTTGCTCTGAATAAAAGCAACTGCTTTTCTGACATAAGTATTCGCACGATCTATTTCATTCTTCTCTGTTACTGCGGAACTCTCTGCTATAACAGACAGAAAAATTCCAAGCTGGCCATTCCGGCGCAAATCATTCGACATCCCGAAGGTATTATGCTCCATCATATCTTTCACAATCCGGTATAATTCTTCTGATTTATCACATCGAAAAACAGGCTGTCTTACCGACAACCCCATATTACTGATATATTCTGCTGCTAACGTACCACTAAAGCCAACCCATACATAGGTCCAGGGTTCTTTTTCATCTGATTGATAAAAGGCAAGCTCATCCGGAGTTATCAAAAAGCCATATCCTTCTTCTAAAGGATACTCTTTTCCTCCGATTGAAAACTTACCTTTTCCGCTTAAAACATAATGAATCAGATAATGAGGTTTTAACGCCGGACCAAAACTATGCAAAGGTTCTGTTTTGGATAAACCGCAGCAGTTCACATACAAGCTTCCTGTCTGTTCTCCTGCGAATTCCAGTTTATAAGCCTTTTCCATGTCGCTTCCTCTATTTTATCTGGTATATACTAACTTAGCATTTGACAACACTTTATTTTCCGGCAGCCATTTTTTCAACTTGGCATCCATAATCTTCATTTCAATTGGCTTCGCTACGAAATCATTCATACCGCCTTCAATAAACATTTCTGCCACACCATTAATGGCATTTGCAGAAAGCGCAACGATAGGCAACTGTTTATAATATTCCTCATCCATTGCACGAATAATTCTGGTAGCATCCAGACCATCCATCTCCGGCATCATGTAGTCCATAAGAATCAAATCATATTCTTTACTCTTAATCATTTCAATTGCCTGTGCACCGGAAGATGCGGTGTCAATCTGCATATGATAAGGTCTGAGGAGTCCTTCTGCCACTTTCTGGTTTACACGATTATCGTCTACAATCAGAATCTTAACATCCGGTGCTTCAAAAGATGTTACGTCTGATTTCTTTGTTTTGCTCTTCTCAAGATTATCCTTGCGAAGTGCTGCCTGCTGGTCAGCATACTTCTGTGTACCAACGCAAGGCTTCTCATCTATTATTTCCTGTTCTAATGAAAAAGTAAATGTAGAGCCTTTACCAACTTCACTTTCTACCTCTAAAGTACCATGCATCAGTTCAACCAGCTGTTTTGAAATCGCAAGTCCCAGTCCAATACCACCAAACGCCCGGCTTCTACGGCTATCTGCCTGTGTAAATTCATTGAACATAGTCTCCCGCTTATCTTCCGGAATACCAATACCGGTATCTTCTACGCTTACAATCAGCTTCAGCTTCTGTCCGGCTTCCAGTTTCACACCTTCTGCCAGCTCATACTCTATTTTCAGAAGAATTCTTCCTTCTTCTGTGTACTTAACCGCATTCCCTAACAGATTCATGATAATCTGCTTAATGCGCACACCATCGCCTTTTAACTTCGCCGGAAGCTGAGGATTTAATTCTACGCATAAATCAACTCTTTTTTCACCAATCATTACTTGTACGATATTCGTTACATCATGCACGATTGATGTCATTTCATAAGGTTCTTCTACAATCTTAAATTCTCCGGAATCAATTCTGGAGAAATCCAAGAGGTCATTGATAATCGCAAGCAAGTCTTTTCCTGCCGACTGAATATCATATAAATAATCTCTTTCTTTCTCAGGAATCTCTTTATTTCGAAGCACCAATTCTACCATACCGCAAATTGCATTCATTGGTGTTCTGATTTCATGACTCATATTAGCAAGGAAATCACTCTTTGCTTTATTGGCAATTTCTAATTGACAGTTTTTCTCTTCCAACTGGCTCTGCATCTTCTTCTGATAGAAAATCAGGAAAATCAATAGCCCCTGCAAAACATATGCACTAAAAATACGCACTACGATAACAATGGAAGATTCCGTTTCCAAAAATGCCTGCCATTCCCCTTGGAAAATCAATTCATACAAAACGAATAACGTAGTATAACCAACTAGTATGTAATTCATCTTAGGCATATGATAAAAAGAAATCATACATGCTGCCGCACAAAGCACGGTAAATACTTCAGTAAATTCATTCGTCATAATCGCATACAACGTAATATTAACGCATGCAAAAATAGTTATAACATACGCTTGGAAATGATAATTATCACGCTTTAATAAAAGACTATAAATGCCTATCAAAAGACTCACTATTGGTACAACCAACCAGCTCTTATCATATCCAAGATACAGAACAAAGAACATAATATAGAGCAAATAAAAACAATATGCACCAAATAGATAACCCGATACTTTCTTCATATATGATTCTGTCATAGAATAACCCCTTATTCTTCTCTTACAAAACAATATTGCTACCTACTATAATGCTTTATTATATCATCTTTTCGTATTGCTTTCCACAAAAAAATCAATTGATATCTTTTTAATTTATTTAATCATGCACGATGAATATCCCAAGGATATTTCTCTCCCAATCCCATATTGATAAGTTCCCCCATCTGCTCATCAAACTCATCTGTCGGATTATAAAGCCTGACCATTCTAAAAAGATGCTCTAATTTTTCGTCTTCTATCTTTTGGCCTTCTGTTTCTTTTATCACCTTTTCCTGTAAATCCGATAAGTTGGTATAGTCACCCGGAAAAAGAATTCCTGTCTGATTCACGATAAATCCTAATGCATAGGCCAACTCATAATTTCCCGTTAAAACGCTTGTATTGTTTCCCGATTTAATAATAACAGCCTGTCTTGCTAAAGACGGAACCATAGTATACCTCCTTTTGTGTCTTCTCACGATCTCAATCATCCGGTATTTTTGAACAACAAAAAAGCGGGTGATGGGAATCGAACCCACGTATCCAGCTTGGAAGGCTGGTGTTCTACCATTGAACTACACCCGCAGAGAAAATATTTTTTATAATGCCCAGAACCGGAATCGAACCAGTGACACGAGGATTTTCAGTCCT
>JAGAPK010000064.1 GCA_017623295.1 Lachnospiraceae bacterium | reverse complement strand
TGATAAGAAGATTATGATAAGAAGATTATGATAAGAAGATTATGATAAGAGTAAATCAGATAAAAATGCCGCTTATCCATTCGGAAGACGAATTGATAAGTAAGGCAGCGAAAATTTTACATATAGGAAAAGCCGATATTCTGTCCTGGCAGATTGTAAAAAAATCCATTGATGCCAGAAAGAAACCGGAAATCTTTTTCACTTATGTACTTGATATAGCAGTGAAAAAAGAAGAACAGGTTTTAAAGCGTGCCAAAGGAAATCAGGTGCAGAAGGCAGAAGAAAAAAAATATGTGTTTCCTAAGAATGGTAATTTGCCGCTTGTAAAGAGACCCGTTATTATCGGAACCGGTCCGGCGGGGTTATTTTGCGGCTATTTACTTGCAAGGCATGGCTATCGTCCGGTTCTGTTAGAACGTGGTAAGGATGTGGAAAGCAGACAGAAGGATGTAGAGAAGTTCTGGGAAACGGGCGTGCTTGATACCGATTCCAACGTACAGTTTGGAGAAGGTGGCGCAGGTACTTTTTCCGATGGGAAATTAAATACTTTAGTGAAAGATAAATTTGGCAGAAACAAAGAAGTGCTTCGTATTTTCGTAGAAGCGGGAGCTCCCGAAGAAATTTTGTATGAAGCCAAACCCCACATCGGGACAGACGTCCTTTTGCATGTGGTACGTTGTATGCGTGAGCAGATTATTGCGTGGGGCGGTGAGGTGCGATTTGAAAGCAAAGTAACCGATTTGCTCATGGAACAGAATCAGAATGAAAGTCGGATAAAAGGGCTTGTGATTAATGATACGGAGCAATTGGAAACAGATGTTGTTGTGCTTGCTATCGGTCATAGTGCCAGAGACACGTTCCAGATGTTATATGAGCGCAATATTCCTATGGAAGCAAAATCTTTTGCAGTTGGACTTCGTGTAGAGCACCCACGTAAAATGATGAATCAGATACAGTATGGTATGGAAGAAAGCCAGTATCTTCCTACTGCAAGTTATAAAGTGACTGCCCAGACGGAAAATGGCAGGGGCGTTTATTCCTTCTGTATGTGTCCCGGTGGGTATGTGGTAAATGCTTCTTCGGAAGAAAACAGACTTGCCGTTAATGGTATGAGTTACAGTGGAAGAAACGGAGAAAACAGCAATAGCGCCATTATTGTTACGGTAACGCCCGAAGATTTTGGAAGCAGTCATCCATTATCTGGGATTGCTTTTCAGCGTAAACTGGAAGAAAAAGCTTATGCTATCGGACAGGGTAGTGTGCCGGTGGAAACCTATGGAGAATTCCAGACAGCAGTAACGGGGGATGCAGCGCGACCCTCTGAGATCATACAAAAATATCCATCATTTGCCCCCGCTATTAAAGGCTCTTATAGACAGGCACCGGTACATGAAATTTTACCGGAAGCATTACAGGAGTCTTTTGTAGAGGGTATGGAGCAATTTGGCAGAGTATTGCCCGGTTTTGATGACAGCGGAGCATTTGTTTCGGGCATTGAAAGCAGAACTTCTTCGCCGGTGCGTATTCATAGAGATGAGAGCGGACAGGCGCAAATTCAAGGTCTTTTTCCGTGTGGCGAAGGCGCAGGTTATGCAGGCGGTATTACCTCTGCAGCAATGGATGGTATGTTAATTGCGGAGAAGATTGCAGGGATATATCAACCTGTAAGTTAAAGAGTTTTTGATTCAGGCAATGCGAACAGACATAAGACAGGTATGAAAGGATAAAATAAAAATGGCAGACCTTAGAGAAATGATTAAAGATAAAAAGAGAATCGTAATTAAAATAGGTTCTTCTTCCTTACAGCATGCAGAAACAGGAGATTTGGATTATACGAAGTTAGATGTGCTTGTAAGAGAATTGTGTGATTTGCGTAATCAGGGAAAAGATGTAGTATTGGTAACTTCCGGTGCAATTGCAGTAGGAAAAAAAGCAGTGCATTTAAAAGGTACTGAAAAAGATAACCCGATTGCGGTAAAGCAGGCTTGTGCGGCAGTAGGACAGGCAAGACTGATGATGACTTATCAGAAAATTTTTGCAGAATATAACCAGGTAGCAGCACAGATTCTGATGACCAAAAATACCATTGTGGATAATCTGAATCGTTACAATGCGCAGAATACTTTTGCAGAGCTTTTCAAACTGGGTGTCATTCCAATCGTAAACGAGAACGATACGGTTGCTACATACGAAATTGAAATCGGTGACAATGATACACTTTCTGCTATTGTAGCTTCTTTGGTAGGGGCAGATATGTTGATTCTGTTATCTGATATTGATGGACTTTATACGGATGACCCACATAAGAATCCGGATGCAAAATTCATTGAAGTGGTAGAAGAATTGACGGATGAACTGATGGAGATGGGAAAAGGCTCTACCGGAAGCAATGTTGGAACCGGTGGTATGAATACTAAATTGCAGGCAGCTAAGATTGCCAATAGTACCGGTGTCGATATGATTATTGCTAACAGCAAAGATATTAAAGTCATTCATCGTATTCTGGACGGCAGAAATATTGGAACACTGTTTCTGGCACACAAGGATGAAAACTTTGACTTGCCATTATATGTACAGCAGATGCATAAATAGGTATACAATCAGAGGTTTGAATAGAAGATATGTCATAAGTAAGATATGATAATAGAAAGGATTTAAAGCATGGGAGAGGAAACGAACAAAGGTACCGTAGAAGAAATGGTACAGCGTATCAATGCCCTATATCATAAATCACAGGCGGAAGGGCTGACAGAAGAAGAAAAGAAAGAACAGGCAGAACTGCGAAGTGCCTATATCGCGAATGTCAGAGCGAATTTGAGAGGGCAACTTAACAACATTTCTATCGTGGAAAAGGATGGTTCTGTAACGGATTTGGGCGAGAAGTTCGGTAAAAAAGGAACGCATTAAAAAAGATATGATTGATTTGGATAACCAATTAAGTTTTTCAGAAAAGAAAAAGCTTGTGAGAAAACAGATATTAAAAATCCGAAACGAGATGCCACAGGAAGAACGTGAAGAAAAAAGCGAAGCAATCAGACAGAAACTGTATCAGATGCCTATTTATCAAAAGGCAGATGCGATACTGGCTTATGTGGACTATCAGAGCGAAGTCATTACGACACCACTCATTGAGAGAGCACTTGCAGAAGGCAAAAAAGTCTATTGCCCGACTGTGCAGGGTGAGGAGATGGATTTTTACCGGATTATGGGCTTAAATGAGCTTAGGGAAGGCTATAAGGGCATTCGGGAACCCATACCGGAGCCGGGACGAAAATATAAGCCGGAAAATATGGCGATAGTAGGCACGGATGTTTCAAACATAAAAAACCAGGCGGATAGAATGCGACAGATTTTAATGCTGATGCCGGGTGCGGTATTTGACAAGGAAAGACACCGCATCGGTTACGGGAAAGGTTTTTATGACCGGTATCTGAATAGAATGGCAGAAGTGAATGAAAAAGTACAGGTATCGAAGCAGGCAGAGTTTTGTGATATTTGTACGATTGCACTTGCATTTGCTTGTCAGATGCTAGAGGAAGTACCGGCAGAAGAACACGATATCCGACCGGAAATGATTGTGACAGAAGAACAGATGTATGAAGAGTGAGATAAGAAGAATCGAAAGTGAGGAAATCATATGAGCTATTTGGAAGAAATCGGACAGAAAGCATGCGCAGCAAAGTTTGTATTACAGACATTGTCTACGGAGAAAAAAGATAAAGCATTACAGGCAGTAGCCGATGCATTTCTTGCAAGAAAGCAGGAAATGATTGATGCAAATGCCAAAGATTTGGAAATCGGCGAAGCAAACGGTATGCATCCGGGTATGCTGGATCGTTTGAGATTAAATGACGAACGTATTGCCGGAATGGCAGAAGGTTTGGTACAGATTACACGGTTGCAGGACCCACTTGGCGAAGTATTGGAACAGTTTGACAGACCAAATGGCTTGCATATTTCCAAAGTGCGTGTGCCAATGGGAGTTATAGGTATTATTTATGAATCCAGACCAAACGTAACAGCAGATGCATTCGGATTATGTTTTAAAACAGGTAATGTTGTCATTTTAAAAGGTGGCAAGGATGCTATTCATTCTAATGTTGCCATTTCTAATATTATTCGTGAAACATTGGAACAGGAAGGCATTCCGGCAGATGCTATCCAGTTGATTGAAAATACAGACAGACAGATAACAAACGAATTTATGAAATTGAATCAGTATGTAGATGTGCTGATTCCAAGAGGCGGTGCAGGACTTATTCGTGCCGTAGTTGAAAACAGTACGATTCCGGTTATTGAAACCGGAACCGGAAACTGCCATATTTTCATTGATGAAGATGCAGATATTGAGAAGGCAATTCCGATTATTATTAATGCGAAAACACAGCGTATAGGTGTATGCAATGCTTGTGAGTCACTTGTTATTCATGAAAAGATTGCAGACAAAGTATTGCCGGCATTAGGTGCAGCGCTTCGTGAGAAGAACGTAGAAATGCGTGCTGATGAAAAAGTAAGAGAAGTATTACCGGATTGTAAAGCGGCAACCGAAGAAGATTTTGGAACCGAATATCTGGATTATATTATTTCCATGAAAACGGTTGCTTCTGTGGAAGAAGCGATTGCTCACATTAACCGTTATACCACCAAACATTCGGATGCCATTATTACAGAGAATAAGGAACATGCGCAGATGTTTTTGCAGGGAATCGATTCTGCCTGCGTATATGTAAATGCTTCTACCAGATTTACGGATGGTTTTGAATTTGGTTTTGGTGCAGAAATCGGTATCAGCACTCAGAAACTTCATGCCAGAGGTCCGATGGGCTTAAAAGAGTTGACAACTTATAAATATACGATTGTCGGAAACGGACAGGTCAGAGGCTAATATGAGTCAGTATTACCTCGCGCCGTTAGAAGGAATTACAGGATATATTTATCGCAATGCATATCACCGGTATTTTGCACCGATGGACAAATATTTTACGCCCTTTATTGAAACCCATACCAAAAGAAGTTTTAATGCAAGGGAATTAAATGATATTTTACCGGAGCATAATGAGGGTATGCTTGTGGTGCCACAGCTTCTGACCAACAATGCAGAGGATTTTATTCGGACGGCAAAAGATTTAGCTGCAATGGGATATCAGGAGATTAATTTAAATCTTGGATGTCCTTCCGGAACCGTTGCATCCCGTAAAAAAGGAGCAGGATTTTTGTCGGTACCACAGGAACTGGATGCTTTTCTGGAGCAGGTTTTCGAAAAGGCAGTAACAGAAATATCCATCAAAACGCGCATTGGTATGAAAAACCCGGAAGAATTTGAACAGTTGCTTGCTATTTACAACAAATATCCGATAAAAGAACTGATTATTCACCCACGTGTACGGGAGGATTATTATAAAAACAAACCTAATCTTGATGTGTTTGAGATGGCACTTGCAAATAGCAAAAATCCGCTCTGCTATAATGGTGATATTTTTACAAAAGAAGATGCACAGAAAATAAAAGAGCGTTTTGCAGATTCACCTGTGAAAATGTCTGCTATTATGCTTGGACGTGGTGTGATTGCTAATCCGATGCTATTGGAAGAATATCCTGAAAATGTGAAACAACGTCTGTATGCGTTTCATAATCAGATTTTACAGGATTATAGTAAGGTAATTTCCGGCGATAAAAATGTTCTATTCAAAATGAAAGAGTTATGGACTTATTTAAGCTGTATCTTTACAGAATCCGATAAATATTGTAAGAAAATCCGAAAAACGGAGCGTATCTGTGAGTATGAACAGATTGTAGCCAGTCTTTTCAGAGAGCAGGAGATTATGGTAGAGGCTGGTTTTCGGATGTAGGAGCAAACAGATGGAAAATAATTCAATCAAATTAGCAAAAAAATATATTAAAAAAGAAATGATGCCAAGCAGTTTGAAGGATGAATTTTGCAAGCGTGGTATGGGAAATGAGTTGGAAAAGGTTTATATTCGTACAGCGGAACTGATAGAAGATAATCAACATGCAAGCAAGGCGTTGAAAACGCATTTGGAACAAATTCTTCCCTGTATCGCTTTTTATGAAGTTTTGCTGGAAAAGGAAGGCAGTAAGGAGAAAGCATTGTCCATTTATGGAGACTGGGCACTGCTCAAAATAGAAAAGATTGGAAAAATGATTCCGAAGATTATGAAGTTTCCTGGATTATACAAGGTCATGCCAAAACTTTTTGATATAATGCTTGATAAATTATTTGGTGCAGCGGCAGGCTTTGAGAGCAAAGCAGTACCGGAAATGGATGGTCAGAAGGGTTTTGCAAGAGATATGATAGTATGTCCATATGTAGAAACCTGCAGAAAATATGATTGCATGGAAATAGCACAATTTTTCTGCAAATCAGATGATATAACATATGGTAATATGCATCCGAAATTATTATGGGGAAGAACGAAGACACTTGGAACCGGTGGCGATTGCTGTGACTTTAGGATGTATGTAAAAAGTGAATAATGAGGTAAATAATGATTTCATATAAGAAGATGTGTCTAAAAGGCGCATCTTTTTTTGTTGATGGGAAAGACCTTTTATAAAAATTATATTGTACTATTGACATTTATTAAAAAATAGAATAATATACATATGAACAGATGAACATATGATAAAAACAAAAACATCATATAACGAAATGTAAGAAAAGTAATAAGTAACATAGGTTGAGTATGGAGGGAGGAAATACATGGCAAACAAGGAAGAAAAACAGTTAGATATTCCGGAAGGTGAATTTCTGGCGGCTAGAGAAGATGTCGTAAAGAAGGTTTTAGAACAACAGCCTGCAGATGAAATTTTATATGATTTAGCAGAGCTTTTCAAAGTGTTTGGTGATTCTACAAGAATTAAAATATTATATTCCTTATTTGAAACAGAATTGTGTGTATATGATATTGCAAGATTGTTGAATTTGAGCCAGTCATCGGTAAGTCACCAGCTTCGGATATTGAAAACATCTAAATTAGTAAAATTCAGACGAGAAGGAAAATCGGTATTTTATTCGCTGGATGATGAACATGTCAGAGAGATTATCAGCATGGGAATGGAACATGTAGAAGAATAGTGTGAAAAGCGTGCGCTGAAATGAAAAAAAGGAGAGAAAAATCATGAACAAAACTTATAAAATTGAAGTAGATTGTGCGAATTGTGCAGCTAAAATGGAAGAAGCAGCAAAAAATACAGAAGGTGTTGCAAACGCAACCGTAAGCTTTATGACTCAGAAAATGAAAGTAGAATTTGCAGAGGGTGCAGATGAGAAGGCTGTTATGAAAAGTGTTTTGAAAGCCTGCAAAAAAGTAGAACCGGATTGCGAAATTGAGTTTTAGAAATTGAGAATGTAAGCAAAAGAAAAATCAAAGAAAAGAAAGTAGGATATAAAAATGACAAAGAAGCAGAAAAAAGTCCTAATCCGTATTATTGTAGCGTTTGTTTTGTTGATAGTTCTTGCTTTTCTGCCAATAGAAGGATGGCTGTCATTTGTACTTTATATGATTCCGTATTTCATTATCGGATATGATATTTTGCGAAAAGCTGTGCTTGGCATTGTACATGGCGAGGTTTTTGACGAAAACTTCTTGATGGCAGTTGCAACGGTAGGAGCAATTTGTCTGGGCGACTATTCCGAAGGTGTTGCGGTAATGCTTTTTTATCAGATTGGAGAGTTGTTCCAGAGCTATGCGGTAGGAAAGAGTCGTAAGAACATTTCGGCACTTATGGATATCCGACCGGATTATGCCAATATAGAGGTAGATGGCAAGTTGGAACAGGTTGACCCGGATGAAGTCGAGGTAGGAAGTATTATTATTGTGCAGCCGGGTGAAAAAGTACCGATTGACGGTAAAGTAATCGAAGGTAATTCTACATTGAATACAAGTGCACTTACCGGAGAAAGTGTTCCAAGAGATGTAGGTGTAGGAGATGAAATTATCAGTGGTTGTGTAAACATGTCCGGTCTTTTGAAGATTCAGACATCGAAAGCATTTGGAGAATCTACGGTCAGCAAGATTCTTGACTTGGTAGAAAATTCCAGTATGAAGAAATCGCGTTCTGAGAATTTTATTTCTAAATTTGCCAAGATTTATACACCGGCAGTTTGTTATGGTGCAGTAGCACTTGCAGTTTTGCCACCGCTTGTAAGAATGTTGTTTCTGAATATGGAACCGGCATGGTCTGACTGGGTATTCCGTGCCTTAACATTCCTTGTTATCAGTTGTCCGTGTGCACTTGTTATTTCCATTCCAATGAGTTTCTTTGGTGGAATTGGCGGTGCTTCAAAATGTGGTATTCTGGTAAAAGGTTCGAACTATTTGGAAGCGTTGTCAGAAACATCTTATGTTGTTTTTGATAAGACTGGTACATTGACAGAAGGCGTTTTTAAAGTAAATAAAGTATTTCCTGAAACGGAAAAAATTGCTGTATGGAAAAAACAGGAAGAAACGGCAGAGGAGTATTTATTAACAATGGCTGCTTTGGCAGAAAGCTATTCTTCTCATCCAATTAGTAAAAGCTTGAAGGAAGCATGCCAAAAAGAACTGGATACCACACTTGTAAGTGATATTGAGGAAATTGCAGGACATGGAGTAACGGCTAAAATTGATGGCAGAGAAGTTGCAGTCGGTAATGCGAAATTAATGCAGAAATTACGGATTCCTTTTGTAGAGTGTAAAGAACCGGGAACAATTGTGTATGCAGCATTGGAGAATGAATTTATTGGAAGTATTTTGATTGCCGATGTGACGAAGAAAAATGCAAAGAATGCTATTGCCTCTCTGAAGCAAAATGGTGTGAAGAAGACAATCATGTTAACCGGAGATAATAAAAATGTAGCAGAGGCAGTTGGTAAGGAACTTGGACTGGATGAAATACACAGTGAATTGCTTCCGGCAGACAAAGTTTCTTTAGTAGAGAAATTTCTGGAAGAAAAAGATGCAAAAAGCAAACTTGCTTTCGTTGGTGATGGTATCAATGATGCACCTGTTTTGACAAGAGCAGATATTGGTATCGCAATGGGAGCAATGGGGTCTGATGCAGCAATCGAAGCAGCTGATGTTGTTCTGATGGATGATGATCCGGCGAAACTTGCGCTGGCAATTCGAATTTCCAGAAAGTGTCTGCGCATCGTATATCAGAACATTGTATTCGCGCTTGTAGTAAAAGGTTTATGTTTAGTTCTTGGAGCACTTGGTATTGCAAATATGTGGGCAGCCATTTTTGCTGATGTTGGAGTTATGGTAATTGCGGTTTTAAATGCTATGAGAGCTTTAAATACTAAAAAACTGGTCTAAAGAAAATGCATCTCGAAAGTCAGATATAGCAACTGACATTTCGAGATGCATTTTTATTATGGTTATTTTTTATTATGTGTATTGCTGGAATCCAGAAATTACTTAGATTCTTTTTCCGGCTGAGGATTGAAGGAAACACCTCTGTTAATATCGCCGGATGGATTTTCACCAAATGTATAATCGTTGCCCGGCAGAATCGCATTTAAAACGATACCTGCGATAGCAGCGATTGCAAGTGCTGTTAATGTAATGGAAGTACCTCCGATGGTAAAGGTTAAACCGTTTGAGAAACCAAGTCCACATACAAGAATAACAGCAGCGATAATCAGATTTCTGGATTTAGTAAAGTCTACTTTGTTCTCTACTACATTTCGAACACCGATAGCAGAAATCATTCCATACAGGATGAAGCTGATTCCGCCGATAATTGCAGCTGGTAAAGATGCAATAATGGCAGACATCTTTGGAATGAAACTGAGGATAACTGCATAAATAGCAGCAAGACGAATTACCTTCGGATCATAAACACGGCTAAGCTCTAATACCCCCGTATTTTCGCCATAAGTAGTATTTGCAGGACCTCCAAACAGTGCAGAGAGAGAGGTCGCAAGACCATCTCCGATTAAGGTACGATGCAGTCCGGGGTCTTTAATAAAGTTAGTGCCAACAGTAGCAGAAATAGCAGAAATATCACCGATATGTTCCATCATAGTTGCCAGTGCAATAGGAGCCATAACAAGGATTGCTGTTAAATCGAATTTGCAAAGCTGGAATGGTGGAAGTCCTACGATACTAGAGCTTGCCACGCTGGTAAAATCAAGAATTGCACTACCATCCGGATTTGTAAATCCAAGTGCATTCATAATAATAGCAATTACATAAGAAATAACAACACCCATAAGAATCGGAATAATTTTCCACATTCCTTTTCCCCAGATATTGAAGATGATAATGACAGCAAGTGCCACAATGGCTAAAAACCAGTTGGTAGAAGCATTACTTACTGCAGATGGTGCAAGACTTAAACCGATACAGATAATAATCGGGCCTGTTACAACCGGAGGCAAGAAACGCATAACACGATTGATACCAACCAGTTTTATAATCAATGCAAGTACCAGATAAAGCAAACCGGCAACAACAATACCACCACATGCATAAGGCAATTTTTCACCGTAAGTCATATTGGCAAAAATACCGGTATCTAATTCTGCAACTGTGGCAAAGCCACCAAGAAATGCAAAAGATGATCCTAAGAAAGCAGGTACCTTCATTTTGGAACATACATGGAAAAATAAAGTTCCGATACCGGCAAAAAAGAGAGTAACCTGAATGGATAATCCTTCACCGTGAAAATAGTTGTTGACAAGAATCGGAACTAAGACAGTTGCGCCAAACATGGCAAACATATGCTGTAAACCAAGTAACAGCATTTTGGGTAAGCCAAGTGTTTTGGCATCACGAATTGCTTCGTTTTTTTCACTCATACGAATTCTCCTCCTTTATCATATGAAAACATTTTATACCAATTATAAAAATTATAGAGAAATTTTGCAATACAAATATCAGATGGAATTATAAAATTCTATTATCAAAAATTGAAGGACGAAATGTATTGACTTACGCTCAAAATATAATTAGTATTTTAGTATAGTATTTCATAAAAGGACAAATTTTATGAAAGATATAATACAAAGCGTAAAAGGAAGAAGGTACAAAATGGAAAATGTATTTATTATGGATCATCCGTTGATTCAGCATAAGATTTCACACATTCGAGATGAGAAAACTGGAACCAATGAATTTCGTAACTGTATTGAAGAAATTGCTATGTTAATGGGGTATGAAGCGTTACGCGATTTGCCATTGGAAGATGTTGAGGTAAAAACACCGATTGAAACCTGTATGACACCTAAGATTGCAGGTAAAAAATTAGCAGTTGTTCCGATTCTTCGTGCAGGACTTGGTATGGTAAATGGTATTTTAGCACTTGTTCCGACTGCAAAGGTTGGTCATATCGGTTTGTACCGTGATCCGGAAACTCATGAACCACATGAATATTATTGTAAACTGCCTGAACCAATTGATCAGAGAACCATTGTTGTTGTTGATCCGATGCTAGCAACCGGCGGTTCTGCCATTGCGGCTGTCGATTTTATCAAACAACATGGTGGCAAAAATATTAAGTTTATGTGTATTATTGCAGCACCGGAAGGCCTGGAGAAATTACAGAAAGCACATCCGGATATTCAGATTTACGTAGGACATCTTGACCGTTGCTTGAACGAGCATGCTTATATCTGTCCTGGACTTGGTGATGCCGGAGATAGAATTTTTGGAACCAAATAAGTTTATAGATTATATAATTTCAAGAAATATGGAAATAACAGGCATTAGAAAGCTACATCGAAAGATGTGGCTTTTTTGCTATTTTTGTGATATAACGAATGATAGTGATTTCGTTATTATTTTGCGTGGAAAGTGTGGTTACATACATGAAGGGTCTTGGAACGATTATCAATGTCATAGCGATTTTAGCCGGAAGTTCACTTGGGATTTTAATTAAGGGTGGCATGAAGGAAAAGTTGCAAAATATATTGGTGCAGGCATGTGGTCTTGCAACTCTTTTTATTGGTATCAGTGGTACTTTACAAAATATGCTGGTGGTAACAGAAGAGGGTATACAGACACAGGGAACATTGTTGCTCATCTGTTCTCTTGTGCTTGGAGGGTTTGTCGGAGAGCTGATTGATATTGAAGCAAAATTAGACCGTGTCGGGGAGAAGATAAAAGGGTTAGTAAAGTCAAAGAATGATAATCGTTTTGTAGATGGATTTGTAACAGCATCACTTGTGGTCTGTATTGGAGCAATGGCGGTTGTGGGTTCGATTCAGGATGGATTGACCGGAGATTACAGCATGTTGTTATCGAAATCGATATTGGACTTTATTATTACAATTGTATTTGCTTCTACAATGGGGATAGGTGTTATGTTTTCAGCAGTAGCACTTGGAATTTATCAAGGTTCCATTACACTTTTGGCCGTTTTTATTGCGCCTTATATGACAGATTCTATGATTGCAAGTCTGTCATTGGTTGGGTCAGCGCTTATTTTTGGTGTAGGTGTGAATTTAATCTGGGATAAAAAAGTCAGAGTAGGAAATATGCTGCCGGCATTACTTGTTCCGGTTTTTTATGAACTCATCATACAGGCTCTTGCTTGATTAAAAAGGGAGTTTATGATACATTTTTAGATAAGTATACTTTGGAGGAAGAAATTGTGAGAAAGATAAAAGTATTATGCTTTGCTTTATTCCTATGTGGCTTAATGCTTACCGGCTGTGGCGAAGACGAAGCAATGGATGAATATCAGGTAAATATGGCAACTTTTTTTAACCATATTTCAGAGTATCATAATAACATGAATGAGATTGATGTAAATCAAGAAGATTATGTGACACAGCTGCTTGGCTATCTGGATCAATTAGATGCTGAGATTGCATGGATGGCGGGGTTGGATGTACCGGAAGAATTTTCCGCAGTAGAGAGTCTGGCAGATGAAGCCAGTGAGAATATGTCACAGGCAGTTTCTTTATTCCATGCAGCATATGAAGGTGAAACATTCGATGCCAATACCGAACAGGCTGCAAGAGAATATTATGAGCGTGCTAATGTTCGTTTGCAATATATTGTTACAATTCTTCATGGAGAAATTCCGGAAGGTGAAGGCGTCACATATACGGAAGAGGATGGAATTTTTGGAGAAGGTTATCTGAATAAGGAAGAAAACGCAAGTGAAGAGAATATAAGTGAAGAAATAACAGAGCCAGTTGAGGAGACAACAGAAACAAATGAATAAGCAGGAATTTTTAGCATTGATAAAAGAAAATCCTATTTTTTTGGATGGGGCAACCGGTTCAAATCTGGTAAAAAGAGGTATGCCGGCAGGTGCATGTCCGGAGAAATGGATTCTGGAAAATAAAGGAGTATTGATTGGTTTGCAAAGAGAATATGTAGAGGCAGGAACGAAAATTCTCTATGCGCCTACTTTTACAGCGAATCGAATTAAGTTAAAAGAATTTGGGTTAGAGGAACGAATTCGTGAAATCAATTATGAATTAGTTGCTGCATCGAAAGAAGCCGCCGGTGATAAGGCTCTGGTAGCCGGAGATATTACTATGACCGGTGAACAGCTTGCACCTATGGGCAAAATGGATTTCGAAGAATTGATTTCTATTTACAAAGAACAGATTACATATCTGGTAGAAGCCGGCGTTGATTTGCTTGTGGTGGAAACCATGATGAGTTTACAGGAAACGAGAGCAGCACTGATTGCAGCAAAAGAAGTCTGTGACTTGCCGATTATGGCAACGATGACATTTGAAAGCGATGGCAGGACTTTGTATGGAACAGATGCAAAGACAGCAGCGGTTGTTTTGGAAAGTCTTGGTGCCGTAGCAATTGGTGTGAATTGTTCTACCGGACCGGATAAAATGGTCGCAGTCATTCGTGATATGGCTGAAGTGACAACCGTACCGATTATTGCAAAACCAAATGCGGGCCTTCCGTCTCTGGATGAAAATGGACAGACTGTCTATGATATGTGCGAAGAAGAATTTGCACAGGAAATGAAAGCGATTGTAGAAGCGGGGGCATCTATTGTAGGTGGATGCTGCGGAACCGCACCGACTTATATCAAGGCATTAAAAGAGGCCGTCGGTAAGATGCAGATACGTCACAGAGAAGCCAAAGAAATCCGTTATTTGACGAGTGAACGTAAAACACTTGCTTTTGGGTTGAATGATAATTTTATCATTGTAGGAGAACGTATTAATCCAACCGGCAAAAAGAAATTACAGGCAGAGCTTCGAGAAGGCTCTTTGGAACTTGTTTCTGAATTTGCAGAAGAACAGGAAGCATGTGGCGCAAGTGTACTGGATATCAATATGGGAATGAGCGGTATTGATGAAAAAGCAATGATGCTGCAGGCACTGGAAACAGTTGGTGGGCTTACAAATTTGCCACTTGCAATTGATTCCAGCCATGTGGATGTCATAGAAGAAGCTTTAAGAAGATATCCGGGCAGAGCGTTGATTAATTCCATTTCTTATGAGAAGACGAAATTTGAACTGCTTTTGCCAATCGCGAAAAAATACGGAGCAATGTTTATTTTGCTTCCGCTATCAGATGAAGGACTTCCGAAAGATTTACAGGAAAAAATTGATATTATTGAAAAAATACAGGCTCGTGCACTGGAACTTGGCATGCGCAAGGAAGACATTATTGTGGACGGTCTGGTAACAACTGTGGGAGCTAACAAAACGGCAGCACTGGAAACACTGGAAACGATTCGTTATTGCAAGGCAAACGGACTGGCAACAATTTGTGGATTATCCAATATTTCTTTCGGTTTGCCGGAGAGAAGCTTTGTTAATACGACTTTCCTTACTATAGCGATTCAGGCAGGTCTTACTATGGCAATTGCGAATCCTTCCCAGGAACTTTTGGTAAGCTGTGCGTTTGCTTCAGATTTGCTTTTGAACAAAGAGGGCGCAGACATCCGTTATATTGAACTCATGGATGCGGTAAAAGAAAAGAGAGAAGCACTTGGCGAAACAGCACCGAAAACTTCCGGCATTCATATTGCGGGAAAGACAGTCGAAGCTCAGACAGGCGGTACGATACGGGATAAACTTCGTACCGATGTTTTAAAAGGTAACACCAAAAATATCGTTGAAGATACAAAAAAAGCTATTGAAGAAGGAAATAATCCGAAAGAACTTTTGGATGATGTTTTGCTTCCGGGCATCAATGAAGTGGGCGAACTTTTCGATAAAGGAAAATATTTCCTGCCACAGCTGATTGCCAGCGCCGAAGCAATGAAAGCATCGATTGAATATCTTGAACCATTGTTACTAGAGAATAATTCCGGTAAAGAGATGCCTACGGTAGTAATTGCAACTGTAGAAGGGGATATTCATGATATTGGTAAGAATCTGGTTACTTTAATGCTGAAAAATTATGGTTTTAAAGTAATTGACCTTGGAAAAGATGTTCCAAAGGAAAAAATCATTGAAGCAGCAAAAGAGCATAATGCACAGGTGATTGCATTATCAGCTTTAATGACAACTACTATGCAACAGATGAAACGAGTCGTTGATTATGCCAAAGAACAAGAAGTTGATGCCAAAATTATTATCGGTGGTGCTGTTATCACGCAGGATTACGCAGATGAAATTGGTGCAGACGGCTATTCTAAAGATGCGGCCGATGCGGTAAAACTGACAAAGCATCTTCTTGGAATTGAAAACAGATAAGTTTAAGTTGTATAGATGAAGACTTTTAGATGATAGGAGGATGAAATAGATTATGATAGGTGCAGATGCAATGGTAAAATGCCTGGAAGAAGAAGGCGTAGAATATGTATTTGGTTATCCGGGTGTTGCCATTTGTCCATTTTATAACAGTATATTAAATTCCGATATTGACACCATTCTGATTCGTACTGAGCAGAATGCAGCACACGCGGCAAGTGGTCTTGCCAGAGTGAGTGGTAAAGTTGGTGTATGTGCCGTGACATCCGGTCCCGGTGCGACAAATGTCATTACCGGTATAGCAACTGCTTTTGCAGACAGTATTCCGCTTGTTTGTATTACGGGTCAGGTAAATAGTGAACTTCTTGGTTCCGATGTGTTTCAGGAAGCAGATATTACCGGGGCAGTAGAATCTTTTGTTAAATACAGCTATCTTGTAAAGGATGCAAATGAAATTCCTCGTATTTTCAAAGAGGCATTTTATATTGCAAATTCCGGACGAAAAGGTCCTGTATTGATTGATGTTCCGATTGATGTTCAGAATGCGGTAATTAATAAGTTCAAATATCCGGAAGAAGTAAGTATGCGTACTTACAAGCCGACTATTAAAGGACATATTGTTCAGATTAAGAAGGTTGTAAAGGAATTATCCAAAGCCAAAAGACCGATTATTTGTGCCGGTGGTGGTGTTCTTTTAAGTGATGCAGAAAAAGAACTTCGTGCTTTTGCTGAAAAATATAAAATTCCGGTTGTTTCTACTATGATGGGAATCGGTGTTATGCCGACCAAGCATCCGATGTATTATGGTATGGTTGGTAATAATGGTAAACCGTATGCCAACCGCGCTATGAATGAGTCTGATTTGTTGATTATGGTAGGCGCAAGGGTTGCAGACCGTGCAGTCAGTCAGCCGGATTTGATTACTGAGAATAAGGTTTTGGTACATATTGATGTAGATCCGGCAGAAATTGGTAAAAATGTAGGTGCATCTATTCCTCTTGTAGGTGATGCAAAGCATATTTTTGAGGATTTCGCAAAAGAAGAATTTACCTGCGAGCATGAAGAATGGATTGAAACCTTGAATCAATATCGTGATACAATGGACAGAAAACGTAATCCAAATCCGGATTATGTGGACCCGGCAGAATTTATTCGCATGATGTCTGAGAAAATGGAAGATGATGCGGTTTATGTTGCAGATGTAGGTCAGAATCAGATTTGGTCCTGTGGTTATCACATTGTGAAAAATGGTCGTTTCTTAACTACCGGTGGTATGGGAACGATGGGATATTCCATTCCGGCAGCGATGGGTGCTAAACTGGCATGCCCAAAGAAACAGGTTGTTGCTGTATGTGGTGATGGCTCTTTCCAGATGTCTATGATGGAACTTGCAACAATGAAACAGTTTAAAGTTCCGGTGAAAATTGTAGTTTTAAAGAACAATTATCTTGGCATGGTAAGAGAATATCAGCATTATACTTACAAAGACAATTATTCTGTTGTTGATTTGTCCGGTAGTCCTGATTTAGAGAAATTGGCTATGGCTTATGATATGAAATTTATGCGCCTGTTCAATATGGATAAAGCGCAGGAAACAATTGATGAGTTCCTGGCAAATGACGAGTCGGTACTTTTAGAATGTATTATTGATCCGATGGATTTGGTAAAATAGGAAACTCGGATATAGGAAGGATAATGAATATGAAGAAAATATATTCCGTATTGGTAGAAAACAGATCTGGTGTACTTTGTAAGGTGGCGGGATTGTTTTCCAGAAGATGTTTTAATATTGATAGTCTGGCAGTTGGTGAAACCGATGATCCGGAAGTATCCTGTATGACCATCGTAAGCAGCGGAGACCAGAGAACGATTGAGCAGATAGAAAAACAGCTTAACAAAAAGCTTGATGTCATTAAAGTAAAAACTTTTGATGAAACTGCAAGTATCAGCAGAGAATTGATGTTGATTAAAGTAAAATATAATAAGAGCAATCGCCGTGATATCATGGAAATCTGTGAAATCATGAAAGCAGAAATTATAGATATGTCTAAGAGTCTGATGATTATTCAGATTTGTGATGTGCCGGAGAAAATTAAGTTACTAATCAATATGTTGCAGTCTATCAGTGTAGTAGAAGTGGCAAGAACCGGAACCTTAGCATTGTCGAAATGTGTTGATACAGAGTAGGTAAAATCTGGTAAGTGTTGACTTTTTAAATGATAGTTGCTAAAATTATTGACAGTGTTTGGACAATAACAAACATTGCTTAGAGAAAGGCAGGAATTTCTTATGCATAAAAAAGTATTTCAGCTTCTGGTAGATAATACATCCGGTGTACTGAGCCGTATTTCCGGTTTATTTTCCAGACGTGGTTATAATATTGAGAGTATTACAGCCGGCGTAACAGCAGATCCTCGTTATACCCGTATTACAATCGTGGCTTCCGGTGATGATGAAATTTTGGATCAGATTGAAAAACAGGTAGCGAAATTGGTTGATGTTCGTGATATTAAAGAATTGAAACCAAACGAAAGTGTATATCGTGAACTTGCTATGATTAAAGTTAAAGCATCTGCGGAACAGCGTCAGGGTGTTATTGCAGTAGCAGATATTTTCCGTGCCAAAATTGTTGATGTTTCCAAAGAAAGTCTGATTATCGAATTAACAGGTAATCAGGACAAAATTGAAGCGTTTATCAATCTGTTAGATGGCTATGAGATTCTTGAACTTGCAAGAACCGGTATTGCTGGTCTTGGTCGTGGTATTGAGAATGTTACATATTTATAAGTAGCTCTGAGGGGTGACCCTTTCAGTTATATAATCTATTAAACAATTTAAAGTCAAATGGAGGAGAGAAAAAATGGCTAAAATTTTTTATCAGGAAGATTGTAACTTATCTTTATTAGATGGTAAGACAATCGCAGTTATTGGTTATGGTAGCCAGGGACATGCACACGCATTAAATGCAAAAGAATCAGGTTGTCATGTCATTATTGGTCTTTATGAAGGCTCCAAATCCTGGGCAAAAGCAGAAGCACAGGGATTTGAAGTATATACAGCTGCAGAAGCTGCTAAGAAAGCAGATATCATCATGATTCTTATCAATGATGAATTACAGGCTTCTATGTACAAAAAAGATATCGAACCAAACTTAGAAGAAGGCAATATGTTAATGTTTGCTCATGGTTTCAACATTCATTTCGGATGTATTACACCACCTAAGAACGTAGACGTTACTATGATTGCACCAAAAGGACCTGGACATACAGTAAGAAGCGAATACCAGGCAGGAAAAGGTGTTCCTTGTTTAGTAGCTGTTCATCAGGATGCAACAGGTAAAGCACAGGATATGGCACTTGCATATGCACTTGCTATCGGTGGTGCAAGAGCTGGTGTTCTTGAAACAACTTTCAGAACAGAAACAGAAACTGACTTATTCGGTGAGCAGGCTGTATTATGTGGTGGTGTTTGTGCACTTATGCAGGCTGGTTTCGAAACATT
The DNA here is from genome assembly GCA_017623295.1 of Lachnospiraceae bacterium. Lineage (GTDB taxonomy): Bacteria > Bacillota > Clostridia > Lachnospirales > Lachnospiraceae > UBA3282. The sequence goes on along the minus strand of JAGAPK010000064.1, from coordinate 8,802 downwards.
AGTAGAAGCTGGTTATGACCCAAGAAATGCTTACTTTGAATGTATCCATGAAATGAAATTAATCGTAGACCTGATTTATCAGTCCGGTTTTGCAGGAATGAGATATTCTATTTCTAATACAGCAGAATACGGTGATTACATTACAGGACCTAAGATTATCACAGAAGATACTAAGAAAGCTATGAAGAAAGTTCTGTCCGATATTCAGGATGGTACATTCGCAAAAGACTTCTTACTTGATATGTCTTCCGCAGGCAGCCAGGTACACTTCAAAGCTATGAGAAAACTTGCTTCCGAACATCCTTCAGAAGTAGTTGGTGAAGAAATCAGAAAACTTTACAGCTGGAATGGCGAAGATAAGTTAATCAACAACTAATTATAATGTGATGAAAATAGAATCAGCATCAGTCATTATTTGACTGGTGCTGATTTTTGCTATATTCTCGTCTGATAATACTGTATAAAAGTTTTCATTGCTTCTGTTGAAGAATCTTTTGTCGGATAGGCGAAGCCAATCTGTCTTCTTGGAATTTTGTGGCCGAGTTTAACTTCACGTAAACTGCCGTCTTTCAGCTCTTTTTCTACAAAATCGCTAATCACACAGGCAATACCAAGTCCCGCCTTTGCAAATTCAATGGAAAGGTCCATATGATTTACTTCAATAATATTATGAAGTTCAATCTGATGCGTGGATAGGAATGTATCAGTGTGCTTTCTGGAAATATTTTCTCTGTTTAACATGATAAAAGAGGCATCATGAAAGAATTCTTCGTTTTCATGCAACTCACCCTTATATTTATATTGCAAAGGCGTAAGATAAGAATCTGTTGCAACAAAAATATCCTCGATGGTTTTAAGGGGCAAATAAGTGATCGGATTATTTCCCTTAAAGGAATCCTCTGCCGGAATGCCGACCAGTCCGATATCAATGGAATTATTTTGCAGAGCAGTAATAGTGTCCAAAGTGGACTGACAGGAAATGGTAATCTTAATATTGGGATTTTCTGCAATAAATGTTTTCAAAAGGGGAAGTAACACGTATTTGCAGAGAGTTGTACTGACTCCGATTGATAAATGGCTGATTTTCAAAGAAGCAGATTCTTTTAACAGTTCTTCGCCACTTTTTAAGGAACGCAATGCCTGTTCTACATGTTGGTATAGAAGTTCACCTTCCCGTGTTAGCGTAACCCCTCTGGAAGAACGATGAAAAAGGGTGGTATTCAGGTTTTCTTCCAGTTTAGAAATGGCTTTGCTTACAGCTGGCTGACTGATATATAGTTTTTTGGCAGCGACAGAAAAATTGCGGCAACCAGCCACTTCGTAGAAAATTTGATATAAATTAAGATTCTGCTCCATTATGTGACTCCTTTATAAAAAAATTATATAGCAATGAATTTGTGTAATTATAACACTGTATTATTATAACTTCAAGTTATAGAAGTCATGAAAAGATTATATTTTTCAAATAGAGTAATTTGTGTTAGAATCATACATAGTAAATAACGCATTCGAAAGATTTTAAATTGTCAGGAGGTAATTATTATGGGAATGACAATGACCCAGAAAATATTGGCAGCACATGCTGGATTAGAGAAAGTAGAGGCTGGACAGTTAATTGAAGCAAATTTAGATTTGGTGCTTGGTAATGATATTACAAGCCCGGTAGCGATTAAAGAGATGGAGAAAATGAAGGTAGACGGCGTATTTGATAAAGATAAAATCGCTCTTGTGCCGGATCATTTTGTGCCGAATAAAGATATTAAGTCCGCTGAACACTGCAAATGTGTCAGAGAATTTGCATATCGTAATGAAATTACGAATTATTTTGAAGTAGGCGAGATGGGAATTGAACATGCACTTCTCCCGGAAAAAGGTTTGACTGTTGCAGGTGATGTTATTATCGGTGCCGATTCTCATACTTGTACCTATGGTGCACTTGGTGCATTCTCCACCGGTGTCGGAAGTACCGATATGGCGGCTGGTATGGCAACCGGTAAAGCATGGTTTAAAGTGCCATCAGCTATTAAATTTAATATTGTAGGTAAGCCAAGTAAATGGGTAAGTGGTAAAGATGTTATTTTACATATTATCGGTATGATTGGCGTAGATGGTGCATTATACAAATCGATGGAATTTGTTGGAGAAGGCATCAAAAACCTTACTATGGATGACCGTTTCACGATTGCAAACATGGCAATTGAAGCTGGCGGAAAGAATGGTATTTTCCCGGTGGATGACCTTGCAATTGAATACATGAAAGAACATTCCAAGAAAACATATACCATTTATGAAGCAGATGAAGATGCAGTTTATGATGAGGAATATACGATTGATTTAAGTACCCTTCGTCCGACTATTGCATTCCCGCATTTGCCGGAGAATACTAAGACAATCGATGAAATCAAAGAAGATATTAAGATTGATCAGGTAGTTATCGGTTCTTGTACAAACGGAAGACTGGATGATTTAAGAACTGCCGCTGAAGTATTGAAAGGCAGACATGTTGCAAAAGGAATGAGATGTATTGTTATTCCGGCAACACAAGCAATCTATATGCAGGCAATGGAAGAAGGACTTCTGAAAACCTTTATTGAGGCAGGAGCAGTTGTAAGCACACCGACCTGTGGACCTTGTCTTGGTGGTTATATGGGTATTCTGGCAGCCGGAGAACGTTGTGTATCCACAACAAATCGTAACTTTGTCGGAAGAATGGGACATGTTGATTCAGAAATTTATCTGGCAAGCCCGGCAGTTGCAGCAGCAAGCGCAATTACAGGTAAAATTTCCTGTCCATGTCAGTTAGCGTAATTTATTATAGGAGGTAGATAACATGAAAGCAGCAAAAGGTACTGTTTTTAAATATGGTGACAACGTAGATACAGATGTAATCATTCCGGCTCGTTATTTGAACTCATCCGATCCGGCTGAATTAGCAACACACTGTATGGAAGATATTGATAAAGATTTTGTGAAAAAAGTGCAGAAAGGCGATATTATGGTAGCAACCAAAAACTTCGGTTGTGGTTCTTCCAGAGAGCATGCACCAATCGCTATCAAAGCGGCAGGTGTAAGCTGTGTTATTGCAGAAACTTTCGCAAGAATTTTTTATCGTAATGCAATCAACATCGGACTTCCAATTATAGAATGTCCGGAAGCTGCCAAAGGTATTGATGCCGGTGATGTGGTAGAAGTAAATTTTGATACCGGTATTATTACTGATGTAACAAAGGGAACGACATACAAAGGACAGGCATTCCCTGAATTTATGCAGAAAATCATTGCAGCAGAGGGACTTGTAAACTATATTAACGAGAAATAAAAACATTCTATGAATAAGTAATTAGAGGATTAAAGCAGAGTCAATGGTTAATAGGGTTGATGGCAATTATTACAATGATTATTCCCAAATGAAATCGGTTAATACCATTCAGGATAATGGTGAAAAATTCAGTCTGGATTATAAGCAGGAAAATTTGCAGTCGGAAGATGCTGATAAAAAAGAAAAAGAGGCCGAATTAGCAAGGTCGAAGAAAAAAGCGGCAGAGCGAAATGGCGTGAAGCTGGAACTTTCGCAGGCTGCACAGCGTGTTCAAAATACAAAGACGGAATATACAAGTGATGCTTCAAAAGAGCAGGACAGACCGGAACAGAAATCATTTCTGGATACCATTCAGGAGATAATTACAGGCATTATCCAGTCGGTAAAAGATTTCTTTTATCAGATATGGAATGATACAGATGCGGAAACAGAAAATGCTGCAGAAGACACGACAGATGCAACGTTAGAAATAAGTGCGGCAAAAGAAGCAAATGACGTAGAAGAGTTGGATGCTATACAGGAATTCAGTGGACAGAAAGAAACTGTAGGGCAGACCGCAGAAGAAATACAGCGCCAGGATGAAGCACGTATTGATAAGGAGATTCGACAATATCTTCATACAGGTGATTTGCCACAAGTTATCAATATACTGACAGATAATGGGAAAAGGTCGATGGCAAAAAACTCAACGTTACTGACTTATTACGATAGAAATGGCAGGGTAGTGGAGCCAAGTGCATCTGATAAGGAACGTATTTTGCATGGCGACAAGGGAAGCCGGAAACTTTAAGAAAAGATATTAAAAAAACAGGGTATTCATAAAATAATAATTTATGAAACAACCCTGTTTTTTCCGTTTCGTTTGCCATAATATAGATTAGCATCTGCTTTTGTGATGGTGTCTTCAACGGTTTCATTTTTTTGATGAGAAGCAACACCAATTGTAACAGAACAGTGAATTATTTTATCGCCATTATGGAACATATTGTTGGCAATATTACGACGAACATTTTCAGCAATCTGACAGGAACGGGTAAGCGTACTGTTGTTACTGAGAACAAGAATTTCTTCGCCGCCCCAGCGACAGACATAGTCATAGTCTTCAACCTGTTCCTGAATAATGCTGGAAACAACTTTTAATACTTCGTCTCCGAAATCATGTCCATAGGTATCGTTTATCTTCTTGAAATTGTCAATGTCGCACATAAAAATACAAAAATCAGAACCGGATTCCAATGCGTGATTTAAGAAAATCTGCATACTACGACGATTGTATAAGCTGGTTAATGGGTCGGTACTTGCAAGTTTTTCTAAAATAGCATTCTGGTTACTCAGCTTATTTGTTGCATTTTGCATTTCATAAACAAAAATCAAAGAAAAAATCAATAGAAAGACAAAAGTGCACACGGTATTAAATCCATAAATAAAAAATTCTAAGAGAGTCGAAACATTGATTTCATAAACGGCACCGGAAAATAGAGAAATGATCCGGCAGCCTATGTAGGAAATAAAACCGGCAATTCCCAGTAATGTAGCCACTAAATATTTACGTCTGCCATCAATTAAAGAGTGACACATATAGTAGCCAAATGGGATTAAAGCGATGATATATTGCGGAAAACCAAATTGCCAGCCTATGCAGATAGTGGATATAATCGAATGAGCAATAATTTCCGCATAAACAATATAGAAAATACGAATAAGTTTACAATCATAATGGATAGCCCATGCACAGCTTAAATAGGTAATTACACTAATGATATTGAAAATGATTAAAGGGAGAATATGAAGGTAACAAAAAAGCGCAATAAGAACCATATGCACTGTTGCGATGGAATAAATCAGAATACTGTATTTATATTTTTCGGATGAAACAATGCGACGGAAAACTTTCCGCGCAGCATCAATACTGGTCTTCATAGATATCCCTTATCTTTCGTTACTTGTTACAAATAAATTTGCAAAATTAAATTATCAATTATACAAAAATTATATAATAAAATGAGCATAATGTAAATTATAAAATGAAAGATAAACCTTGTTTCGGAACTAACTGTCCGCTATAATAGAAGATATTGATGAAAGAAAGTGATGAAATCGCATGGATAAAGAAGCGTTTGAACGAGCAAAGCTTAAAGTGCTTTTAAAACAACATGAACAGCATGGTTTTGGTACTTTGCAGGAGAAAACGGTGCATGCGGTAATGAAATTATATTATGAACCAAATATTGATTATCATGAAGTGCCAATTGAAGGATTTATTGCGGATATCTATACGGGTAGCCGTATCATAGAAATCCAGAATGGAAATTTTAATCGTCTTCGTGATAAGCTTGCTGCATTCCTTCCGCATTATCCGGTTACAGTAGTACTTCCAATTCCACATTATAAGTGGCTTATCTGGATGGATGAGGAGAGCGGAGAATTATCTAAGAAGCACAAATCGCCGGTAACAGGAAGTGTTTATAGTGCTTTTCCGGAATTGTATAAAATCAAAAACTTTTTAACACATCCTAATCTTTCTTTTGCATTTCCATTGATAGATATGGATGAATATAGGCTTTTAAATGGCTGGAGCAAAGATAAGAAGAGAGGTTCCAATCGATATGACAGGATGCCGCTTGCTTTGTATGATGAGATACGATTTGATAGACCGGAAGACTTTGTTCAGGTAATTCCTTATGAATTGGAAGAAGAATTTACGGTAAAAGAATTTGCACAGGCAGCAAAAATTCATCGTGACTTGGCACAGGTAACCGTTCATATTTTGCACAGTATGAAGCTGGTTGGGCGTACCGGCAAACGTGGCAGAGAATATTTATACGAGGTTATGTTATGAATTTGATGATAGCAATACATATAATAGGATTTATTTTATGTTTAATTTTGGCTTTTTCTGTTTTTATGATAAAACCATCGGAAGCCCAGAAATATTTGTTTGAAGGAACTATATTCATTTCCCTAAATGTCTTTGGATATTTGAATGAATTACTAGCGACAACAGAAGAAGCAATGTATGTGGCTGTAAAAATAGAATATCTCGGAACAACTTTCGGACTTCTTGGATTCCTGTTTTTCGTTTGTTTGTATAATACCCGTATCAAAAAGAAATTATTAAGAGCCATTAAAATATTCTTTTCCGTTAATAACATGATGGTTCTTGCGATTGTACTTACATTTGAAAAACACAATATGTTTTATTCTCAGATTGAACGTGTGAATATGGGGAATGGGCAGTGTTTGTGGATATTTACACCGGGACCATTTCGTATCTGGTGGAGCGTTGTAGTGTGGGCGCTGGGGGTAAGCATTGTATTGATTGCTGTGTCATCTGCTCTGGAACATAAAGGGGAAAAGCGACACGAATATAAGCTGATTGTTCTGGCAACAGCGATTCCTGTTATTTTTCTTTTGATAACAGTTGTAGGATTAGCTGGAATATATGACATTTTCCCACTTTCCATGATGATTGCGGAAAGTTTGCTGGTATATACCATGTTCCGGTATCGGCTGTTTGATACGGTTACGATTGCTAAGGATAGAGTTTTAGAGGAACTGGGTGAAGGTATCTTAGTTACGGATAGCTTTGGCGAGACACTGTATTTTAACCATGAGTTTGGAATAATTTTTCCACGTATTCAAAGTAGTGTTGGTGAGATGCACCAGGAAAAAATGGTACATAAAGAAATCGTTTGGTTTATCGAAAGCCATCCGGATGGTTTCTGGATGGAGGAACATTTCTTTAAATGGCAGAAAGCAGAAATTGTTAATCATAACAAACATGTTGCAGGTATTCTTTATCGTATTTTTGATATGACGGAGAATTACCGTCAGACAAGAAGGTTGATTGAATTAAAAGAAGAAGCAGAACGTGCCAACAAAGCTAAGAGTTCATTCCTTGCCAGTATGTCGCATGAAATTCGTACACCAATTAATGCTGTGCTTGGTATGAATGAGATGATTCTTCGGGAATGTCAGTCGGAAAATATTCGCGAGTATTCTGCAAACATTCATAATGCAGGCAAAACTTTGCTGTCTATTATCAATGATGTACTTGATTTGTCAAAGATTGAGTCCGGTAAGATGGAAATTATGGAAGCTGACTATGATCTTCGAATGTTGCTCGTGGATATTGGCAATATGATATCCATGCGTGCAGAAGAGAAAAATCTGAAATTCGTGATAGATGCAGATGAAACGATACCAAGAAAGCTTCATGGTGATGAAATGCGTGTAAAACAATGCATTACCAATATGTTGACTAACTCGGTCAAATACACCAATGAAGGAATGATTACCTTAAAATTAGAGCAGGAAAAAAATGAAGCTGGCATTATAAATCTTCGGGTAAGTGTAACAGATACCGGTATTGGTATTAAAGAAGATGATTTAAATAAATTATTTGATTCCTTTATCCGGCTTGATGTTCAGAAGAACAGGAATGTTGAGGGAACCGGTCTTGGACTTAATATTACCAGACGTCTTGTAGATATGATGGGTGGTAAGCTGATGGTAGAAAGTATTTATGGAAAAGGAAGTACATTTTCCTTTGTAATTCCTCAGAAGGTTGTAGATGCACAGGGAATTGGTAATTATAAAGAATGTCTGAAAGAAATGACAGATGATATTATAAATAAAGGTGCGAATTATATTGCACCAACAGCAAGTATTCTATCGGTAGATGATAACCGTGTTAATATTGCCGTTGTCAAAGGCTTGCTTAAAAAGCTGCAGATGAAGTGTGATTCTGCCCTGAGTGGTGAAGAATGTCTGGAAAAAGTAGCACAGAATCACTATGATGTGATTTTGTTAGACCATATGATGCCGGAGATGGATGGTGTTGAAACTTTGCACAGAATGCAGGAAATTCCTTTATATCAACAGGATAAGCCGGCGGTTATTGCACTGACTGCAAATGCGATTGCGGGAGCGAAGAATGAATACATGCAGGCTGGTTTTACAGACTATCTGTCCAAACCAATCGATTCCGCGAAATTGGAAGAGTTGTTACGTCACTATTTACCGGCGGAGAAAATAGAGGAAGTAGAGTAGAAAACCACACTGTATCTGGCTGAATTGCAACAATTAAATTAAAATTTTTCCAGAATTGTATAAATTGCACAATAAAAGAGTCTGTTTTAGCATGGATCACACCTCTAAAAAAGACTCTTCTTTGTTGGTTTTTACTAATAGATATATTTTTAGGCATAACAATAAAAGGTACTTTGTGTACCATTCCTAATCCCCAACCTGAATTACTAATGACTTGAAAAACAAGTCATAACTAATTCATGGCAGCCCCTTCCCCATCTCCTGGGGGCAAAAGTTTCCTATGCAGTCAGTCTTAGCATTTCTCTATACTGTGTGGAGCTGACACCGCCAAGTATCTTTCTGGGATAGTTATTTATCCATGTTTCAACCATAGTAATCTGCTGTTTTGTTACAGTATCAAAATTTGTACCTTTTGGAAAAAATCGTCTTAT
>JAGAPK010000063.1 GCA_017623295.1 Lachnospiraceae bacterium | reverse complement strand
CGAACGGAACCGTCTTCCTGATAGTTGTTCTCCAAGAATGCAATGAGTGCACGGGGAGTAGCCAATACAGTATTATTCAAAGTATGCACATAGTAAGTACCGTTTTCACCCTTGGTACGGATTTTCAAACGTCTTGCCTGAGCATCACCTAAAGTAGAGCAAGAACCAACCTCAAAATATTTCTGCTGTCTGGGGCTCCATGCTTCCACGTCGCAAGATTTTACTTTTAAGTCAGCCAAGTCACCGCTACAGCATTCCAAAGTACGCACGGGAATGTCTAAGCTACGGAAAAATTCTACTGAGTACTGCCACATCTTGTTGTACCAGTCCATAGAATCTTCAGGCTTACACAAAACTACCATTTCCTGCTTTTCAAACTGATGTACACGATAAACACCTCGTTCTTCCATACCGTGAGCACCTACCTCTTTACGGAAGCAGGGAGAGTATGAAGTCATTGCGATGGGCAACTGGTTTTCTTCCACGATTTCGCCCTGGAACTTACCAATCATAGAGTGCTCGGAAGTACCGATTAAGAATAAGTCTTCGCCTTCAATCTTATACATCATTGCTTCCATTTCCGCAAAACTCATAACGCCGTTTACCACGTCGCTACGAATCATAAAAGGCGGAATGCAGTAAGTAAATCCTTTATCAATCATAAAATCTCTTGCATAACTAATCATTGCTGAGTGAATTCTTGCAGCATCGCCCATTAAGTAGTAGAAACCTTCACCACTTGTTCTTCCGGCTGCCTTCTTGTCCAAACCATTCATGTTATTGATAATGTCTGCATGGAAAGGTACTTCGTATGCCGGAACAACGGGATCGCCGTACTTCTGGATTTCTACGTTTTCGGAATCATCCTTACCAATGGGAACACTTTCATCGATGATATTAGGAATCACCATCATAATTTTGGTGGTCTTTTCTTCCAATTCCTTCTGCTTTGCTTCAAGCTCTGTCAAACGCTGTGCGCCCTCGGCAACCTGCTTCTTCACTTCTTCGGCCTCTTCCTTTTTGCCCTGAGCCATCAAAGCACCGATCTGCTTCGCAATTTTATTCTTATTTGCTTTGATATCATCAACTTCCTGCTGGGTTTTTCTTCTTTCAGCATCCAATTCGATTACTTCATCCACCAAAGCAAGCTTTTCATCCTGGAATTTCTTGCGAATATTCTCCTTTACCAATTCAGGGTTCTCTCTCAAAAACTTAATATCAATCATGTGATCCTCCATTAAAAGGCCGGGGCCTTATTTTATTATTTCTTCTTAAAACAATATCATTCGGGTTATACTAATTTGTTCTTCGAAAGAATATCATTGTGTTCGTACCAATTTACTCTTTTAAAAAGCCGGCGCAATACTTTGACTTCTTATTCAAAAGAATAACTACGTAATATTGTTTTGATGTAAAATTACCACTTCGTTTATTATATACTCTGTGGGATAGATATACAAAGCAAAATTACAAATTTTTTCGATTTTATTGAATTGTTTTAATAAAAAATGTATTTCATATTTTTTTGCAATGAAAAAGTCGTCATACTAAATTTTTGTACTGTTGAATTATTATGTCTCGCATAATAATTATATTACATATATAGTTTTATTATTTTACTTCTACGCAATATAATTTATTATTTTTCTTCTTTGCATTCTTTACTCAGCATTCATCGCTTTCTCTAAAGCATGCTGTTCTTCACCACCTAAAGGTACATCGCTTTCGCCCTTTGTTATACGCTTGGTGTAAGAATAACATCCGTCGGTACTGTGTACAGAATTCAAGATAAAACCATCATTCTCTTCATCTAACATTGCAAGACAAAAACTTAACTTTCCGCCCATCTCCTTAAAAGCATCATATTTTACGATGGCTGACTTTTGGAAAGTAGTCTTATGTCTTCTGTACAAATCCTTAATCTGCTTTGTATGTACATCTGAATTTTTCTTTAAAATATCGTGGATTTCGCAAAGTTCCGTAATCTGGTCTTCCAAAGATTTTGCGTTTTTACCCTGCAAAAACTTCTCGTACTTTTTACGAAGCTTCTTATTCTGATTCATCTGACAAATCACAAGAACTGCCAATGCGATAATGCATACCAACATAAAAATAAAAATGTATGCGATATCTAAGTTTCCTAATCCAATGGATTCAAATAATTTACTGTTCATATTTCACCTTTACTTTGATACTTCTTTCATAATATACTTTTCATCAAAATACATTTAGCCGCATCTATTACTTCATAATAATATCCATTAAACGGTCAAGTTCTTCATGGGAGAAGAATTCAACTTCGATTTTACCGGCACCGTTTTCTTTGGCGACAATACTAACCTTGGTACTGAGCTTACCTTTTAATGTTTCCTCAATTTCCTGATAAATTGCGCTAAGCTGCTTTTCTTTGCTCTTCTTTTGAACTTTAGTCTTGCCTAAGTTCTTTACCAATTTTTCAATATCACGTACTGATAACTTTTCATCGAAAACCTTCTGGGCTAAAATGTACTGCTGTTCAGGATCTTCAATTGCAAGCAAGGCTCTTGCATGTCCGGTACTAATCATTTCATCGATTACCATCTGCTGTACGTCATCAGATAATTTCAAGAGACGCATTGAGTTGGTAACTGCGGTACGACTCTTAGATACACGCTCTGCCACTTCGTCCTGCTTTAAGTTGAATTCTGTTAAAAGTCTCTTGTAGGCCTGGGCCTCTTCGATAGGGTTTAAGTCTTCACGCTGAATGTTTTCGATTAACGCAATTTCAACGATT
>JAGAPK010000008.1 GCA_017623295.1 Lachnospiraceae bacterium | reverse complement strand
CTGAACTAATGTTATCATTTTGTTATCACGGAAATGTTATCAAGCTCTTTTGCAAAAAAGCAATTGCTTTTCCATTTCATCAGCAATTTCCTTTCATTATCCCACTATTCTTTCGCTTGTTTTATGCTACCAACAGTATCTTATACATTAAACTTTTCAATTAATTCCTTCAAAAGATTTAGGCTTGTCTCACTTTCTCGCAGATGCTCATAACCTTCTAATGTCTTTTTAACCGCATCTCCGGATTTCTCCGCTATCAGATTTACCCCATCAGCAGACTCTGTAATCGTGCGGTTTACATTATCCATTGCATCCACAATCTGTGTAATTTTATGACTCAATTGAGAAATCTCAGAATAAATATGCTGCATCGATTCTGCAAAACTTTCTGCATCCTTTTCGTAACGTTCGCCTACCTGACCAAAGGTACTATAATCTGTAACTACAGTATCTTCCAGGAAATTCATAATGACCTGAATGCATTCTGTCATATTAACGACAGCTTCATTGACCTCTTTTACAATCTCGTTGATGCCGTCTACAGTCCGGAATGTTTGATTAGCCAGTGCTCCGATTTCCGTTGCAACCACAGCAAAACCACGTCCGGCCTCTCCCGCTCTTGCGGCCTCAATATTGGCATTCAATGCCAACAGATTTGTCTGGGAAGAAATATTCCGGATATCATCCGTCAATTCATTAATCTTTGCAACAACTTTAGATTTTTCGATTGCTTCTTCCGTACGTTGTCTCATGTCTGCATAAATGCCCATTGCTTTCTCATTGGAAGAACTCGTAGTATCACGAAGCTCTCTCGCTCTGGTCATAATAGCTTTCGATTCTCGCTGTTCCCGTTCGGACAATTCACGGATTTCTTCTGCATTTGTCTGGATTGCGTCAATATTGCTTACAATCATGGTTACACCGGCGGAAGTCTCTTCCATACTGGCTGCCAGTTCCTGGGTAGTTGCAGAATTGTCCTCTGAAATAGAATTGTTTTCTCCCATCACATCATCCAGACGCTTCATGTTTTCAATCAAATCGTCTTTAACGCGCTCCATGTTTCCTACCAGTTCACGTAAGACGGAACGCATCTCATTTACCGCCTTTGCCATAATACCGGTTTCATCACGTTTTTTCATTAATTTGTCAATGTCTTTTGCACGTTGAAAATCCAACTGTGCTGTCTGCTTAATAATTTCTGTAATTCGTTTAATCGGTTTTGCAATGGTACTTCCTATCAAAACTCCAAGCACTATAGCAACCACGAGTCCCATAGCAAGGAACATCAATATCTGAACAGAAAGGGCATTTGCAGATGCTGTAATTTCCTCTACAGGTGCTGTTAATACAAGCTTCATGCCATTCTTAAGTTCCACATAAGACAAATATTTCTCCTCGCCGTTGATGCTGTACCGCAACGTCTCTCCTTGCTTGGAAGCATCTAATACGAAATTCTTAACCGAAGTCAGCTCTCCACCATTGTATTCCGCCAAATCAGTACCTGACTCAATCTCTTTATGATACAGTACACTACCAGTAGAACTTACCACAAAAGAATATCCTGTATCAAAAGCAATCGCTTTATCTACCAAAGATGTCAACTGGCCAAAATCAATATCCATACCGATAATTCCCACTGATGTACCATTTTCATAAAGTGGAACCACGTAAGAAATCATATAAACATTTATATTTGCATTTAAATACGGATCCATCCAAAGAGGCGCCTTGTTCGCTACCGGAATGTAATACCAGCCTACATGCGCTACATCAGATGGGTCATACATACTAAAATCTGTTGGTGTTACACTATCAAATGCAGACTGCGCATCATTACGCGTCAAAAAGATACCTGAAGTCGGTTCCGTAAATTCCGGATTATAACGTATATAAGCAGTAATTGCACCGTCCGTATGCTCTGCAAAAGTATAAAAATCTTCCAAAAGCTCATTTGTATATTTGCTTTCATACGCATTATTGTTTTTAAACTTAGAAAACTCCAACCTTCTCATGGCAATATCGCTTAGCGTACCCACCGACTGCTCAATTCTTGAGATTAGGGCATT
>JAGAPK010000062.1 GCA_017623295.1 Lachnospiraceae bacterium | reverse complement strand
TTGCTAAGGAAATAGACAGCAAGTCTATTTCCCGCGCTCATTTTTATACAATCTGCACAAAAATCCCATTATTTAACATTTCAACAGTTGTGCAAAGTGCTATTTTGAACAAATTTTAGAAATTATTGTTGACTTTTACCACAGGATTCTGTAGCCCGTAAATTTGCATCAAATGTAACACGAATATCATTCACTACTTCACAGTAGGCAAATCTATCATATTCCACAATGCATTTGGGACGATAACATTTCATCGTCATATATGTATATAGCCAATGAGCGATTTCTTCCTCTCTCGATAAAAGGAATTCGTATTCTCCCTTAATCAGATGCTCTGCTTCTTCCCGATTCAACAATAAAGATCGCTTCCTTTGCGAACTTCCCTCTTTTTCTTTCAATTCCAGTTTGGCTGTCTGCGAATCAAAATCATATACTCTGAGCCGGATTTTCTTTCGATTATCATAACCATCTACTTTTTCTTCAAAATCCGTATCATACAGGCTGTCAAAATATAAGGATCTTACCAGATAACCATCTGCTCCATTATGGCTGTCTTTCTCCATAACGACTGAAAGCCTTTTTTTCAAAGAAGCAATATCCCTAAGTGAGACAAGATATTTCAATTCTCGTCTACAAACATCAATCATGTAATTCTTCCTCCGTCAACGGTTTCATTTTAGCAAGATGATCATATGTATGGAAAACTTTTCTGGATTCCGCTTTTTTCATTGCGTAAATGGCACCACCTATTCCCAGAATAACGGACACCACCAAAACTACAACTAAATTATGATACACCTTTGTGTAGGCTACTACACCTACGATTGCCGCACCTGACAGTGAAACCAGAATATTTATAATACGATTGGTTGCTTTCTGGAGTTTCAGTTTTTCCAATGCTTTTACCACAAACATAGAAATCAAATATAACAGACACACACCAAAAAAGATGAATATGACAAAGATGCACATTTGCAATATTTCATTTCCTGTCATGTCCGAACCTATTTTATAGCCGAACATTCCGCACAGGCACCCCCAGAGTATCAGCACCATTGTCTGAAGATACCGGTATCCCCAGAAGCATAGCAACACGCCTGCTATCAGCGCAACAATAACTAAAAACAATGTAATTACTTCTTCAGAAAAGACAATCTTTCCTTCCCATTTGGGAATCTCTAATATGAAATCTTTCATAGTTCCCCCTTAATTTAATATTTTTTCACTTTATTCTTCTATTATCTGATATCTACTGAAAATCTTATCCTGTCCGCACACATGCTTTGTTCCATCAGCATCAATAATAAGATAGTCGCCTTCACCAATAAATGTACGTCCTCTGCGGTGTTCAATATAAGGACAAACAATACTTCCATTCTCTCTTGTAACTTTAACCAGGGAATCCGTTACAATCCATCCTTTTGTTACCACATCCGACCAAAGTTCAAAACCATCTTCCAGGTTTTTACCTAATTCGTATTTTACTACCTCTGCCTCCATTGCTGTTCTTATACATTTCATAGAAATTCCCTCCTTATTTTACCTTGTTGTAAAATTTCTCTCTTTTTCAATTTTAACATTAAATATATTTATGCGCTATATTTTACAATTAATAATTCTACGCTCAAAATATCATTCATAAGACCTGTTTTAACCGATTCCTCTGCTTCCACACAGTCGGTCACTGCTTTTTTCAAATCTTTTGTGGAAAACCGGCTTGCCTGTGTTACATATTTTCCGGCAATAAATCCCGGTAAACCTACCGCTTCTCCGATGGATTTATTATCATGCCCTTTTTTCTTTAATTCTTTTACCTGTAAAAGCATATTAAATTGTCTGGCAAGCAGAAATAAAATCCTCATCGGTGGTTCTTTTAAGGTAAGTAAATCATAATATAACTCCATTGCCTTCTTCTGTTTCTTCTCTGCAATGGCATTCATCATATCAAAAATCTGGTTATTAACCTGTCTGGTACAAATCTCTTCAATATCCGCTCCGGTTATTACATCCCGGTCCATACAATAACAGAATAATTTCTCCAGTTCCTTACTGATATTCTCCATGTTGGTTCCGGTTTTCTCCAGAAAAAATTCCAAATCCCGCTCGGTAATGTTCTTATTTTCTTTCTTCAACATACCAAGAACCCAACGCTTGAGAACAGCTTCGTCCTGGGTTTTAAATTCAATTGCACGCCCTTTTACTGAAACTGCTTTAAAAAGCTTGCTGCGTTTATCAATCTCTTTCTCGGCAAAAACAAAACAGGCGGAATCTGCCGGTGCCGCCAGATATTCTGCCAGACTTTCTCCTCCGTGCTTAAACAGGCCACTGTTCTCTATCAGAATCACTCTTCTGTCCGCAAAAAAGGGAAGGGTTTCTGCCAAATCAATAATCTCACCTATCGGAACATCTTTTCCCTCGAAGTAATGATAATTCATGGAATCGTCATCACCCGTTAGTGCTTTCTTCAACTTATCCCGATATTGGCTGCGCAGATAATCCTCTTCACCATAAAGCAGATAAACTTGTTTCAATTGTCCTGTTTTAATCTCTTCGTTCAGTTTCTGCATTTTCCGCTCCCAACTCTCTTTATCTATTATACTCTTTGTCGTATTTATTGGCTAGTCTTTTTCGTGTTTTAAGCAAATGACATTCCCTCCAACCTCCACCGTAATGGCTCCATAATCTGTTGTAGCCAGTATCTCACTTCCCACTTCATTTAGTCTCTCCAACGTTTCGCCATGTGGATGTCCGTAGCTGTTGTTCTCGCCACAAGATATCACTGCGATCTGCGGGCTTACTACATCCAGAAAAGCAGAGCTTGTAGAGTTCTTTGAACCGTGATGTGCCACCTTCAAGAGGGTAACACCTTGTCCCGATGCATCCAGTTGTTCCACTTTTCTTCGTACTGCTTCTTCTCCCTCACCTTCCAAATCCCCGGTGAAAAGAGCCGTAAATGCTCCATACTCCAAATACAAAACCAGCGATTCCTCATTTGTTGTAAAACTTTTATGCTCACATTCTACAATCTCATTCCCATTCTCTTTGCCTCCATTTTTTTTGCATCCATTCGGATGCAGACAAGTAAGTTTCAGTTTTCCATGCTGCAGGACATCCCCGCTATGAAGATACAAAACCGGTATTTTTTCTTGTGAAGCCAACGCAACCATTTCTTCATATTCTGTCGTTTTGTTTGCTTCACAAATATCCGGTAAAATCAGCTTTGTGATGTTGATACCGCTTTGCTCTGTCTGCGAAATCAATTCCTCAATACCGTTATAATGGTCCTCATCCATATGGGTTATAAGAACGGCATCCAGTCTGTTTACACCTTCTGCTTTCAGAAACGGCAATATCTGATAGTTTCCGGTATCACTTTTGCTGGAACTGCCGCCGTCAATCAGATAATGACCACCGGCTTCGTCCGCAATATAGATACAATCTCCCTGTCCAACATCCAGAAAGGTAATCTGAAGGTCTTGTGATGTTTTGGTTGTAAGACATAAGAAAGCAAGCAAAAAACACATCCATGTTTGAAGTTTTGTAGTGTATTTACAACAAATTATTGTAAAACATATGATTAGTATGAAAATTGCTATCTGCCACATAGCAGGCTGTCCGGTTATTCTACGATTCCCCGGCAGTTTCAGAAAGACTATACAGCATATTTCATACAGCCAAAGTAAAATATTAGCCGGTATGGCAAGGCATTTTCCCAGAAAAATCTGCAATGAAGCTCCCACCATGCTAAGCAAACCATCCGTAACAAGCAAACTGGTTCCCGGAATAATCAATAAATTAAGTATTAAAGAATATAACGGATATTCATAATAGAAATTCAGATATACAGGAAATGTAGCAATAGATACCGAAATATTAGTTGACATAATTTTGCACAATTTGGGATTTCCTATCCAATTTTCTTCTATGACAGGAGCAAGCAAACCAATTCCCAATATTGCGCCAAAAGAAAATAAAAATCCACTATGATATAAATATAACGGCTGTTCTATCAGAATGGAAATAGCGGCGATTGTCATTGCCGTCAGCATGTCATAAGTTCGTTTACATAATTTCGCTGTAATATGAAAGCCAAACATAATAATTGCCCGAACAGCTGACACACTCATTCCTGTCATAACACCATAACAATACATGAATAGGATTGAAGTTCCAATTGTTATTATCCTTGGCAGTTTGAGTTTACATAATATTTTATATAATCCCATTCCAATAATTGAAATATGCAATCCACTAATACTTAAAATATGAATCACACCATTTTGCTGATATAGTGTTTCCACTTCCTCATCCAGCAAACTTTTCTCTCCAAGCAGCATTGCCCGCATAACAGATGCTTCTTTCGGTTCAAAAGTTAATTCCAGTAAACCGGCACAATACTGTTTCATTCGGTATAAGCCTTCACGGAATTTATCATATTCACGACTTTCTTCTAGTACTTTTCCTCGTTGCAGTCTCCCATGCAGATTCAAAATCTGATAATATTTCCTGGCATCAAATTCACCTGGATTCGTGGCATGGGAAAATTCCCTGAATTTGCCTTCTATACAGACTTTACTACCTATTTTCGGTTCTTCTGTGCTTTCCATGTAACACATAAGATTCATATTTTGTTCGTTATTATTTGCGGAATTTAAAAATTGAACATTTCGTAGATAAATAACCAGAATTTCTTGTTCGTTTGATATGCGATATTCTTTTTTATCGACCTGACCTATTACCGTTACCGTACTCCCCTCATACATCTCAAAAGATGTTTCGGGGTACGGATTCCAGTATAAATAGAGAAGAATCACTATTACAAAGGTCAGACCAATCATACATACAGGTCTTCTCATGATACCTCTCATTCTTCTGTTGATTCAGTAGTTGACATAATATCAAGATTTCTTTCAAAAATGGTAGTGAGACTGACACTTTCCTTATATAAAATCGCCGTTTCACCATTGATTGAAATCTGCACTTTATTTACATTCGGCAACTCCACTAACGAATTCGTAATGGAATACATTGTCACGTCAGAAGTAACATTGTATGGTTGTGATAAAAAGGCACTATCCAAATTTACATAACATATTCCATCTTTTACATTGACACTAATTATCTTCGTTGCCGGATTGATTGTTGGATAAGCACTATCGGTAGCCGGTCCTTCAATCAATTTCTCAACAACCAGTTTCTCTATGGAAATATTACTGTTATATACAACATTTCTCTGTGTCTCCTGTACCAGTCTGTCACCATTTTCATTAGCAAAGTACAAGCATAAATTCACTTTCTCATACGTATTGATTTCTTTACCGGCGTTATCAATAAACATATCTGCCGACATCGTACCAATAGCAACACCTGCGTTATCTGTCAATATTTCGCCCTGTATCGTAAAGGAAACATATTTTATACCTTCTACCTGTGTCAACGTTCTGACAATCGCTGCCCTTGTCAGAATTTCTTTGATACTATCCAGTTCTTTATAATGCTCATCAAAATCAATCGTAAGCTGCTCACCATCCAGCGTATATCCTAATACTTCAAACTTTCCGGAGAGCGGCGCAATATACTCCATTTTCTCAGAATCAGTGGAAAGCTGCATTAACAATTCATCCACTAGTTCCTGTTTTTCTTCTGTTTCTGTCTGGTACTCATTCGCAAAGATTTTCGTTTCTTCTTTGTTTACATAATATACCAAATATGCTTTTCCATTTTTCACTTCCTGCTGCCTTCCGCAACTCATAAGTGAAAATACCGTTATAAGCAGAAGCATAATCAGACCAAATCTTCTATTCCTTGCTATATTTCTAGTTTTATTCATATTATATATATCCTCATATTTTATATATCTTCATGCTTCATTACGAAACCGCGATATAAGTCAATGGAATTTTTACCGTAAAAGTAGTTCCTTCCCCTTCTTCACTGACTGCCTTAATGGAACCTCTATGCATTAAAATAGCACCTCTGGTAATTGCCAGACCAAGACCTGTTCCACCAATTTCACGAGAATGCGATTTGTCAACACGATAGAAACGCTCATATACATGATCGAGAGAATCTGCTGGAATACCAATGCCTGAATCTGCTACTTCAATCGTAAAGAACTGATGGTCTGCATCCAGGGTTACTTTAACCCATCCATGCTCTTTGTTATATTTAATGGCATTTTCTACCAGATTAGAAATAACCAGTGTCATTTTTACTTCATCCACAGCAGCCGTAACCGGACGAATGCTTTCATAAACCAGTTCGATATCCCTCTTCACTGCAATCGGACGGAGTCTTTTCATAATCAGTTCCACAAGCAAATTAATGTCTACCTGAGAAATATTCAAATCAGATGCTGTTCGATCCATTTTTACAAGGGCTAACAGGTCATTGATAATCTTGTCCTCTCTGTCAATTTCTTCTGCTATATCATCCATAAATTCCTGATACAGCTCAATCGGAACATTTTCCTGTGCGCGAAGCGAATCAGCTAAAACTTTAATGGATGTAATCGGTGTCTTCAACTCATGGGAGACATTCGATACAAATTCCTGTCTGGAATCGTCTAATACCTTCATACGGCTCAGTACTTCGTTAACCGCATCACCAATATGCTCCGTTTCCAGACAGTCCGATACAGAAATTGGGTCATTGGTATATCCCTCTTTTACCTGACTTAATGCTTCTGTTATTTTCTCAAATGGTTTCACCAGTGCAAAAGATGCCAGAACAGAAACAATGAAAATTGCCAAAACAACCATTACTTCAACAACCAGAGCTTTTCTGCTTAAAATCTCCAGTGTGGTTGTAATATAATCCGTCGACACGCTAGTTAACATAACACCACTTACCACATCATTTTTCACAGGATTCTTTCCTGTTTCCTGCACTTCTAAAGTTTCCATGATTGGTATTGTCATCTCTATGTAACCATTTTCCGGATCATATTTACTTGTATTCTCGCCTTTCATACAACGAATAACTTCTTCTGAAATAATAGTCTTGCCTTCACTGATACCATAGGTATCCTTTACGACTCTCAGATTATTATTAATAATCAGAACACGCCCATCATACAGATTAGCTAACATATTCAACTCCGCATCAATAACTTCCGAGGAAGTATCCTGCAAATAATGATAAGTAATCAGATGATTTGCCAGAATCTTTAACTGTGTCTGGACATCAGAAGTTCGCAGGCTGACCGCCCGCTCCTCATAGTTTTGTAGAATTGCCTGTCGCACAATGATACTTGGTATCAGTCCGACAATAAAGACTATCAGAAAAATGCGCACTTTCAAACTGCGCATAAATTTTAGTTTCTTGAAATTAAACTTAAGCAAAGTAATAACCTACTCCCCATTTTGTATGCACATACATTGGCTCACTTGGAACTGTTTCAATCTTTTCTCTCAATCTTCGGATATGTACATCCACTGTACGAACATCTCCCGGATAATCGCTGCCCCAGATAAGCTTCAGCAGACTTTCTCTGCTATACACTTTATTCGGATTTTTCATCAAAAGCTCTAATACTTCAAATTCTTTGGCAGTCAGATTGATTTCCCGATTCTGAATATAGACTCTTCTGCCGTCACAATCCAGTTTCATATCACGGCTTTCTATTACTCTCGTATCGTTCTTTTCTTCCTCTTTTCTTCCGGTGCGGCGCATAATCGCTTTGATTCTTGCCTTAACCTCAAGAATATTAAAAGGTTTTGTAATATAGTCGTCGGCACCATTATCAAGCCCCAGAATTTTATCCATATCGTCCCCTTTTGCAGTTAACATAACTATCGGAACATTGGAAAATCCCCGGATCTGCTGACATACTTCAAATCCATCCATCTTTGGCAACATAACATCTAATAAAATTATGTCGTACGAATTATTTTTTGCTTTTTCCAAAGCTTCCTCTCCATCATACGCACAGTCTACTTCCATGCCATCCTGTTCCAGACTGAACCGAATTCCCTTCACTATCAACTTCTCGTCATCAACGACTAACACTCTCTTACCCATTTTACACCCCTGTTTATAACTCTATTTTACGGTAATCATATCTTTTATTTTCTCATAGGTGCCCTCTTTGATACCACTTACCTTCATGATATCTTCTATGGAAGCAAAATTGCCATTCTCTTGTCTGTACTTCACAATTGCCGCTGCCCTGCTTGCACCAATACCGCTAATGGAACACAGTTCACTTTCGGTTGCCGTATTGATATTTACAAGCCCTTTACTGTTATCTGCATCGACCATCACTTGACTCTGTCCGACTCCTGTTTCTTGGCCATCTGCCCTTCCAGATGTCCATGATTCCTGAAAAGTCCCCTCTGCTTTCGCCAGTTCCACTTCTTCTAAAGTTGGAATCGTTATCTTCTGCCCATCCTGTAAAAGCTCTGCTTGGTTTACATAATCTCCATAAGCTTCTTCCGTAAAACCTTCTGCTGCTTCAATCACTTCATAAACACGACTGCCTGCATCAAGTTCGTATACACCCGGTTTTTCTACTGCGCCACAAATATGTACATAAATCTTATCGGTAGAAACGGATTCCGTAAGCTTCTGTTCGCTACCTGTGAAACCCGCGTTTGCTGATGTTATGTCAACCGCGCTGGATTGTTCCGATTCTCCTGACTGCGAATCTGTCTGCAAGTCAGCCTGCCCATATGAATCTGTCAACTGCTCCTGCGCACTTTCCTGCTTCTCCAGCTCCAGAACAATTTCATCTTTGGAAGTACAGCCGGTTAATCCACACGCTATCAGCATAGCGGCTATTCCTGCCACAAACTGATGGCTTTTTTTATTCTCTTTTTTATTTTCTTTTTTCTCCGTATACATAGTATCCTTTCTGCTTAAAAAGCATAGGATGTCCCCGCTATGCACCGTACCCCCATTGTAAAATAAAATTTCTGCTATGTCCACTTAAAAATAACAATTCCAAGTATCGCAATTCCCATTCCTACTATTTTACGCATTTCAAGCGGCTGCTTCTCTACTCCGAAAAGTCCAAACAATTCAATTAAATAAGCAACTATCAACTGTGAAATAACAATCAGCATAACGGATTTAGCCGGTCCAAGCAATTCCATTCCTTTAATAACCGTATAAGTAATAAATGCACCAATTGCGCCTCCAAGCAGCATATATTTCGGTTGTACCTTAAATACTGCTCCAAGTGAAGATCGGTCACTGATAAGCCATGCTCCCAGACAAACCAGCAATGCTGTAAACTGCACAAAAATGTTGGCTACCCAGATACTTGATGATTTCGTAACCTGTGTATTAAAAACTCCCTGAATACTCATAAGCGCACCGGATATTAATGCAATCAAAAATCCAAACATAAGATATGCCCGCCTTTCATAATTATGTCAACCTTTGTCCATTCCATTTCAAGCAAACAAAAATACAAGACAGCATTTACTGTCTTGTATTATCATGTCCTTTTATGAAAAAATTATTCTTCTTCGGAATCATCACTATCTTCGATACTACTTTCGATATCGCTCATTCCTTCATCCACAATTTCCTCATCAGAAACTTCTTCCGGAACATCGATATATTCTTCAGTGTAAGATTCTCCTTCAATCTGAGCCATAATTTTTTCCGATAACGCTTTCAAATCCATATTCGCATCATTTCCATCCCAAATCTGTGCAAATGCTACTTCCATTTCTACCCAGTAGTTACTTGTTTCAATCATTTTCGGAATCGGAACAGATTTCTCGTATTCCTGAATAAAAGCATCTGCATTCTGGTTGGATATTGTTACATCAGATAATGCCGGAACTTTACCGGTTCTGTCGTATAACGTATCTGCATTGTAGCAGGAAAGATAAACTGCAAAATCATTTGCTGCTTCCTTCTTCTCCGAATATCCATTTACAACAATGCATTGTGTCATAGAAAGTGATTTAGAAACCAGTTCCTCACTGACATCCGGCAACACAGATGTTCCATATTCGTATTTGAATTCACCGTTTGCTTTTGCCGCTTCAATAATAGACAATGCATCTGTTGTCGCTACGGTATAAACAATTTTACCATCCATAAAATCCTGCAAAATATCTGCATAGCTGATTTCTGCCGTATCAATGGAAAAGAACTGATTCAAATCCTGATATACTCGCATACAACGAATTGCATTTTCATTGTAAATATTGATAGATTCTGCATTATCTCCTGTACTGCCGCCTACATCAATATAATTTCCAACGAAGAAATAATTATAAAAAATATCGGATACATCCCATTTAAATACAGCTTCTACCTGTTCCGGCGCATCATACATATCCGCAAAGGTCAAAATATCATCAATGGTTTTCGGGAGGGCTTCTTCTACTTTTGCCGCAACCGCTTCTTCCGATATTACTGCTTCCTGTACCGGTGTATCATCTGCTGCATTTTCTGCTTTTTGGGCAATTTCTTCTTCGGAATCCGGCTCGCCACTATTATCCAGTTCTTCCTGGGCAGCTTCACCTTCCGCTGCATCAGCTTCGGCTTCAATCTGTGCTCTTGCCCAATCCTCTAAATAAGTTTTATTATAAAGGAAAGAACTTGTTTCAAAATAAAACGGATAACCAATTTGTTTTTCATGGTAAGTTGCCGCACGAACTGCTACTTCCGGAAAATATTCACTTACATCCGAAATCGTTTCCGGCTCTTTAATTTCCGATGCCAGTCCAGCCAGATACGCTTTCTCTAAGGAATCATTTCCTATAATGTACAAATCAGGAACTTCATTGGAATGCAAAGAAGCCTGATTGATTGTTTCCAGATACTCCAAACCGGAAGTATACACCGGAATGACACGGATTTTACTCTGCGTTTCATTATAAGAAACTGCAACACTATTCAGATAATCTGTCAAAGCTTCATCTGTATACCATAAATACAAAGTATCTCTGTGTCCAAAAAGACTTTCTTCGCTTTGTTCAGCTTCCTCTACCGGATTTACCTGCAATAATCCTGCCTTGCTGATACCAAAAAGCCCTATAAGCATACAGGCAATAACAAGTACAGTGGTTACTCTCTTTTTCAAAGTCACTCTTTCTTTCTCCTATCTGCTGACAATACATATTAAACAAGACTTTTTCTTAATATGCTTATCATTTCATCCACATTTTCTTTGGTAATGACAAGTGCTGGCACAAAACGAATAATATTAGGACCTGCATTAATTAAAATAAGTCCATTTTCCAATGCTTTGTTAATGATTTCACCAACCGGTTTATTGCATACAAGTCCCTGCATCAGACCAGCACCACGTCTTGTTTCAATGAAATCAAATTCATCTACCAGCTTGTCTAACTGCTCTTCCAAATATGCACTGACTTCTTTTACATTGTCAAGTACCTTTTCTTTTTCAAAAAGTTCAAGTACCTTGCAAATTGCAGCGCACGCAAGCGGATTACCGCCATAAGTAGTACCATGATCTCCTGCAACGAGAGAATTCTGTGCAACTTTCTCTGTCATTAAGAAAGCACCTACCGGAACACCACAGCCAAGCGCTTTCGCAGTTGTCATGATATCCGGTTTCACACCAAACTTCTGCCATGCATACATATAACCGGTTCTGCCCATACCACACTGAATTTCATCCAGAATCAGAAGAATATCTTTTTCATCACAAAGTTTTCTTACTTTCTGAAGGAATTCCTCTTCTGCCGGATAAAGCCCGCCTTCACCCTGTACGGTTTCCAGCAGGATTGCACAGGTTTTGTCATTCACATTGGCAAGTACGCTGTCAAAATCATTTAAATCTGCAAAGCGGATGTTTCCAATCATCGGCTCGAAAGCCTCTCTGTAATGTGGATTTCCGGTAACAGAAAGTGCACCCATTGTTCTGCCGTGAAACGAATGATTCATGGCAATAATTTCATGGTCTGTTGTGCCATCTTTCAGATAAGCATATTTTCTTGCTGCTTTAATCGCGCCTTCAATTGCTTCCGCACCGCTGTTTGTGAAAAAGACTCTGTCCATACCGGAAACCTCTTTCAGCTTCTTGGCAGCTTCAATTGCCGGTATATTATAATAATAATTAGAAGTATGAATCACATTATCAATCTGTGCTTTTAAGGCATCATTATATTCTTTGTTATTATAACCCAGAGCAAAAACAGCGATACCGGATACAAAATCCAGATATTTCTTGCCTTCCATATCATAAAGATATACGCCATCCCCTTTTTCCAATACAACCTGATAACGGTTATAAGTATGCAAAAGGGCTTTCTCGGCTTCGTCAATATATTCCTGCATTTTCATAATGCTATCTTCCTTTCCATATTTGTTCTTAATTCTCGTCATCTGCTATAATCGCTGTACCAACACCATGATTTGTGAAAATTTCCAAGAGCAGACAATGTGGAATTCTACCATCCAGAATATGTACTCTGTTTACTCCTTCTTTGATTGCGGATGTACAATTTGTCAACTTCGGAAGCATGCCACCACCGATACAGCCGTCATTAATCAATTCATCTGCCTGAGATGCTGTTAATCTGGAAATAAAAGTAGATTTATCGTTAATATCTTTGTAAAGTCCTTCAATATCAGTCAAAAATGCAAGTTTTTCAGCAGAAACTGCTTTCGCAATCGCACAGGCTGCATCATCCGCATTGATATTGTATGTCTGGAAATCATCATCTAAACCGATTGGTGCAACAATCGGAAGGAAATCCTTCTCTAACAAGTCATACAAAATTTTCGGGTCAACTTTCTTGATATCGCCTACAAAACCAATATCCTGACCATTTGAATATTTTTTATCAACCTGTAATAAACCACCATCCTTGCCACTGATACCAACTGCTTTTACGCCCAGTTCTTCTACCATGCGGACAAGATTTTTGTTTACTTTATTCAAAACCATTTCTGCAATTTCCATCGTTTCTTCATCAGTAACACGAAGTCCGTTAACAAATTGTGCTTCTTTACCGACTTTACCAACCCATCGGCTGATTTCCTTACCACCACCATGTACAATAATCGGTTTGAAACCAACCAATTTTAACAGAGTAACGTCTTTGATAACGTTTTTCTGTAATTCTTCATTGCTCATAGCACTTCCGCCATATTTTACAACGATAATCTTTCGGTTGAATTTCTGGATATAGGGTAAAGCTTCAATCAAAACTTCTGCCTTGCCCATAACCTGATTCATTTCTTTCTGTTCTATTTTTTGTCCCATTTCTTTTTCACTCATTTTTCGTTACCCTCACATCAATTCTCTTCTTACTACATTTTCACTCTGCGCTGATCATTAACTTCTGTAATCTGCGTTAATTTTAACATAATCATAAGTTAAATCACAACCCCACGCTGTCGCCTGTGCATCACCCATTTTCATATCTACAATAACTCGAACTTCCGGTGATGAAAGAATTTTGGTTGCTTCTTCCTCACTGTAATCAGTTGCCACACCGTCTTTATAAATCTGGATTCTATTTTCATCACTTTCAAAGAAAAGCTCTACTTTCTCCGGATCAAACTGAGCACCGGAATAACCAAGTGCACACAAAATTCTTCCCCAGTTTGCATCGTGCCCGAAAATTGCTGCTTTGGTTAAACTGGAACAGATAACCGATTTGCTCAAAATACGGGCGTCTTCCTTAGTTGCCGCATTAATCACTTTGGTTTCAAACAATGCAGTTGCACCTTCTCCATCACCAGCCATCTTCTTTGCCAATGTTGTATTGATATAGTTCAACGCTTCTTTGAATTTATAATAATCCTCGTTCTTTGTTGTAATTTTCGGATTTCCTGCCATACCATTTGCCAATACAACAAGTGTATCGTTTGTGGAAGTATCTCCATCAACAGAAATCATATTAAAGGTATCCACTACGTCTTCGCTCAATGCTTCCTGTAATAATTCCTTGGAAATCGCAATATCGGAAGTAACAAAACCAAGCATGGTACACATATTCGGATGAATCATACCGGAACCTTTACACATACCGCCAATAGTAACCGTTTTGCCACCAAGTTCAATCGTAACAGCCGCCTGTTTGGAAACCGTATCGGTTGTCATAATTGCTTCCGCTGCCATCTGACCTGCTTCTAAAGTATCTGACTTTGCCGCTGCAAGCTTTTCCACACCGGCAACAATTTTGTCCAGCGGAAGCTGCATACCAATAACACCAGTAGAAGCTACCAATACGGAATCAGCCGGAATACCAAGCAATTTCCCGGTTGCCTCTGCTGTCTGTTTACAGCAGTCATATCCCTGCTTACCGGTACATGCATTGGCAATACCGGAGTTCACTACAACTGCCTGTGCATAAGGAGAATGTGTTACGACTTCTTTATCCCATAGAACCGGTGCTGCTTTCACGACATTGCTGGTAAAAACACCTGCTGCCGTACATGGTTCTACACTGTATACCATTGCCATGTCTTTTCTGTTCTGATATTTAATTGCAGCCTCTACACCTGCTGCCTCGAAACCTTTTGCTGCGGTTACTCCGCCTTCTATAATGTTCATATTTTCCCTCATTTCTACGCACTACTTTGTGCTATTGATTAAATGCTGTTATGTTATCTTCATTCAAAGTAAAATCATAATAATTCAAATCTTCTCGTTTCGTCCAGCCAATTTCCCTCCAGAATGCATTCCCGATATCATTCTGTGTAAAAGCAATCAGTGAAACCTTATTGATATGCTCTTTCTTTAATGCATTCATACAAAAAACTACCATTTCCTTGCCAATGCCACGCATACGATATTCCTGCGCCACACACACATGATACAGACAGCCTCGTCTGCCGTCATGTCCGCACAAAATCGCGCCAACAATTTTTCCATCTTCCACTGCTACGACACTGGTAGTCGGATTTCGCTTCAGGAATGCTTCTACGCCTTCTCTGGAATCATCCACGCTTCGGATACCGAAACCCTTAATCGTCATCCAAAGGCTTCTTACCGCATCGTAATCTTCAATTTTCATTACTCTTACCATTTCATTCCTCCGCGTGTCATTACAATGTCACAACTGTATAATCATGTCCTGTATATGACAAAAACTTCTCCAATACGTCACTCAGTTTCAGCTTCAAACTGGATGTGTTGATACATGGATGACAGCCTAGATATTCTTCTTTTAAAACCTCGCTGTCAATTAACAATTTTACCTGATGCTCTTTATCATTCATAAGTCCCATGATGCTGACAGAGCCCGGTGTAATATTCAGATACTTCTCCATGTATTCCGGTCCTGCAAAAGATAATCTGGCACTGTTAATCTGCTTCGATAAATCTTTCGTCAGAAACTTCTTCTCTCCCGGCATCATCAGAAGATAAAAAGCGGTTTTCTGGGAATTACATAAAAATAAGTTTTTGCAAATATGTATTCCAAGAATTTTGTCCACTTCATGACAATCCTCAATAGAAGCCGTTACTTCATGGTCCATTCTTTCATAAGGAATCTCAAGTTCTTCTAACAAATCATAAACCGCCATTTCTTTGGCAAGCCTGCCTTCCGGCGAAGGCTTCGTGTTTACCGGTGTTGTTGCTTTAATCATTTTGCCACACTTTCCTTTTTAATATCCCATAACGCCCTGAATAGACTCATCATTTTCAATCCACTCTTTTACCGGAATAACGCGATACTCATCCTCTGTGTCACGGATATAAACCGTTTCGATTCCTGCGTTAATAATCTGTCTTTTACACATGGAACAGCTACAGGAATTTTTCACATATTCTCCGGTTTTGGCTTCCACACCCACCAGATACAGTGCTGAACCAATCATTTTATCCCGGGAGGCACTAATAATTGCATTGGCTTCTGCATGTACACTCCGGCATAACTCATATCGTTCGCCTCTTGGAATTTCCAGCTTCTCACGGATACATTCTCCGATATCCGTACAATTCTTACGTCCTCTCGGCGCACCTACATATCCTGTTGAAATCACTTCATCATTTTTCACAATCACGGCCCCGTAATGTCTTCTAAGACATGTGCTTCGCTGTGATACCATTTTCGCCAAATCCAGATAGTAATTCGCCTTATCCCGTCTTTCTATCATACAATGCCTCTCCTTTTCCTTATTAAGGGAATATTATGGGAACATTGGTACAAGTTCCAGTCCTTCGCTCTCCTTTAAGCCAAACATTAAGTTCATATTCTGAACTGCCTGTCCTGCTGCACCTTTTACCAGATTGTCAAGAGCCCCCATCATAATAATACGTCCGGTTCTCTCATCAATTACAAAGTTAATGTCCACGTAGTTACTGCCTTCTACCCATTTTGTTTCCGGACAGATACCTTTCTCCAGAACACGGACAAATTTTTCATCCTTATAATACTTATCATATACTGCCTTAACCTGCTCGTAATCCGGGAGTCCCATACTACCATCTGCTTTTTTCACCGGAAGCAAAGTAGCATATTCTGTTACCAGAATACCTCTGTTCATCGGCACTAAATGAGGTGTAAAGTTAAGCACTAACTCTTTGCCGGCTGCATAACCAAGCTGTTCCTCGATTTCCGGTGTATGTCTATGACTTGCCACACCATATGCCTTAATATTTTCATTCACTTCACAATAAAGATTAGGCACTTTTGCACCACGTCCTGCACCGGAAGTACCGCTCTTCGCATCAATAATTAAGGTAGATGGGTCAATCAGTCCTTCTTTTACCAACGGATAAGCCGTTAAAATAGAACAGGTTGTATAGCATCCCGGATTGGCTACCAGTCTTGCTTTCTTCACATCTTCTCTGTTGATTTCACATAAACCATAAACCGCTTCTTCTATGTACTGTGGAGATTTGTGTTCAATACCATACCACTTCTCATAAGTAGCTACATCTTTAATACGGAAATCTGCACTTAAATCTACAATCTTAACCTTAGAAAGAATCTCATCATTTACTAAGGATGCACAAAGTCCCTGTGGTGTTGCTGTGAAAATAACATCCACCTGGCTTGCCAGTTCTTCCATATTATCATCCATACAGACATCATCTACAATCTGAAACATGTTCTGATATACTTCACAATATTTCTTATCTATATAACTTCTGGAGCCATACCACTTAATCTCAACGTCTTTATGCGCTGTCAAAAGTCTGACAAGTTCACCGCCTGCATATCCGGTTGCTCCGATAATTCCTGCTTTAATCATTTTTCCAATCCTCTCTTCTTTTACCAGTCATCTTTCTTCTATAATTATGTAGCAACATTTTCTCATAAAAATCCAACTCTTTCTATTTTAGCACACTATTTCAAGATAGTATAGAAAATTTATGGGATTCTTTAACAGTATTGTTTCCGGTTCACGAAAACCACTTTTGATTGCATAATAATACACCCTTTATGCATAATATGCAACATATTTTTAAAAATATTCATTATTTTCGTAGAATATACATCATTTTATGCATAAAATTACACTTGCATTATTCATTTGATTGTTGTATATTGGTTTCAGAGCGTTTTTTAACAGAAAATTTCATAGAAAAAACGCATATTAGAAAAAACACTTACATATTATAATGGAGGATTTATCATGAAAGAAAAAGTTATTCTTGCTTACTCCGGCGGTCTTGATACAACAGTTATCATTCCCTGGTTAAAAGAAAATTTTGATTACGAAGTTATCTGCGTTTGTGGTAACTGCGGTCAGGCTGACGAATTGGACGGTCTTGAAGAAAGAGCATTATCCAGCGGTGCTTCCAAATTATATATCGAAGACTTAACAGATGAATTCTGTGATGACTTCATCGTTCCTTGTGTACAGGCTCATGCAGTTTATGAAAACAAATATTTACTCGGTACTTCTATGGCAAGACCGGTTATCGCTAAGAAATTAGTTGAAATCGCTCGTAAAGAAGGCGCTACTGCTATCTGTCATGGTGCAACCGGTAAAGGTAATGACCAGATTCGTTTTGAACTTGGTATCAAAGCTCTTGCTCCTGATTTAAAAATCATTGCAGCATGGAGAAATGAAAAATGGGATATGAACTCCCGTGAAGAAGAAATCGAATACTGCCGCAAACATGGTATCAACTTACCATTCTCCGCTGATAACAGCTATAGCCGCGACCGTAACTTATGGCACATCAGCCATGAAGGTCTTGAACTGGAAGATCCTGCTAACGAACCAAACTATGAGCATCTTTTAGTTCTTGGTACAACACCTGAGAAAGCTCCTGATGAAGGCGAATATGTTACTATGACTTTTGAAAAAGGTGTTCCTACTTCCGTTAACGGCAAAAAGATGAAAGTATCCGAAATCATTACTACATTGAATGAACTTGGTGGAAAACATGGTATCGGTATCGTTGATATCGTTGAAAACCGTGTTGTTGGTATGAAATCTCGTGGTGTATATGAAACACCTGGCGGAACTATCCTGTACGAAGCACATCAGCAGCTGGAAGAATTAATTCTTGACCGCGATACTTATGCATTAAAAGAAGATATGGGTAATAAGTTCTCCCAGATTGTATACGAAGGAAAATGGTTCACACCACTTCGTGAAGCAGTACAGGCTTTCATCGAATCTACACAGCAGTATGTTACAGGTGAAGTAAAATTCAAACTTTATAAAGGAAACATTATCAAAGCCGGAACTACTTCTCCATACTCTCTGTACAACGAAAGTATTGCTTCCTTTACAACAGGTGATTTATACGACCATCATGATGCAGAAGGATTTATCAATCTGTTCGGTCTTGCAAGCAAAGTTCGTGCAATGAAAATGCAGGAAGTAGAAGGTAAATAGTAAAAGAAGTAAGAGGTTATTATGAGTGTTATCTCCTACCTTGTTATTTATTTAGTGATCATAAATCTGATAGGATTTGCCATTATGGGCATTGACAAACTGAAGGCACGCAAAAGAGCCTGGCGGATTCCCGAATCCACCCTGTTTGTCATTGCCATCATTGGTGGCAGTCTGGGTACAACAATCGGTATGCATTTATTTCATCATAAGACAAGACACTGGTATTTCTTATATGGAATGCCTGCTATTCTGTTTATACAGATTGCACTTGTTGTCCTTTTAATGTACTTACCGATTGAATTTACATTTCTTTGATTAGAATTTTCATAAGTCTGGGAGGGTTTCCATGCATATTGCAGTTTGTGATGATAATGTTGCAGATAGAAAACAAATGGAACGTTTGTTAGGACGTGCTTCTGACAGACGTACTTCTACCACTGGCGTCTTATATATAGACTCCTATGGAAATGTTGATGCAGTTATGCGCTCTCCTATGCTTTATGATGCATTTTTCATTGATATGACTTCCGGTCCTGTCAATGGATTTGAACTCGCCAGAAAACTGATTGATGCTGGTTCTACGGCACCAATTATTCTTTGTACGTCTACTATTGACTACCGTGCTGTTATAGAAGCTGCAATGGCCGAAGTTCCTGAGGATGCTGTGGAATTATCCAATCACAGTATTTTACGGCAGCAATTACATTCCCAGATTTTATATTTAGATAAACCGATTAAAGTTGCAGAACTTGACCAGCGATTAGACCATGCCATTGCATGTAAGGCTGCGGCTGTCCCTACGATTGAACTGCGCGGAGAACACGAAACCTATTATGTGCACGAAGATGAAATTATGTATGCAAGAAAAAATGCCCAGTACGCACATGTTACCTTAACAGATAACCGCGAAGTGGACATTCTTACTACTATGGCTAATTTATTTTCTCAGATAAAAGGTTTTACACATTTTATACCGGTTTCTGAACATACGCTTATAAACATTACATTTATTAAAAAAATCTCATTTTTTAAACTACATATGAAGGATGGACATTCCTTTACCGTCGCTCCGGTAGAACTTTCTAAAGCCAAAACTGCTTATGAAAAATATAAAACAGAATCATTATAATGTCACAATAATCCCGCCGTCATTGGCATACATACTACTGATTCCGGCTGTATCCATAATAATAACTTCTTTGAAATTCATTTTCTTTTCCAGAAGAGTTCTCATATAATTTGCTCTATCCGGACAATTACAATGCGTTATCATAAGTGTTCTTTCTTTGCTATTTGGCACTTCCTTTGTCAGAATTTCTGCTAATTTCGCCATTGCCTTTTTAATGCCGATAGCCTGACTCTTCTGTGCAATAACTCCGTGATCTCCCATCATAATTGGTTTAATATTTAATGTGGAAACCACCATTGCTTTCACCCCGGTTAATCTGCCGTTCTTTCGAAGAGTTTCCAGATTATCCAGAATAAAATAGGTTTTCATTTCCTCACGAAAAGCTTCCAATTCTTTTATTGTTTCTTCAAAAGAAAGACCTTGTTCCTGTAACTCCATTGCCTTTAACGCATACTGAGTTTCTCCACAGCTTGCAGATTCCGAGTCACATACATAGATATTCTTCTCGCCAAATTGCTCATGATACAAGTTTTTTCCTAAAACTGCACTATTATAACTGCCACTCAGATGAGAAGATAAGGTAACAACAAAAATATTCTCCGCTTCTGTCTGATATGCCTCCATATATTTCTCAGGTGACGGGCAGGAAGATTTCGGACATTGTGGACAAGCTGCAACCTGTGCCAGAAATTCTGCCTGATTAAAATTTTCGTCATCCATAATCTGATACTCGCCAACCTCAAGGCCTAATGGAACAAATTGAAATCTCGCATCCTTCTTGTACTGCTTAGGTAATTCACAACAACTGTCTACTACAATTTTATAACTCATAATGCCTCCGCAACTATTTCACATGGTTTTCATTACTACTTATGATAACACGATACACTTCATCTTGTAAATAGATTTTCTGTTTTTACTTGCAATTTAACTCATGTTGGAATTACATTTCTTTTTAAATTGCATTCGACAATTTGTTCTGTTATCATTTTTATAATATAGAATACCACTTTCCTTCTGATATTATCAGAATGCTTAAAATGAAAGGATTTATACATCAAATGATTGCCATAAAAATAACAAATGTAAAACAGTTTATGGGGAAACTTCTTGCCTCTGAATGCTTTGATTCTTTTTTATTAGAAGAAGCCGCTATCAGTACCTATAATACTTTTCTGATAGACGGACACCAGAATCGTGATTTTTACAGCACGGAGGAATGGGAAGACAAACAGATACGGCCCTATGATTTCACGACATGGAAACAGATTCGTCCAATCTGCTTCTCACTGATTAAGGGCACCCATACCCCGACATCTTTTAAATTCATTCTTCATCTGATACCGGATTATGTAGCATCAATTTTAAAGGATAAAGATACCGCAATTACTCCGGAGCAGATAAAAGCATTGGTGCTTACCATAAAATATGATGGCACTAACCTGACGCTGGTTACCGGTACTGCCTTCCATACTTTCGTTATGGACAAAACAGTCGATAATCTGTGGGATAATGCCATCAAACAATTTCTTGTGAAAAGAGAAATTCCTTACGAAGAATTATAGATATCCTCTTTTGTTTTAAATCCAGATGCCACCTTGCTTCAATCCGAAATCTACGGCTGCCATCAACATAGCAAAGAAAGCAAGCATCATAACCAATAAAATTGCCGGAAAGTCATAAACATACTTCGGTGTATCCTTCTGCTTTTTCACACAACCAGCAAGAATTTCTATGCCAAGTACAATCAGAATCATTGGCCAGAATTCAAAAATTCTCTGATAATTCATAGTCGGCAGAATCATATGTAACAGGAACAAAACGCCATATAATACAAGGATAATTCCGCATGTGGTGGTGCCGACTCTGTGAATACTTACTGTCGTTTCTTTATTTTCCATCTCCGATTTCCTCTACCTTTTCAGCCTCTTCCAGTTCCACTTTTTTGCCCTTAATCAATTTGACACCGAACCAGATAATCGCTACTCCAATTGCAACTCTTGTAACACCATTTCCGATACTGCTTGTAATCTCATAGAAGTAATCGGATAACTCAAACATATAGAAAATATCATATAAAATATCGCAGATAACATTCCACAACAGATTGATACCAAGCAAAATCAGAACAATTGCAAGACCTTTTCGATATTTACCCATCAGTGAATTTTTGATAGAATCCATTTCCATGCTATCCAGACCAAACATATATTTATCTTCTACACGATGAAACTCTTCATCCGGCAAACCACCAAGATTATTGGCTTCAAAAAAGCTGTATGCCCAAAGAATTACCGGTATCAAAGACAACACGCCCATATTGGTAATAATTGCCACCATCATACCTAACGAAAAAAGTGTTAACAGACTGACACCTCTTTTCATAAAACCTAAATACATTTCTCCGCAACCCGGAAGCCATGAAATACAAAATAATAAAAATCTATTTTTCTTCCTTTTCATTGTCAATTACCTCCATTTTCATCCATTGATTTAATTTGTCGTTTAGTTCGCCAAAATATCCATTTACTTTCCGATTCAGATTATATGTAATATTTTGTTCAAAAGTCCGTTCCTTTTCGGATACCCTCTGTGTGTTCTCTTTGACTCTGACCTGATGTTCAATGCTTCGCTGCGTTACATTTTCCTGTGAATAAATATTCTGCGGTACTGTAATCAGAATCAGTAAGGCTGCCGCTGATGCTGCAACTACTTTTATACTATAGAGAAACAATTGCGCATCTTTTCTGTGTTTCCTTTTCCGCCGTAATTTCTGCAGAATTTCATTTTTGAAATCTTTCGGCGGATGCATTAACGGTTCTGCTTCCACTTCCGCAATAAGCTGTTCTAATGCTTCGTCCGACAGATATTCTTTTTCTTTAAATATGTACTTTATATTATCACTCATGCGCTGTTCTCCTTTCTATAAATTTTCCGTAGCATGCCTCTTGCTCTGTAAATCTGCGTCTGTATTGTTTTGACATTCTGTCCTCGCCTTGCCGCAATCTCTTTTGCATCCATTTCGTCATAATAATAGGCTTTTGCAACTTCGTTGTATGGTGGTTTTAACCGACTACAATTTGCAAGCAATATTTCTTTCGTTTCCTGCTCCAGACAGATATTTTCCGGTGTTGTTCCCTCTTGCTGTGGTTCCTTATCTTTTTCCAGATAAATATCTTCGGTTGGAATACTTTTCCTTCCGGAATGGGACATATAATCAATACATTTGTTGGTTGCTATTCTGCAAATCCACGCTTTTTCGTGCTGCCCGTCAAAGCTTTTCAAATGCTCATATGCCGAGAGGAAGGTATCTTGGGCTAAATCTTCGGCTGCAAAGTAATCTGCCGTCATCTTATAACAAATTGAAAAAACAAGATTTTGGTAAGAATCAATCAGCGCTGTCAATTGTTCTTCCCTTGTAATATGCCCCGCCTCCTCTCTGCTCTTTTGCATCTTCATAAAATATAACGGAAGTATTTTCCAAATATCTTCAACTTTTTAAATTTTTTATTTTAAACTTTCTATTTCGAATCTTTTATTTTTAACCCCTACTTCTTCATTTTGGAACGGAAAATCAAACTTACCAGATAACCAAAAACAAGCGCTGCGCTGCAACCGACTGCTCCGTTCGTAAAACCGCCTTTAAAAAGTCCGATAAAACCATCTTTATCTACGGCTTCTTTTACCCCTTTCATCAGAATATTACCATATCCCATAAGCGGTACACTGGCTCCGGCTCCGGCAAATTCCTGAAACGGCTCATATAAACCGACAGCACTAATAACAGCTCCAAGACAAACTAATAAAACCATAATTCGCCCAGGCATCATTTTAGTTTTTTCCATTAAAATCTGTGCCAGTGCGCAAATCAAACCACCTACCCAGAAAGCATTTACATAGTCCATATACCAATCTCCTTCTAAAAAAATAACAGATATTTCTATCTGTTATTTTCCGCATTTGCGCACATATTATTCATCTTTTCTTTTATGACTCAGGTAAAATCTCACCGGTAAACTTCTGTGCAATTTCTGCAACGATTTCCCGCAGCATTTTCTTCTCGCATGAAATCGTAATGTCAGCATATTTTTCATACAATGGAATGCGTTCTTCATAGAGAGAGCTAAGGTTTTGCCCTTCTTTGAGTGCAACGCCTCTCTGGTTCAAATCCCCCAGCCGTTCTGCAATTTCTTCGCACGGTAGCTGCAAATAAATTACCTTGCCAATCTGCTTCAGATGTTCCATCGCTTTTACTCCATAAATAACACTGCCACCGGTTGCAATGACATGTCTGGAAACATTGAGAGAAGCATTTGCCTCTTCCTCCACCTGCAAAAAGCCTTCCAGACCTTTTTCAGAAATAATATCGTGAAGGACTTTGCCTTCTCTTTCCTGAATTACCAAATCCGAATCCAGAAAAGAAAAACCAAGCTTTTTCGCAAGCACAACGCCAACCGTGCTTTTTCCCGCTCCGGGCATTCCAATCAGAACAATATTCTGTTTGTTATCCGAGGTAAGCAATGACTTCCACCTCACAAAGCACATCTTTTGGAAGCTGTTTTACTGCAACACAGCTTCTTGCCGGTTTCTCTGTAAAATATTTTTCATATACGGCATTAAACGCTGCAAAATCAGCCATTTCAGCCAAAAAGCATGTAGTTTTTACAACTTTGGTGTAATCTGTTCCTGCTTCTTTTAAGATTTCACCTACATTTTTGATTGCCTGCTCTGCCTGCTCTGTAATGTTACTACCGTTAATCTCTCCGGTTGCCGGATTAATCGGAATCTGTCCTGATGCAAATAACATCTTATCTACAATAATTCCCTGTGAATATGGTCCAATTGCTGCTGGTGCTTTGTCTGTCGTTACTTTTTTTAACATAATTTTCTCCTCTTTTCTTATTTATATTACTTTTATATTACTCGCCAAATCTTGCCTTTACATAGAAACCTCTGGCGTTTTCAATGACTTCCACAACTTCTCCTTCCCTTTCTAACATTCTTTCACGGAAAGGATAGTTTCCCGACATAGCAAGTGCCGGATTTATTGTGTAATAATAGTTACTTGGCAATACACCTTCTGTTACGGTAATATGGTCTCCCTTTTTTAATAAACCGGGGCGTTCCATCTTAAACTCCATTTCCCGCATTTTCATTCCTCTCTTCCACCATATGAATCATATCTTTCGGCAAATATTTCTTCACCATGTCTGCATAACGTATAGCATCAATCGGCTTGGATAAGTAATCTTGAAAACCAACTTCAAGATATTTTTCTCTGGAACCGGATATTGCATTTGCCGTCATTGCTATTACAACTGCATTTCTGCTTGCGTTTTCTGCTTGTTGCTGCGTCTCCTTCAATGTTTCCACACCATCCATGCCCGGCATCATATGATCTAAAAGAATAATCTGATATTCATTTTTCTTAACCTTTTCTAAAGCCTCCATTCCGCTCAATGCGGTATCCACCTGAATTTGAGTTGGTTTAATCAAACCTTTGGCAACTGTTAAATTCACTCTATTATCATCAACAATCAACATTTTTGCTGCTGGTGCCGTAAAATCTTCCACTTTTTTGTTTCTTCCACGATGCATTTTCTTATATGCCTCCGAGAAGTCTCCCATCGGAGTAGAGTTGGTAATTCCTTGTGGAATACTGAATGAAAATGTGGAACCTTTTCCATACTCACTCTTTACGCCAATGGTTCCGTTCATCTGCTCTACCAACTGTCGTGTAATAGAAAGTCCAAGTCCGGTTCCTTCGATGTTACGATTTGCACGTAAATCAACTCTTTGGAAACTCTGGAATAGCTTTGCCACATCTTCTTCTCTGATACCAATACCGGTATCAATAACTGCAACCTTCAATTCCAAACTATTATCATCCTTCGGCTCCCAATCTACCTTCAATGTAATAGTGCCTTCTTTCGTATATTTCACCGCATTGTTAATGAGATTCAGAATAATCTGTCTGATTCTTACCTCATCACCATATAATTGATACGGAATATCTGATGCAACCTCTGTCATAAGGTGCAGTTCCTTATCCTGCACTTTCTTGGCAACCATATTCAAAACATCATTTAACAACGAACTCAATTCGTAAGTAACCGGTACAATTTCCATTTTACCGGATTCGATTTTGGATAAATCCAAAATATCATTGATAAGCGAAAGCAGTGTCTGTCCCGCATTGTAAATATCCTGTGAATAAGCGGCCACCTTATCTGAGATATCTTCCCGCATAACCATTTCATTCATACCTATAATCGCATTCATCGGGGTACGAATCTCATGGCTCATATGCGCAAGGAAATCACTCTTTGCTTTATTGGCACGAACTGCCTCTAATCGGTGTTCTTCTGCCAGTGCTTTCTGTTTCTCAAGATTATGCAGTAGCTCTTTCGTTTCCGTCACATCATTAATAATATTGATAACACATCTGGTATCGCCAAAACGGTCATACAAAATAGTATATTTGATATCCAGCTCCCGCTTGCCATCTTTGGTTTTCGCTGAAAAAGAACCTGTGTTTAATCCCAACTGACGTACATATGTAATCGCTTCTTCTAAAGTTGCTTCTGTCTGAATATTGTCGTAAAACTGTTTGGTTCCAATAATCTTTTCATTTTCCAGATGGAAAAATTTCTCAAACGCTTCATTATAATAGGTAATATCACCCGCATAATCCACAAACACAACCGGAGTGGTCAGGTAAGAAGTTACATAGGATTCTACTTTTGCACGCGGCAATTCCATCATGTCCGCATAATCTGCGATAAAATAAAAACACAGGTTCGCAATACAACCAACAACTCCTTCAAACGGACTGATCGGAACACCCAGGAACATATTCACAAAACAAACCCCATTCAAAATTATGGCAAAGAAAAGAATCAGCACTATCCAGATATTAAAACAAATCTTTTCCCTCTTTAAAACGGACTTCTTACGATAGTGGAACAAAACAATAATTGCACCAATGGCAAGCAGAAAAATATAGCCATAAGATATCACATTAATCAAACAAACTCTGTCTTGGTAGAAATAGCCATATTCAGTTTCTACCATAATATAACCATTGCCAAAAACCCGTGCTGCCCATACAATCGTTCCTGCAAGCGG
This sequence comes from Lachnospiraceae bacterium, assembly GCA_017623295.1. GTDB lineage: Bacteria > Bacillota > Clostridia > Lachnospirales > Lachnospiraceae > UBA3282. Next base: position 129,564 of record JAGAPK010000062.1, on the reverse strand, counting down.
ACACAAAACAAACATTACTTTATACAACTTGGATTCTGCATGTAATGACAGCATGAAAAGAAGTACCTGCACAGTAAAATTAAGGGCACCCCAGATGCTTGCAGCCGCAAAGATATAACTTTGCTCCTTCGTGCACAGCATCATTAGTGCCAACGAACCGGTCCAGATACTCGTAGATAAGGACATAACAAAATAAGCATCATTCTGCTTGTTACGTCCATTATGAAGCATTCCTGCTTTAAATCCCCACAGCAATATCAAAAAGCTGATGATGAAAAGAAATAACGCAATATATAAATTCATTTTACCGTGTCCTTTTTTTATACTATTTTTATTATATATTCGGACACGTGGTTTTTCAACTCTTTTTGCCCTTTCGGTACTTCTATTTCACTTCTATTTTACTGTGAATTCTTATAATGTTTACTATGAATTCTTATAATGTTCCAAAACAACAGCATGCGATATTCCGGGAATCGTCTGCCCTTCATTAAAACTCGTTTTACTAAGAAGGGCCCCTGTGGGAAGAAAAAGCACACGTTCCCAGACTCCTTCTTCTATTTTTTTCAAAATATACGCAGATAATATGACGGCTGCACAGCCACAACCGGAGCCTCCTGCATTGGTGTTCTGTTTCTCACTGTCAAAAATTTCCATCCCACAGTCCATATGCTGTTTCTGAATATCAATTCCATCTTCCTGTAACAATTCAAACAGCAATTTCTGTCCAACTGCTCCTAAGTCACCGGTTATAATCTTGTCATAAGCTTCCGGTTTTCTGCCAAAATCCTGTAAATGCTGCTTAATCGTATCTGCTGCCGCCGGTGCCATACAGGCTCCCATATTCATAGAATCCTTCACACCATAATCCATGATTTTCCCAAAAGTTACGCCACTCACAACGGCACGCACTTTTCGATTTGGCTTGGAAGACAATAAAAAAGCGCCGCTTCCTGTCACTGTCCATGTTGCGGAAAGCGGTCTCTGATTGCCATAAGCAAGTGGAAAACGAAATTCCTTCTCCGCACTGGCAAAATGACTGGATGTCACACAGGCAACTTTATCTGCAAATCCGCCCGCTACTGCCATACTTCCTACTGCAATAGAAAGACCACAGGTAGAACAAGCTCCATACAAGCCTACATGTGGTGTGTGAAAAGAAGATATACCAAAACTACTGGCAATCGACTGTCCCAGTAAATCTCCTGCAAAAAGAAGGTTCAATTCTTCCTTTTTCATATTTTCTTTATTAAGCGCAATCTGTAAAGCCTCTTTCTGTAAGGTACTCTCGGCCTCTTCCCATGTCTGCGCTCCAAACATGTCATCTTCTCCAACCTTATCAAACAGTTTTCCCATCGGCCCCTGTCCTTCTTTGCTTCCTACAATGGAGCCGCTGTTTATCAGATACGGGGGATTTTCAAACTGAATACTCTGGTTTCCTATCATCTACCAATTCTCCTTCCATCTTCCGGTTTATTTCCCAGTTATGGAAGTAGTATCTGCAAATTATTCAAATATATGCAAAATGTCCTGTGCCAGAACCGGAATAATCTCCGGTGAAAAATCATCACATACGCTGCACACCGCAATTTTATACGGTTCATCCACAGCACTTTTATACGGTTCATTTACAGCAACATCGGTCGGCATCGGATATTCCTTCAGAAAATATTTTTTTTCATTGATGTGCTGTCCTATACTGACTTCATTGTTCTCTCTGATACTGACTGTGAAATCCTTCAGCACAAGCGACATTCCCAGTCCTGTCACTTTTAAAAAACTTTCTTTCATGGTCCACAAGCGAAACATTCTCTCTTCCATCTCATCCTCTGTTTCCGCCTGCATAATCCATTTATTTTCTTCCTCGGCAAAAAAGCGTTCTGCCACACGTAACCGTCCGTTTTTGACTTTCTCTATATCATTTCCAATTTCTGCTTCGCCAACACTGCAAATCGCATAATCACCGGAATGAGAGAGAGAAAAGAAAATCTCAGGATAGTAACGAAAAAAGGGCTTCCCCTGTTCTCCGTTGTCATACTCCATCATCCGTTCTTCCAGTCCGTATTCCATAAGCGCCCTATGCAACGCAAGTGCCGCACCCAGGCTTCGGTTTTTATCTTTCTGATGTTTTAATAAAGCAATTTTCTGTCTTCTGTAAGGTGACACAAAAGAAATTGCCTTTTCATAAACCTTTTCATTCTCCAATTGTCTGACATCCATTAAATATGTTTTTATCATAATTTTGGTCTTTTCTCTTCCCAATTCTCTGCTATAATAGTGTCTGGTGCGATTGCCGCTTATGGTATCATTAGAACACAAAAAGAAAAAAAGTGCAAAGGAGATTTTCATGCAAACTTATACAAAATGGACTGCTATGTGGGGTAATGCCATGTCAATTGCCGAACACAAAGCAGAAGAATACAGCAAAAATATAACCCTGCGCTACCCGATTTATGCGCCTTTTAACGGCAGTGCGCTTCGTTTTACCTTCGATAATTTCTGCGGTACAGAAGCCATCACAATTTCGCGCGCAGTTGTTGCTGTTTCTACCGATGAAAAAAGCATAGATACAACTACAACAACTACGATTACTTTTGACGGGAAAGCTTCCTGCACAGTTCCGGCTGGCAAAACACTTGTGAGTGATGCGGTTTCTTTTGCAGTAAAGGCCGGACAAACCTTGTCTGTCAGCTTCTATCTGGCAGACTTTACACAGATGCGCTCTGCCGTCCTAATTACAGGACCTCTTTCCAAAGGTTTCTATTCCGTCGGTGACGTATGTGATACTAAAACCCTTCCTCTGGATACTACCCGCAAGACCAACTGGTTCTATTTCTTAAGTACCGTTGATATCCTGACCGAAGAAAAGAATCGTGCACTTATCTGCTACGGAGATTCTATTACTGCACAGGACTGGCCTGATTATCTTACTTTGCAATTACAAAGAGAAGGTATTACAAATACTTCCATTATCCGCCGTGCCGCCAGCGGTACAAGAATTCTTCGTGAATATACCTGCATCACTTATGAATCCTATGGTTTACAGGGCAATCACCGTGTTCCGAGAGAATTACAGGTTGCCGGTGCCGATGCCGTTATTATTCAACAGGGAATCAATGACATCATTCATCCGGTTGGCACAGACGTTAATCCATTCCGCCCAATGAGCGATTTACCAACTGTACAGGACTTAACAGACGGCCTTGCATGGTATGTGGAACAGGCAAGAGAACTGGGGCTTTCTGTTTATATGGGAACCCTGCTTCCGATTTATGGTTGGCGTACTTATGCCTCATTTAGGGAAGATATGAAAAATGAAGTGAATGACTGGATTCGTCATACCAATCTAATCGACGGTTGTATTGACTTTGACAAAGCTTTATGTGATGAAGCAAATCCTGCTGCTTTTGCAAGTGGGTTTGACAGCGGTGACCATCTGCATCCAAGCACTTCTGCTTATCAAGCTATGGCAAATACTGCATTTGTGGCTATGGCAAATAAGTATTTCAAGAATTGACTTTGCTTTAGTAAACTGCTAATATGATAACGTATTTCATATTAGTGTTTTATACTAATATAATATATTTTTTAGGAGGAGAAAAATTATGAAAAAAATGTTTGCAACAACAGCAGCTCTGATGATGGCTCTGTCCTTAGTCGGATGTGGTAATACTGCATCATCAGAAGAAACAACAGCAACAACTGAGGAGGCTGTAACGGAAGAAGCAGTAGCTGAAGAAACTACGACTGAGGAAGCTTCCACTGAAGAAGCTGCTTCTGCAGAAAGTGATTTAGCTTATGTTCAGGAAAAAGGAACTCTTGTAGTAGGTATCACAGACTTCGCACCAATGGATTATAAAGATGAAAACGGTGAATGGGTTGGTTTTGATGCTGATATGGCAAAAGCTTTTGCTGAAAGCCTTGGTGTAACAGTTGAATTCGTAGAAATCGACTGGGACAACAAAATTATGGAATTAGATGGTAAAACAATCGACTGCGTATGGAATGGTATGACTCTTACGGATGAAGTAAAGAGTGCAATGGAATGCTCCAATGCTTACTGTAACAACGCACAGGTAGTTATCGTTCCTGCTGACGTAGCAGATAACTATCAGGACACAGAAAGCCTTGCTGAATTAACTTTTGCAGTAGAAGCTGGTAGTGCAGGTGAGGAACAGGCAACTGCTCTTTCCTTAAACTTCACACCGGTAAAAGCTCAGTCTGATGCACTTATGGAAGTTGCTGCCGGTACTTCTGATGCTGCTATCATCGACTCTTTAATGGCCGCTGCTATGGTAGGTGAAGGTACAGGCTATGCTGATTTAACTTATACAATCGGCTTAAACAGTGAAGAATATGGCGTTGGTTTCCGTAAAGGTTCTGACCTCGCTGCCAAATTAAACGAGTTCTTTGCTGCAAGCTACGCTGATGGTACTATGATGGAATGTGCTGAAACATATGGTGTTCAGGCTGCTGTCGTAGAACAGTAATTATCGGTACAAATAGTTACATAATAACTTTCACTCGGAAAATTTGTATTACACTGAAAGGAGAAGCAGGATAAGCTCATGGAACTGATTCTGGAACAACTTCCCATTGTTATTCATGCCTTAAATATTGGTTTTTTACAGACATTGAAATTATTTTTTGTTACGTTAATCGGTGCTTTTCCACTTGGATTAATCATCGCATTTGGTTCAATGTCACGTTTCAAACCACTTAGCTATTTGACAAAAGTAATTGTCTGGATTGTACGTGGAACTCCGCTTATGATTCAGCTTCTGATTATTTACTATTTCCCCGGACTGGTACTTGGTAATCCTATCTGGGGCGGTGGGGAAACCGGTCGTTTTCTGGCTGCATCTGTTTCCTTCATCCTGAATTATGCCTGCTATTTCTCGGAGATATATCGTGGTGGTATTCAGGGTGTTCCGGTTGGACAGACAGAAGCCGGACTGGTACTTGGCATGACAAAGACTCAGATTTTCTTTAAAGTTACCCTGCTTCAGATGATTAAGCGAATTGTGCCGCCGATGTCCAATGAAATTATCACTCTGGTAAAAGACACCTCTCTTGCCCGCATCATTGCCCTTCAGGAAATTATCTGGGCTGGTCAGGCATTTATGAAAGGTTCTCAGGGTATTTCCGGAGCAATCTGGCCACTGTTTTTTACCGCAGTTTATTATCTTATCTGTAACGGTATTCTGACGCTCCTTCTTGGACGTTTAGAAAAGAAACTAAATTATTTTAGATAAGAAAGGAGAAAAACGATGTCAATATTAGAAGTAGAACATATTCAAAAATCTTTTGAACGTACTGAAGTCTTAAAAGATATCAGTTTTTCTCTGGAAAAAGGTCAGGTACTTTCTATTATCGGTTCTTCCGGCAGTGGAAAAACGACTCTTTTGCGTTGTTTGAATTTTCTGGAACGTCCGGATTCCGGTATTATCCGTGTAAACGGAGAAACCTTATTCGACCCGGATGCACCTTTTAGCAGGAGCGAAGCTGAAATCCGTAAGAAAAGACTGCATTTTGGTCTGGTATTTCAGTCCTTCAATCTTTTTCCACAGTACACGGCATTGCAGAATGTCATGTTAGCAAAAGAGCTCCTTGCCAAAGAACAGCCGGATTACAAAACCAGAAAAAAAGAAATTCATCAGGAAATCGAAGCACAAGCAGCAAGTTTATTAAAACAAATGGGATTAGCAGACCGTATGCAGAATTATCCGCATCAACTTTCCGGCGGTCAGTGTCAGAGAGTGGCAATTGCCCGTGCTCTTGCACTTCAACCGGATATTCTCTGTTTTGATGAACCGACTTCCGCACTTGATCCTGAATTAACCGGTGAAGTATTGAAAGTTATTAAAGAGCTTGCCGACAAAAAAACGACAATGATTATTGTAACTCACGAAATGGCTTTTGCCCGTGATGTTGCTGACCACGTTATTTTCATGGATGATGGCTGTATTCTGGAACAGGGTGACCCGATTCAGGTTATGGAACATCCGAAAGAAGAAAGAACAAAACAATTCCTTGCAAGATTTACACAAGGTTAAAAAAGTCCACTCCTCTGCTAACTGGGGAGTGGACTTCTTTTCTATATTCTCTTATATATTTACATTTGGTTTTCTGTTTTTTAGTAATTTTCTGCTTTCTGCTGGAAATAAGCCTGTGGATGATTACATACCGGACATACCTCCGGTGCTTTCTTACCAACACAAATGTGTCCGCAGTTGGAGCACTGCCAGATAACATCATTATCTTTGGAGAATACCAAATCACCTTCGATGTTAGCAAGCAATTTACGGTATCTTTCTTCATGTTCTTTCTCAATTGCAGCTACGCCTTCGAATAATCTTGCAATCTCGTCAAAACCTTCTTCTCTTGCTTCCTTTGCAAAAGTATCATACATATCTGTCCATTCATAGTTTTCGCCTTCTGCTGCCGCTTTCAGATTTTCTACGGTAGAACCAATTCCGTCATTTAATAATTTAAACCACATTTTTGCATGCTCTTTTTCATTTGCTGCAGTTTCTTCAAAAATAGCTGCAATCTGAACATATCCGTCTTTCTTTGCTTTAGATGCGAAATAAGTATATTTATTTCGAGCCATAGATTCGCCTGCAAATGCTGCCTGTAAGTTTGCTTCTGTTTTTGTTCCTTTTAAATTTGCCATAATGTTCTCTCCTTTTCTTTCCATTCATTTCTTATATTATTTTGCACCATCTTTTACACAAATCAGTAATGATTATCATTATCATATATCTATAATATCATCATCTTTTATAATTGTAAAGAAAAATCTTATCTTTTCTATCATTTTTATTCTTCATAGTCTTTCATAAAGCAATCTTCACATATTGAATAAGGATAATCCCAGGGCAAAGGAGTATTACAGAGCTTACATCTTTTCTCAAACTGCTTTTTGTTTTCTTTCAAAAGTTTTCCAATAGTGCGCTGTGCTTCTTCTCTGTTTATCTCCAATTCTTCCCGGTCAATTATCCAGTTCATTCTTCCGGCAAACTGATGATACAAATCCAATTTTTTATAATAAGATTCTAATTCTTCCAGAGTGGCATTTAATGGATATGGTGGACACTCCTGCTGTTCCATCGGGTTTTCACAATACTGTAACCAGAGTTTAAGCACCTCTTTGTCACCAATATCAAATGGACAGGTAATTAAAGTAAGCAACAATTTTTTATCTTCCATACACTGGGATGCTTTTTTGTAATTACGCAAATAACGATATTTCTTCACATTTTCTGCCATAGAAATCTTCTCATAAAATGGTGTTTCTCCTGAATTCTCCCAGATTTCCATAATCTCATCCAGTTCCATATTGATATCCAACAAGACCTCAGGGAAACCAATTCTTGCCTTTTTGAGTGGATAAAAAGGTTCTTCCAATCTTTTGCCAATATAATCTATATCCATAATAGATTGCACATAACCGGTATCATAGAAGCCGAAACGTCCCGCTCTGCCTGCAATCTGACGAATTTCCTCTGCCTTCAGTTTCCGCTTCTGTGTACCGTCAAACTTAATCGTGTTCATAAAAATAATACGTCGAATCGGCAGATTGATGCCCATCCCAATTGCATCGGTTGCTACAACTACCTCATTGACTCCTTCTGTAAAAAGAGTCACCTGTTCTCTTCGTGTTTTGGGCGGCAGATTACCATAAATCACACTGGTTCTTACGCCTTTTGCTTCCAGTGCTGCTGCAATCGCAAGAACATTTTTCTTGGAAAAAGTAATAAGGGCATCTCCTTTTTCCACCTGCTTACCCATATCATATTTCTCCGGAATAAATTGAAGTTTCGTATTTCTTTCATGGTGCACCACATCATAGGTATCACCACACCGTTTTATCATCTGAATAATCAGTTTCTCTGCTACCGGCGAAGCACAAATATGAATTTCTTCTGCACGAATTCCAAGAATCGCTCTTGTCCAGAAGCAGCCTCTATTTTCATCTCCTAACATCTGGGCTTCATCAATAACGGCAACGTCATAGATTTCCTTCAAATCCAGAATTTCTACTGTAGAAGCCTGACAGAAACTGCCCGGTGTCCGAATACTTTCTTCTCCGGTTATCATACTACACGGAATCCCCGCTGCCATCATGGTATCATAAACTTCCAACGCCAGAAGTCTTAACGGTCCCAGATAGATTCCTTGATATGCCTGTTTCAATCTCTGCAATGCCTGATAAGTTTTGCCACTGTTTGTCGGTCCGATGTGAAGAATAAAATGTCTGCTCATACTGCGTGCTTCCGGATATTGTTTTTCCGGTTCTGCTTCCATCAATTCTTCCATGCGCTGTCCTACCAGAAACATCATATAATCATCTTTATAGATTTCATATAAAGATTTTTCCCGAAGCCGCTCACTGATATCGGTCATTCTTACAATTTCTTCTAACGATGCCGAAGGAGCCATCATCTGCAAGAACGCAATATCCAACCGAATCAGTTTTCGTAAAGCATGTCGGTATTTTCCGAGCAACTGTGTTTCTTTATTTGCCACTGTATAACCGATATCCGCTGCTCTTTTATGTAGTTCCGGCATATCATTCAATATCTGATGCGTATCTAATGTCTTCTTACGGGAAATACGACGTTCCAGCATGCCGATACGATAAGAGCACTTTTTCATAAAATTTTTCTGTTTTGTATATGGTATTTCCAGAAAAGCAGCCTGGTATATGTTCCAGACTGCTTCTACCTTTTCATTTGCAACTTGTTCCATTCACTTCTCCATTTATTTCTGCTGTTCAATTAACTCCTGCGGAAGAAATTTTTTAATCATTTCTTCTAACTCATCTGCATTGATAGGCTTAGACAAATAATCATCAAAGCCCGCCTGCAAATAAGTATCTCTCGCTCCCGAAATTGCATTGGCAGTCAATGCAACCACCGGTATCTCACAACCCATACTACGGATTTGACGAAGTGTTTCTATTCCATCCATTTCCGGCATCAGATGATCCAAAAGAATCAAATGATAGGTATTTTCTTCCAATATTTTCAGACATTCCTGTCCACTTGATGCTATATCCACGTGCATATCCGTGCTTCGCAAAAGGCCTTTTAATACTCGCAAATTTACAGCGTTGTCATCTACTGCAAGCACACGCGCTTTCGGGGCCTTAAACTTTGACTGGTGTTTCTTACGTTTTCCAAGTCCTTCTCTATATTTTTGCTTAAAATCTCCTATCGGTGTTTCATCTGTTACCTTCTGGCGAATTACAAAAGAAAATACCGAACCTTCACCGTAGTGGCTTTCTACCCTCAGTTCACTTCCCATTTTGTGTAAAATACGCTGACTAAGCGGCAATCCCAAACCGGTTCCTTCTATTCCTCTGTTTTCTTTTTCATTCAACCTTTCAAAGGCAGTAAACAATTTCTGAATATCCGCATTCTTTATTCCTTTTCCTGTATCTGCTACTCCAATTTCCAATTCAATTTCTTCTTTGGAAATTCGATTGCCTTTCATGTACAAAACAATCCGACCCTGTTCCGTGTATTTGACAGCATTACTCAATAGATTGGTAATAACCTGTCTGATTCTCATTTCATCACCAAACAAACCGTCTGGTATATCTTTCTGAATCTCCAGCTTAAAAGCAAGATTCTTTTTCTCTGCACGAACACTTATCATATTAGTCAAATCATTCAGCAATGTACTCATACGATAATCCACCGGAATAATCTCCATCTTACCGCTTTCAATTTTGGAAAAATCCAAAATGTCATTGATTAAAGAAAGTAATATCTGTCCGGAATCCTGAATCTGATAAGCATATTCTTTTACCTCGGCTTCCTTTGTTTCCCTAAGAATCATTTCATTCATACCGAGCACTCCATTGATTGGTGTTCTGATTTCATGAGACATATTCGCAAGGAATTCACTTTTGGCCTGACTGGCATAAATTGCTTTTTCACGCTCTTTGTTCATCTTAATAAATTCCTTGATATCGGCAATGCCGATTACCAGAACATAGAACAAAAATCCGGTATTATACAAAATGGCCGGTGAGGCTTTACTTGACAAGATGGAAGAATTCATTAGTACCAGACTTAAAACACCACAGCCAATTAATAAACCAACCGCCATGAAAAAAGCTTTCAGTTCATTGGCATATCCTGCTCTCACATCTTTTATCATCGTAACAATCACGAAAACGAAATAAAGGCATACTATCGCATAAAAACCGTTCATCATATCACACATGTCCACGATATTAAGGAGCTGCAACACAATACACAATATTGTATAACCGAAAAATATTCCACATGCACTCAAATAGTACGTATCATAACGTTTCTTCTGTATCGAGTTATTTAATAATGCCATCGGAATCGGTAAAAGAAAAAGAACTACTCTTGTCATAAATTCCATCATCGTAATATTGGAAAAGAAAATCTGCCGTATTTCATTTCCTGCAATCTGAAATCCCGCTATCAATATTGATGCTGTTCCAAGATAACCAAAGTTACTTTTCCACCCTCTCATCGCACGGATAATTATATCCACAATGACAAGAAATACACCCATTGCCGCTATCAGGAAAACAAAAATGAATCTGGGCATATAGGTCAGATTTAAATAACTATAAATTCCTTCCTGTGTTCCGTAAGCAATATCCCGAAGCTTTATGGTTTCTGCTTTTTCACTTCCATAATAATGAATTCTGATTTTCTTACCGGCATCTTCCTGTTTCAGCTTTACAATAACCATTCCTTCCGGTGTCGTCTTTCCGAAAGGACGAGTATCTTTCGTATCCAGAACCGCTCTTTCTACTCCATCCACATCCACGTAAATAGCAGTACGATAGCCATATATTAAAATCGCTTCCGCTTCCTGCAACTTTTCCGGTAATGTACGCTCTATGGTTACACATTTCTGTTCGCCAACCTCAATATCAACAGGCAATTCAATTTTTTCTTTACTTCCGTCTTCTTTAAGCAGTTCCCATTCTTCTATATATTGGTGCTTTGAACCGCTGTCAATCCTGTATGCTTCATCCGATACCCGGCTATATATCATACTAAAAGCAAACATCGACAATGAAAATACATATAGAATCGCCATAATAATATAACTGCCGTTTTTACTTCTTTTTTCCATTTCATCATTCCTTTTGCACATTTTAAGAAAAAATATCCCTTATATAATAAAATACCATATTTCTACCTTGTTTGTACACTTTTTCATACCATATAATTGCAAAAAGAAAAGCATTGAAATATTTCACCGAATCGGAATATACTTCAATGCTTTTGTCGCTTGCTTTAATCCATAATTTGTTTAGATAATCGTCAGAATACCAACAGATTTTAATAAAAGAATCAATAATAAAATAGGTGCAATGACTTTAACCATCACAATATATAATTTCTTTCTGCCGAATTTGCAACCGCTCTTTTCCACTTCATCGATAATTACCTGCGGCTTCAGAATCCATCCGATTAAAATACAGGTTCCGATTGCTACAATCGGCATCAGACAGTTATTACTGATGTAATCCATAATATCTAAAATCTGTCCTACGGCACCATTCGGAAGTGTTACTTCAAAGTACATTACATTATAGCCAAGACATACGATAATACCCGCTACAAGTGCGATCACAAGCTCGATAATCGTTGCTTTCGTTCTTGATAAATGGAACTGGTCCATAATGCTGGCAACAACTGCCTCCATAACAGAAACCGCACTGGTAAGTGCTGCAAACAATACCATTGCAAAGAACAGACATCCTACAACGTTACCAATACTTCCCATAGCCGCAAATACCTTCGGCAAAGAAATAAACATCAGACTAGGGCCGGAAGCCTGCATTCCTTCGGTTCCCATAAAAGTATAAACTGCCGGAATAATCATAACACCTGCCAAAAATGCAACTAAGGTATCAAAAATTTCAATCTGGTTAATGGATTTTACAAGGTTTGCATCATCACGAACATAGGAACCATATGCAACCATAATACCCATAGCAACACTTAAGCTGAAAAACAACTGTCCCATAGCATCCACCAGAACACCAAAAAAGCTCTTAATCGTCATTCCTTCCAGATTCGGTACGACATATACTTTAAAGCCTTGAAGACCGGTTCTTGTGATACCATCTGCATCCGTGTGCTGAATGGTTAATGAGAAAACAGCAATGATAACTACCAGTACCAATAACACCGGCATGATAATCTTGGAAAAAGATTCAATACCACTGTTGATGCCTTTATAAATAACAAAAGCTACTATAAACATAAAAACTAACATCCAGATAATTGGCTCGACATCACTGGTAATGTAATTTGTAAAATAACCATCTGTTGCTGCATTCGTTCCATCACCTGTCAGATAGGCAATAAAGTATTTCAACACCCATCCACCGATTGCGCAATAATACGGCATGATAATAACCGGTACAAGACAAGCGATAATGCCTAACCATTTCCAGCCTTTTTTCAACTGACCGTATGCGGTAAGCGGACTCTGTTTTACTTTACGGCCAATCGCAATTTCCGTCGTTAATAGTGTAAAACCAAAAGTAATTGCCAGAATCAAATACATTACAAGAAACAATCCGCCGCCGTCTTTTGCTGCAAGATACGGGAATCTCCAGATATTTCCCAAACCAACAGCACTTCCTGCTGCCGCCAGAACGAATCCGATTGATCCGGTAAATGAATTTCTCTTTGTTTCTTTCATAAAATAAATTTCTCCTTTTTCATTCCTCAAAAAATTTTATCATTCCATAAGTAATACATTAAAGTTAATCATCACACAAAGAAATTGTATAATCCAACTGCAAATACTATAAACACAATAATCGGAAGCACATAAGTCATATAAACGCGCATCCAATTTCTGACTTTAAGTCCTTTACCTTCATTCGCTTCTTTCATAAAATTATCCCATCCCCAGCCTCGTTTGCTGACACAGAATAAAATGAAAATCAAAGAGCCGATTGGCAACAAAAGATTACTTACGATAAAGTCTTCTAAATCCATAAACGTAGAACCCTCGCCAAATGGTCGAACAGAACTAAGCACATTAAAGCCCAGTGCACACGGCAATGACAATACAAACATCAAAATTCCATTAATAATACAAGCCTTTTTTCTGCTCCAGCCAAATAAATCAATTGTACTTGCAATAATTCCTTCAAAAACAGCAAGCACAGTTGATAATGCCGCAAATGACATAAAAACAAAGAATAAACTTCCCCACACTCTTCCCATTGGAATGTTATTAAAAATATTCGGCAACGTAATGAAAATAAGACTTGGTCCACTGTCTACTTCTACACCATAAGCAAAACATGCCGGAAAAATAATCAGTCCGGATGCCAATGCAACAAAAGTGTCTAAAATAGCAACATTTACCGCTTCTCCCATCAAAGAACGTTCCTTATCAATGTAGCTTCCGAAAATTGCCATTGCACCAATGCCAAGGCTCAACGTAAAGAATGCCTGATTCATAGCACCAACAATTACATTACCAACACCAACTTCCTTCATTCGTTCCACATCCGGTAGCAGATAATAGGCAAGTCCTTCCGAACCACCCTCCATGAAGATACTATGTATTGCCAATACCATCATAATACCAAGCAGCGCAAGCATCATAATTTTCGTAACACGTTCCAGTCCATTCTGCAACCCTAAGGAACAAACCAAAAAACCAACTGCAACCACAATTGCCATATAAAGAATCATAGTGCCGCCATCAGCTAATATATCATTAAATGCAACGGCTACGCCATCTGCATTTAAGCCTTCAAATTTTCCCATAGCAGTTGCTACAAAATAATAGAGCATCCATCCGGCAACCGTAGTATAAAACATCATAAGCAAATAATTACCAATAATTGCCAGATAACCATGCAGATGCCACTTACTTCCTTCCGGTTCTAACTGCTGATACATTTTCGCCGGACTTTTCTGGCTGGCACGTCCAAGCGCAAACTCCATTGTCATAACCGGTACACCCATAATTACCAGAAACAATAAATAAATCAAGACAAAAATACCTCCACCATACTGTCCGGTAATATATGGGAACTTCCACACATTTCCAATACCAATCGCACAACCTGCGCTAAGTAGAATAAAACCTAGTCTGCTTCCCAATTTTTCTCTTTGCATTTTTCTATATCCCTTTCCAAATTACAATCACTTTCCATTCTAGCATAAGAAAAGCAAAAAACCCACAAAATTTTCTATACTTCCTTACAGATTCCATCAATCCATGTAAATAACTCTTCTAAATCGTAATCTCCCGCATGGGGCACATTCCAAGGTGCATGATAATCTACCACATATCCCTCACTGCGCAGTTTCAACACAAGCATAGCTGAAATTGCCAACGACGTATCTCTGTCACATTCTCCATGACGAATTCTCCAATAAGATGCAGTCTGTGCCCCTCCATCCTCTATATAATTCATAGGATTCATCGTTTTAATAACACATTCCTCTGCCATCAAACCGCCTGCCAGACTGTGTTCCCTGCTGTATTTCGTAAAATGCCTGAAATTCTCCGTTGTCGAACCAAACAAATCATTCTCAATGCTGTCCATGCTTAGCTTATCAAATGCGGGCGGATTTTTCATGCGGGTAATATCCTCCACATAGCCTTTAAAATCCATCGCAACAGCTTGTCCATTTTCAATGGTAAGCCATGTCTTATCTGATAAATCCATTCCTTGTTCTAATGCTCTCCGGGCAGAAGCAATCACAATGCTCTCTATATATTCCTTAAAAGTGCCGTTTCCGTTCTCATCTAAAGTCAGACTTTTTCCTGTTTCATCATACAAACCAAGCAAGTTTACATAACTTGGAAATAACTTTGCTTCTTCTCTGGAAACTTCTTTCAATTCTTCTGTCATTGTGCCATAAACATCATCAAATTGCCATTCATATGCCATATCAGCATGTTCTAAATTGATAATCGGACAATAACAAGAGGCGGCAAATACTGCATCACTTGCTTTCGCCGCACCAATTTCTTCCAGATAAGATTCATAGTCTGCATGATTTCCGGTTGCTCCCATCAAAGAAGACAGTGCGCCGCCCGCGCTGGTTCCGTTTGTTATGATTTTATGGCTATCACCGGGAATCTCTTTTTCAAAATAATGTAAATAGCGTACAGCTGCTTTATAATCCACAATACAGGCCGGTGCTTTTCCGGTATAAATTCCATCTTCGCTACGTTGTACTCGTCCACGAATCGCCGGAACTGCCACCACATAACCATGCTGCAATGCCCGGAAAATAGTATTTGGTTTCTTTTCCTCCTGCCACTCATTCAAACCCGGTTCTTCCAGTCCGCCCGGCATATAACCACCTACTGTATTCGGCATAAAAATCGGTGCTGTTTCCAGCGTATATCCCTGTATACACTCTCCTGCATAATAGGCTTCCGGTGCAAAAATGTGCATCTGCTGAAATTCCGGATTTACCGGCTTATCTACATAGATTCTGTTTCGAAAAGCCCGAAATGTAATACTTTCTTCTCCTAATACTACGTTTTCCACTGTGTAATCTTCTTTGTTAAAAATCATGTTGTCCTCCTGTATTCATGTGGGAATTCCATTTAAGGATCATATAATCCCCATAAGCACGCTTATCATCTGTGCCAATTAGCTTTTCGTCGGTATGCACAAATCCAAGTTCCTGCAAAGCGGCGATTCGCTCAGTTGCTGTCGGAATCGCTTTGGTCGCAATCATTTTACAGCCCAATAATTCTTTCATCGGTAACAAAAATAGTTGCAATATATTTTGAATCATCTCGTTTTGTTCATAATCACTTCGAATATCGAGTCGTAAAAGACCACACTCATGAAAGAAATCTTCTGCCTGACGATTGAAAAATTCTATTGTTCCGATTGCCTCGTTTTTTTGCTTATCAACAATCGTCCAGCGCACAAAATAGTGGTTTACATAAGAATAAATCCAAAAATCGATTGCCTGCTTCATTCGTTCTAAGGTTGTATAATGAAAATCATCTCCGTTGCAATTATCACTGTTAAAAAACGGCACGGCTTTTTCATCCGAATAAACCTTTAACAAATCTCCTGCATCTTCCATACGCACAACTCTTAATAAAAAATCTTCATTCTCCAAAACCGGAAATGCTTTTCGAACCGGATGTCTGATGACAGTTCGCAATTTCTCCGGTGCACATCTGCGTGGATCAGAAAGATAAATTTCGTGATGGAAACGGGTATCCGAGAAATCTTCCTCATATCCCATTTCTGTCACATATTGTTTCATTTTTTCAATACTTTTTGGTTCATCATCATAAGAACCCTTGTGCATCATCTGTACACACAGTCCTTCTTTTATCTTCCTGTATCGTGCTTTCTCGATTGCGCCTGCAAGCTCCGGCTTTTTCTTCATCAATGCTTCTTTTGCCTTCTCAAAAACTTCCTCCGTTACAAATTCCGGCTGGCGAATCATGGAGGTCCAACAAAATTTATCCTTATCAGTCACATTAATACCATCAAAAGAAATGCCTTCCACTGTCCAGAAGCCTTCTAATGGCGGCACTACATATTCAAAATAGCCCTCCGGCTGCGTGCCACTCATTTTCGACATTTTAATTGTAAAAGACAGACCATATAAGATTTCCATTGCTTCTTTATATGCCTCACACGTATTCGGATTGCCTTTTCCATCTACCGCAATAAAAATCATTTCCGGCACATCAATAATAGATGGTTTCGTTGCCGGTTGATACAAGACTTTGTACTCTTTTTTGTAATCCAGTTTCTTATCTTTTTCCATCATGATACCTCGTTTCCTTTTTGAAAGAAGTATAGCAATTCAATTATGACAACTCTTTGTCATAATTCATATTTTTTCTGCATATCAGCTAACACTTGCGCAAACTCCCGTCGATAGGATTCCGGCTCTAAAATCTCTGCCTTAGCACCAAACGTCAGAATCCAGTTATAGAAAGAAGCCGTATCCGACCATGTAAATCGCACAATAAGGTTTCCGTCCTCGTCTTCTTCAAATGTGTTGCTTCCCCATTCATCTACCAAACGCCATCTGACGGATTTATCAAACTTAACAATCGCTTCTATTTCTCCTTTCGTATGCAAAAGCTTATCACTGGTATATTCCGGCACCTCTCTTTTCTCCCGTTTTTTACCAGTACACTGTAAAGCTGTCATACGGGTTAACTTGAACATTCTCCAGTCATTCCGTTGCATACAGTATCCCCACACATACCAGCTTGACCATTGAAAAATCAAGTGATATGGTTCAATCTCCCTCTCGCTTTCTCCATTTGGTGAAAAATAAGAAAAACGTATTTTTTCCTGCCTCTCCATTGCCGCTTTAATCAACTCAATTTTCTCAGACACCAATGCCTTATCCCAATGAGAAAGGTCAATTATAATATGATTATCTGCTTTTATCGTATCCGAATAGTCGACCGAAAGCTTTTCCATAAGCTGTTTATAACGATTGGTTCCACTTACACTGTCTAAACTCTGCAACCCAGCAAAAATTGCCTGCATTTCTGCTGAAGATAAAACCGTTCTGTCCATTTTATAATTTTCCATAATGGACACACCGCCGTTTTGCCCTTGCGATGTCACAATCGGAATCCCAGCCCGGTTAATGTCCTCAATATCACGGATAATGGTTCTACGGGATACTTCAAATTTTTCCGCTAATTCTGCTGTTGTTATTTTATCTTTTTGCAACAGAATTGATAAAATTCCTATCTGTCTGTCTATCTTCATTGGTTTTCCTGTTCTTAATATTTCCTTATTTTTCATTTAAGTAACTATTTTTCGAAACTACTATTATTGTAAGTAAAAAGACTGTAAATATCAATGGTGTTTCCCTCTGAATAGAAATGTATCAAATTGTGAACAATTCTTAATATGGAAGAAAAATCCTTTCTTTAGACGATATCTTTTGATATAATAGTTTGATAAGTTTAAAAAATTAGATTTCTACGGCTGTAACCGTACAGCCTGAGGAGGCAGTATTTATGAATTATGGAAAGAAAGGTGTCCGTGAGAAACAAAAGGCACTCAATTCTAAATCCGTGAAGTTTGGTAAAAAAATAGGTTTTACTTTTGTTCAGGTATTTCTTATTTTTATTGTTTCCGTCGCAATACTTGGTGCTTGCGCGGGAATTGGTATTTTCAAAGGTATTATTGATACATCTCCGGATATCAGTAATATTGATGTTACACCATCCGGCTTCTCAACTTTTGTATACGACATAGAAGGAAATCAGATTGCTAAATTAGTTTCCACTGATTCTAACCGTATTCCTGTCAGTATGGATATGGTGCCGGAAGATATGGCAAACGCTTTTGTTGCTATTGAAGATGAACGTTTCTATGACCACAACGGTATTGATATTAAAGGTATTATCCGTGCCGCTGCTGTCGGTATTAAAAACAAATTTAACTTTTCAGAAGGTGCCAGTACCATTACACAGCAGCTTTTGAAAAACAACGTTTTTACAGACTGGACTAGCGAAGACTCTTTTGCTGATCGTATGAAACGAAAAATTCAGGAGCAATATCTGGCATTGGAACTGGAAAAAGTAATGTCCAAAGAAGATATTCTGATTAATTATATGAATACAATTAACTTAGGTCAGAATACCCTGGGTGTACAGGCTGCATCCTTACGTTACTTCAATAAATCCGTAAGTGATCTGACTTTGTCAGAATGTGCTGTTATTGCAGGAATTACTAAGAATCCATCCAAATATAATCCAATTTCTCATCCTGAAGATAATGCAGAACGTCGAGAAAAAGTTCTGAACAACATGTTAGAACAGGGTTATATTACACAGGAAGAATTTGATGAAGCAATGGCAGATGATGTATATGCCCGCATTCAGATAGCAGATGCTGAGAACGAAGATTCTTCTGTAAATACATATTTCGTGGATGCACTTACGGAAGATGTATTAGCAGACCTTGTAGCCGCCGGTTACAACGAAACTCAGGCATATACCTTATTATATAGCGGCGGTCTGAAAATTTACTCCACACAGGACCCGAAAATTCAGTCTATCTGTGATGAAGTGTTTGCAGACGAAAGCAACTTCCCCGCTAATACAAAATGGTATCTGAATTATGAATTAACCATTGTCAAAAGTAATGGGGACAAAGAAAACTTCAGTACCGAAATGTTTAAAAGCTATTGGAAAGAAACCAAGACAGGGTATAACCTGATTTACTCTACACAAGAGGATGCTTATACAGATATTGAGTTATATAAAGAAGCCGTTTTAGGTGCAGGTGATGAAGTATTTAGTGAAACAATTTCTCTGATACCACAGCCACAGGTTTCCCTTGTTATCGAAGATCAAAGCACCGGTTATATTGTCGCTATGGAAGGTGGTCGTGGCTCAAAATCAGGAAGCCGTACTTTAAACCGTGCTACTGACACAGCCAGACAGCCGGGATCTACCTTCAAAATATTGGCTGCTTATGCACCGGCACTTGATAGCGCAGGTCTGACTCTTGCAACTGTTATGAACGACGCTCCTTTCAATTATGAAAACGGACGTCCGGTTTCTAACTGGTATGGTGAAGAATATCGTGGTATCTCCTCTTTTAGAGATGGTATCCGCGATTCTATGAATATTATTGCAGTTAAAACACTGACACAGATTACCCCACAGCTTGGCTATGATTATCTGGTTAATTTCGGTTTTACAACACTCGTTCATGACTTGGAAGTAAACGGTCAGATTTTCTCTGACATACAGCAGTCAACCGCGCTTGGTGGTATCACAAAAGGTGTAACAAATGAAGAGTTAAACGCTGCTTATGCATGTATTGCTAACAACGGAACTTACATCAAACCAAAATTATATACAAAAGTATTAGACCATGATGGTAATGTTATTTTAGATAATACACCACCACAATCTAAACAGGTTATAAAAGAAACAACTGCTTTCCTTTTAACTGATGCAATGGTAGATGTTGTAACAAGCGGTACCGGCGGTGCTGTAAACTTTGGTAATATGGCAATCGCAGGTAAAACAGGTACTACTTCCGATAACAATGATGTATGGTTTGCCGGCTATACACCGTATTATACAGCTACTACCTGGGCAGGTTATGATAACAATGTTAAATTACGCGGTGAAGAAATAAGTCTTGCGAAAAAGCTTTGGCGTGCTGTTATGTCCAAAATACATGAGGATCTGCCAAGTCAGTCCTTCTCAGTACCTTCCGGTATTGTAACGGCTACAGTATGTTCCCGTTCCGGCAAATTGCCGATTGCCGGCTTGTGTGATGCAACATTAAAAACTGAATATTTTGCAGAAGGAACCGTACCAACGGAAACCTGTAATGTTCATTATTCCGGTGTTTACTGCCAGTACAGCCTTACTCCTGCTACGGACCTATGTCCTTTTAAAGCAGAAGGTGTTCTGGAATTACCACTTGTAGAAGATGTTTCCTTACAGAGCGGTTCACCGAATGCTGCAAATGCAGGCCTGACCACTTCAACAACACAGGAAATTGTGAACGAAGATGGTTCCGTTACAACAACCACTACTACACAAACGTTATGTCCGCACAATGCAGAGTTCTTTGCCAATCCGGACTATGAAGCTATTATCGCTGCACAGCAGGCAGAAATTAACCAGCGAAATGCTGAAGCGGCGGCAGCAGCGGCTGCGGCTGCACAACAAGCCGATCCAAACGCGGTTCAGCAGGCAGACCCTAATGCAGCTCCTGCCCAATAACAATTGCAAAATAAGCATAATAAAACATCGAGTTTGTATAACAGACTCGATGTTTTATTTCTTACTTATGAAATTCTTTTTAAATTCCTTTTAAATTCCTTTCACTTCTTTGATTTTGGCTTCCAAATCAGCAATTCCAATCTGTGCATTACTGATGGCCCTGCACTGTTCTTCATACTGTTCTTCCGGCATAGAACCGTGCTGCTCATAATACATTTTACCAATTTCCATATAATTCTTTTTCACTACTTCTTCACAAGTAGCAATCTGGCTTCTCAGATTTGCAATTTCTGCTAAATCCTTTGCCTTGTCACTTACTTCTTTTCCCTTTGTTGTAATTGTTTCTCCCAATTTAGAAACAAAGTTCTTGTCAAAAATCTCCATAAAATAAAATCCTCCTGTTCCTTATCTTTTTATTATCTACCTAGTAATTGCTTTTGTAAACTATGCAAATTCATACGCTTCATAAAATAGTCTGCATCTACTTCTCTTTTCAATGCCGGCGAAATTGCTGAATGAATGTAGTAAGTATCCATTCCTATCTGTTTCGCTCCACGAATATCCGTATCCAAATCGTTTCCTATCATCAAAGATTCCTCTGTTTTAATAGAATACTTATCCAGTAAAATACGAAAGAATCTTTCATCCGGCTTTTTGCATCCATAATCAGAGGATATCAGGATCCCATCAAAGCAATCATGTATTTTTAAATAGAAAAGCTCATATTCTGTAAAAATACGTTGTGCATTCGATAACAGGTATACCTTTTTTCCACTTTCCTTCAGACTATACAATAATTCCTTTGCCCCTGCATAAAGCCTTACATGATGTGTAGATAATACTCGAAACATCTGGCCTGTATGTCGCACCAGTTCCTCCCCCGGTTCCACCATTTTATCCTTGTATAGTTGTCCAAAAACCTTTTCTATCGGAATCTCCGGATAGGCTTCATGCACATATCTAACCGGATTATTTTGGGTCTGCTGCTGCATTGCCTGAGACATTTGCCTCTCTACTGTCTGAACCAACTCAAGATATCTCTTCTGCAACTCTTCCGGCGAATAATCCGCCCCATAGTAACCACAGAAAAGACTCATTTTCTCCCATAAGTCTTTCTTATTCTCATCCGTACGAATATCTACTAACGTTCCATATAAATCAAAAATATAATTCTTATATGCTTTCATTGTTTTTCTCACTCTATTGTTTTTCCAGAGATAACCTTCTCATATGGCATCAGCATACCTTCTGTCATTTTTCCTTGAACAGGATTGTTGTCAGACGGCATTCTAAGCACTGCTCCCACTGCCTTCATAAAAAGGATTCTTCCTACTTTTTTCTGTGGAAAATCATATAACTGGTTCTTTTTATAAAAGCGATGGTCTGCCTGCATCATCCCCTGCATTTCAAAAACCAAATCACGGAATATTTTCTTGCCACCCACTCCGTAAAAGTTTTCATTTACTTGTATTCTATGTTCTAGAGCATAGGAAAGTTTATCCGCACAGCTTTTCGGCGAATCAGCTCCAACGCCTTCATTCGTTGTAATACTTGCCAGGAAATTGCCTCCCACCTGACTTCTGCCTTCTAACACCAGTTGCAAATTTTTTTCTCCGGAAAATTCTCCATCAATTAAATAGGCCGTAGGTTTTCCCATTGTAACAGCACGATGCCCATTACAAAATTGTCTGTCATCATATCGTTTAAACAATGCTCCCATCGAATGATCTTTGATGGAAAAAGCATAAACAATACTATCTGCCCGCTGAATCTTATTGCGTAATAAATCACTGAATTCATCCTGATATACACAAGTGCCGTCAATGGCACAGTGGAAACACCCCAGACAGCCACCTTTGATATCATGTTCCTGCAAATTGATTACATGGCTCTCATAAGGAAGTGCTTTTCGAAAATCCATTATCATTCTGCGGAGTCTTTCATTTTCTCTCGTACAGTCTGTCACAATAACAATGCGATATTTATTACTTTTCTCCTTTAAGGCTTTTGAATTGCTTTCTTCCTTGTTCTCTTCCTTTTCCTGCTGAATTATAAAGTTTACATAATTCCAATATGTAATAACCTGAAGTTGACCTTTCTTCGTTAACAAGTCATCCATATCCGCCGAAAATCCGCGCAAAACACGCATTCCCATATCCTTGCAGTTTTCTTCCACATAACTATGTGCTGTCACATCATAGAAATGTTTGGATGTGGTAATCTGCGTTGCATATTTTCCCGTCAAATCAATATTCTGTTCTTTTAATAGCTGAATAAACTGATGAAGCTGGGATGGTGCCATAAAGGTATATACCGGATAGGCAAAAAGAATCATATCCGCACCTTCTACTGCTTCATATGCCTCAGACATATCCTGTGCAAACAAACCTATCTGTGCACCTACATGAAGTGTTTTAAATTCATCTTTTGGGAATTTCTTCTGCAAAAAACGAATCGTTTGATAGGTAATACTGTTTTTTCCTTTTGGACTTCCGTCTACTACCAGTATCTTCATATACTATCCTCTCCCGGTGTTTTACTCCCCAGTTTCCATAGAGAAACAAAAAATTTACCATTTCAGTATAACACACGCATCTTCTTTTTTAAAGTTGTTTCCCCTTGCATTAATGAGTCCATTAAAAATATGGTAGATAAAATATGCAATTTTTGACAAAAAACTTGCATTTTTTTACATACTCCTTTTCTTTTACTTATCAAAGCGCAATAATATGATTTGATATTTTGTACCAAATCGGAGGAAAAACAAAATGAATAAAAACAAAAGTAAAAGTTCAAACGGAAGTTGTTTAATGACTTGCCTAAAAGGTTTAGGAATATTTTGTCTTTTAGGCGTATTTCTTGTATTTGGTTGGATTGCCGGACTGATATGGTTAATATTCTTCAGAAAGAAAACCGCACCGGAGAAACAAAAAAGAAATACTATATTGATTTCCACAGCATCCATTTTTTCTTTCATTTTTTTCCTATATGGGATGTTTTTTGCACCACCAACTCCAACAGAATTGACAATCTCTTGTCAGGAAGAATCTGAATTAGATATAGACACTGATTATATAATTACTCTTGATTACGGACCAGAAGATGCAGATATTTCATCTGTTTCTTGTGATACAGATAATATCTCAATAGCGGATATCGAACGTGACAATAATGATTCCACAAAATTTATATTACATACCAAGTCCAGTGGAACTATCAACATTACCGCCAACTCCGGCAGCATAGAAAGCAATACGCTGACATTCCATATTGTTGACAAAGAACAACAGGCTTTGCTTGAAGAACAGGAAAAATTAGTGAAAGAGCTCGAAGTACAAGAAAACGAAACTATTGTTGAAGAAGAAACTGAAACCGTTGAAGAAGAAACTGAAACCGTTGAAAAAGAAACTGAATCCATTGATGAAGAAGAAACTAAGACCATTGTCGAGAAAGAAAAGACAGTTCAAGAAAATGTAGGCAAAAAAAATCAACCGAAGAAGTTAAAGCAGAAACTACGCAAACTGAAACTATAAAAGAAGAAATTGCAGCGGAGAAAAACATATCTTCTGAATCAAATAATGAAACCAACGAGGTTGCACCTACCGATACTATCGCGCACGAAAATCAAGCCGAAGAAGTTTCTGTAACATCTGAAACCGCTTCGTCTAGTGATAATAACACAAACAATTTTAATACCTATGACAATCCAGAACAGCAGCAAACTTCTGCAACATATGTATTAAACACTCATACCATGAAAATACATTATCCTTCCTGTCATTCAGTGGCAAAAATAGCACCTCAAAATTATTCAACATCAAATCAATCTATTGATGAACTAAAAGCGCAAGGATATGTACCATGTAAAAACTGTTTTAAATAATATAAAAGCATTTGCTGAGTTACTCGATACGGATAACTTGTCAACAACTTTATTATACAAAAGAAAAAGCCTAGTAAAAACTAGGCTTTTTACAGCTGCTGACGGGAATCGGACCCGTGACCTCCGCACTACCAATGCGACGCACTACCGACTGTGCTACAGCAGCGAAGCATTCAGAAATGACTTTCGTCATTTACCGAACCGAACTGTATTGTATCATAAGGCATTTTGCTTTGTCAATACCCTACATGAATTGCTTTTTTCAGCTTAGATTTAATACGCTGCAAGGCATTGTCCGTAGACTTTTCATCCCTGCCGAGCACTTTAGCTATCTGTGTATATTTCATGCCGGTCAGATACAGGTCAAGCACCTGCTTTTCAAAACCGGAAAGTTCTTTATCAATCGTCTTTTCAAGCTGTTCCACATTTTCCTTGTCAATCAGCATTTCTTCCGGACTCTGCTCTGACTTGCGGGTAAGAATATTAACAAGTGCTGCATCTTCCTCACTTCCGTCACGATTCTCCTGCGCAGTCGCATAAAGCGAAATATAGGTATTAAGAGGAATGTGCTTCTGTCTTCTGGATGCCTGTACTGCTGTGTACATCTGTCTGGAAATACACAAATCCGCAAAGGTAAAGAAGCTGGCATCTCTGCCGCTGTCAAAATCCCTGACTGCCTTAAAAAGTCCAATCATACCTTCCTGTATCAGATCATCACTATCTGCCCCCAGAATATACATGGATTTTGCCTTGCTTCTGACAAGGTTTTTGTACTTGTTCATAATATAATCCATGATACCATCCTCACCATCACGCAGATGCATCATCAATTCTTCATCACTGTACTGCTGATACTCTTCCTTCATCTTCTACTGCTTCAACCTCATCATAATATTTCACGATTTCACTTGCAAAATGCTCTGCAAGAATCTGATAGCCTGTCTGATTTGCATGAACACCGTCCGGCATATATTCCGCAATGACATTAGCATCATGGGAATCCAGTATATTGGAGTTGTACAAATCAATGATTTCAAAATCATATTCTTCTGCCATTGTCAGCATGACATCTACAAAATTTTTCTGTGGTAAAAGGTAATCTCGCTCACTCATCAGATAATCCTGCAAAACATTTGGCAATGGTGTAGCAAAGAAAATCACCGCATCTGGATAATCCTCGCGAAGACCACTCATAAGTTCATCCAAATCACCGCAGAATGTACGATACTCCCTATCTTCCATACTGCCAAACTCCTCATCGGACACGCAGAAACCGTCGTTAGTTCCACCCATAACGATAATAATATCTACATCTTCTGGAATTTCTGTGTAACGGTCTACAAAAGCATCCGCCCAGTATCTTCCGATAGATGAACCGCCAATTCCCAGGTTATAGACCGCTTCTGCTCCCAGAAGTTCTTTGAGTCTTGCCGGATATGCATATTGTTCGTAATTTTCTTCATCCTCCAGATTAGCTGCTGCCGTAATACTGTCACCCAGACAAGCTATTTTCATCTGGGAAAAATCATAAGTATTTTCTGCAATCCACTCTCTGTCAGATTGATTTACTTCTAGTGTTTCTTCATAGGATGTACGAAGCAGTCGACGTTCTTCCAAAGTCATATTTTCAGGTTGCTCATAAATAAAGCGCCATTCATCAAAAATACTATTTCCAGTCATGCTTCCATCATAATAATTGATTCCAGCCAGATTACCTGATATCGTATTACCAGATACACTTGCATTGCCCGATACACTCATATTGCCGGACACACTGGCATTACCCGACACGCTCATGTTGCCGGACACACTGGCATTACCCGACACGCTCATGTTGCCGGACACACTTGTATTGCCCGATATGCTTATGTTGCCGGATACACTTATATTGCCCGATATGCTTATGTTGCCGGATATTGTATTCCCGGATATTGACATGGCTTTTTCTGCTTCTTTTCTACGCCGCGCTTCTTCTGCTGCCAGCACTTTTTCATCGATAAAAGCCTGCAAGGATTCCTTATCCGATGTCATACTTGCAATTTCTGCTTCCATCTCCAGGACACGGTTCTGTGCCTCTGTATTTCTTGCTAAAATCTCTTCGTATTTCTTTCGTTCTTCTGCGGTTTCTTCCCGATAAACCGAATAGGCTTTCAGACCAACTACCGCTACCAAAACTGCCGTCAATATGCAAATAACTATTAGTAAATAATCTCTTACCGAATTTCTTTTTATTTCTTTCATGCCATTATGCGCTGTCTTACAATTTCATACGCAAGAACTCCTGCTGCTACAGAAGCATTTAAAGAATCAATGTCTCCGCTCATTGGAATGGATGCCACAAAATCGCATTTCTCTTTTACGAGTCTGCCTACTCCTTCCCCTTCATTCCCAATAACAAGTCCTATCGGACCTTTTAAATCCAACTGATACATAGTTGTACCTCCCATATCAGCACATACAAACCACAAACCTTCTTTTTTTAGTTCCTCGATGGTCTGTCCTAAATTTGTCACCTTTGCAACCGGTGTATAATTCAGCGCACCTGCGGAAGCTTTGGCCACCGTTGCTGTTAGTCCTACGGCACGATTTTTCGGGATAATAACACCATGCGCCCCAACCAAATTTGCCGTACGAATAATGGCACCTAAATTGTGTGGGTCTTCAATGTTATCCAACAAGAAAAGAAAAGGTGCTTCGCCCTTTTGTCTTGCTTTCTCTAACATATCATCAACTTCTGCATATTCATATGCTGCAATATATGCAATAACACCCTGATGCTTGCCGGTTTCGGAAAGCTGATCCAGTCGTTCTTTTTTCACATATTTTACCAGACAGTCCTGTTTCTTGGCTTCTCGTTTGATGGTCATAATCGGACCATCCTGACAGCCATCCAGAATAAAAAGCTTGTCTATTGTTTTACCGGAACGAAACGCCTCAATCACCGCATTTCTTCCCTCTATTGTCAATTCTGTATAACCCATGTTTACTCCTTCATATCTTCATACCGATTTTCTCAAAGGCAGTCTGTATCAATGTAAGCATTCTTGCCGTTTCACCTTTTAAATACAAATAGCCCATAAGCGCCTCTAAACCGGTTGCCTTACGATACTCAATAATCGAAGCGTTTTTGGCAGAAGTATAGGACTTTGCATTTCTGCCGCGATGATAAACTGCTTCCTCTTCCTCGGTCAGAATTTCTTCCAACGCATCTATCATTTTTGCCTGCACTTTAGCATTTACATACTTAATTGTAGTTTTATGTAAACCTTTGGCAGATTGATTTCCACGCTCAACCACAATCGTACGGATTACTAAATCATAAATAGCATCTCCGATATAAGCTAACGTAAGAGGTGAATACGTTCTGATATCCACCTCTTTACAAGCAAACTGTTGTTTAATCGCATCTAAAATAGTTATGCTCTCTTCCATTTAACTCCTTCTCGGGTATCTTCCAGAATAATACCCTTCTCCAATAATAAATCACGAATTTCATCTGCTCTTGCAAAATTCTTTGCTTTTCTTGCATCCTGTCTTTCTTGAATAAGCTGCTCAATTTCGGTATCAAGCATTTCTGCTTCTTTCTCTACGATAAGACCACAGATGTCAGAAAGCATTACAATTTCTTCTTTCAATGTTTTTACAAAAGCCTTACTGCTGGCTTCGGTTGCATTCGTATTAGCAAATTTAACAAGTTCAAAAATCGCAGAAATCGCATCAGCTGTGTTAAAGTCATCATCCATTGCTTCATCAAATTTCGTAATAAAGCCCTTTGCTTCTTCCACAAGCTTCTCTTCTTCTGCACTCATTGCATCATTCTGTGCTTTTTCCAACAGGAAGTTTAAGTTAGAAACACTTGTTACGATTCGTTCATAACCATTCTTAGCAGCTTCCATCAAATCAGCACTAAAGTTAAGAGGACTTCTGTAATGAGCAGACAACATAAAGAAACGAAGTACCTGCAAATCATATTTTTCACTGATATCTCTTACGGTAAAAAAGTTACCTGCTGATTTGGACATCTTCTTATTATCAATGTTAAGGAAACCATTGTGCATCCAATATTTTGCAAAAATCTTGCCGTTAGCTGCTTCTGACTGTGCAATTTCATTTTCATGATGTGGGAAAATCAAGTCTTCACCACCGGCATGAATATCAATCTCGTCGCCTAAATATTTTTTGCTCATTACGGAACATTCAATATGCCATCCCGGACGACCCTGGCACCAAGGAGATTCCCAATAAGGCTCACCGTCTTTTTTCGGTTTCCAGAGTACGAAATCAAGCGGATCTTCCTTCTGGTCTTCGCCGGAAACTAACAGAGAACGATTACCGCCACGTAAGTCATCCAGATTTTTGTGGGACAACTTACCATATTCCTTAAAGCTTCTGGTTTTATAATACACTGTACCATCTGCTGCTACATAGGCATGACCTTTATCAATCAAAGTCTGTATCATCTCAAGCATTCCGCCGATTTCATTGGTTGCCTGTGGATGAGTTGTTGCCGGTTTTACATTGAGTGCCTTCATATCTTTTTTGCATTCTTCAATGTAACGCTCGGAAATAACCGAAGGGTCAACACCTTCTTCGTTTGCTTTCTTAATAATTTTGTCATCTACATCGGTAAAATTAGAAACATAATTTACTTCCAGACCTTTATGCTCCATATATCTTCTTGCTGTATCAAACATAATCATCGGTCTGGCATTTCCAATATGAATTAAATTGTAAACCGTAGGACCGCATACATACATGCTTACCTTGCCCGGTACAATCGGTTCAAATTCTTCTTTTCTCTTTGATAATGTGTTATAAATTTTCATAGTTTCCTCCATTTAATCTATCATTTGATTCCATTTTTTACTTTCAGTTCCCGCAATTCCCGTTCTAAGTCAATCAGCCGGTTTGTCAGTTCTTCGTTTTCATGCTGCAACACTGCCAAATCTTCCATAACCGGGTCCGGCAGGTGTATCTGATCCATTTCTTCCTGCGGTAAGGAAATGTTATTTCGCTTTACCACACGCCCCGG
This sequence comes from Lachnospiraceae bacterium, assembly GCA_017623295.1. Taxonomy (GTDB): domain Bacteria; phylum Bacillota; class Clostridia; order Lachnospirales; family Lachnospiraceae; genus UBA3282. The sequence continues at coordinate 99,889 of JAGAPK010000062.1, read as the reverse complement.
AACACCAACTACCGTAGAATTCGGTGGTACTTCTTCCAATACCACACTTCCGGCTCCGATTTTACAATTATCGCCTATGGTAAAAGAACCAAGTACTTTTGCACCCGCACTAATCATAACATTATTGCCAATGGTCGGATGGCGTTTACCATGCTCCTTACCGGTACCACCAAGTGTTACGCCCTGATACAAGGTAACATTGTCACCCAGAATACTGGTTTCTCCAATGATAACACCATTTCCATGATCGATAAAGAGTCCTTTTCCAATCTGTGCACCCGGATGAATTTCAATTCCGGTCTTGCGTACACCACGCTGTGACACCCATCTCGCCAGAAAATAATGTTTCTTCATATATAATCTGTGTGCCACACGATAATGCAGCATTACCTTAAAGCTCGGATACAGGAACACTTCCATATCGGAATGAATTGCCGGGTCACGTTCTCTGATAACTTTTATTTCTTCACGTATGTGACCAAAAAATCCCATATTAACCTCCTATGATGCCATTTCATGATACTTCATCATATAAAAAGCGGATAAACTATCTCTATTCCTTAGAGACGAATTTATCCGCGATCCCACTCTATTTAAGGTATGAAAAATACCTTCCCTCATTACTGATAACGGTAGCAGACCGGATTCAGATACTTAGGGATTTTTATTCGCTTTCTTACTATAAAAATCTCTTTTCCCATCCTCAAGCTCCCAGATGCACTTCTATCTTTTTCCCTGAGAATCGTTTACAGCCGATGACGATTCCTCTCTGCCAGTTTCAAAAATATACTCTTTCTGTTCATCGCTTTATCTATATCTATTATCAGAATATGCAAAATATTTGATTTTGTCAAGAGGACTTCTGCATCGGGCATCCACCACAACCTGAACACTTCGTTTCCTGGGTCACGTCCCTGTCATACAGTTCTGCCGGACTGGTAAGCATACAGATAGCTTGCGAAGAGATTCCTTCTCCGGTTCCGGTAAAGCCAAGTCCTTCCTCTGTGGTTGCTTTCACATTCACCTGAGAAATATCAATCGCCAATGCATCGGCAATGTTCTGACGCATTGTATCAATATGTGGGCGCATCTTTGGTGCCTGTGCAATAATCGTAGCATCAATATTTTCAATCAGGAAAAGATTTTCTTCTAACAATTTTCCAACATGTTCCAATAATTTCATAGAAGAAATTCCTTTATACGCCGGGTCCGTATCCGGAAAATGCTTGCCGATATCACCAAGTGCTGCTGCGCCAAGAAGCGCATCCATAATTGCATGCAACAGGACATCTGCATCTGAATGTCCAAGAAGTCCCTTTTCATATGGAATTTCCACACCACCTATAATCATTTTTCTATTTTCTGCCAGACGATGTACGTCATAACCCATTCCGATTCTCATAATGACTCCTATTCTGCTTTATTCTTTCCAAGATTCTGCTTTATCACTCTATGAATGAAAGCAACCGACAATACAGTTGCCACACTCCAGCCTACCGGCCATGACAGCCAGATACCTGTGCTGGAAGCTAATAAATCAGATAATATATAAGCCAGCATAACACGAAGTATTAAATCTGTAAACGTAGATATCATAAAACTTTTCATTGCAGTAGCTCCGCGCAAAGCTCCATCTGCCACCAGTTTAATGGAAATTATAAAATAAAACGGTGACACTATCTTAAGAAAGGTTATACCTACCTCCATTGCCATACTTCCTGTATCTTCCATAAACAAAAGCATTACTGTCTGTCCAAAGCAAAAATAGACAAGAAAGAACGGAATCGCTATAATAAGTGCCATTTTCACGCCTGCCTTATAACCTGACCTGATTCGTTCCGGCTTGCCCGCGCCCAGATTCTGTGCAACAAATCCTGACACACCATTTCCAAAGGTAGCAAAACTGGTAATAATAAAAGTATTTAACTTAATTGCTGCGGAATATCCCGCAATAACATCCGAGCCGTATGAATTTACAATACTCTGGATGAAAATATTTCCTATCGAAACAAAGCTCTGTTGCAAAACACTTGGAATTGCAATAATAGCAATTTTTTGCAAAACCGACCAGGAAAACATTTCCGCTTTTTCCTGCGTTTCAATTTCTGTTAATCTTTGTCGAAATGCCAGAAGTGCCAGAATACAGGCAGCCCCCTGCGCAATAAAAGTTGCCCATGCAACACCGGCTACACCCCAATGAAATACTGCTACAAACAATAAATCCAGCACAATATTTCCAACGGATGAACCAATCAAAAAATATAATGGGGTCTTGGAATCTCCAAGTGAGTTAAACATCCCTGTTGTTACATTATATAAGAAAAGAAATACGAACCCAGCAATATAGATTTTTAAATATAATGCCCCATCTACAAAAATATTATCCGGCGTCTGAATCATCCGCATCATTGCTGGCGTCGTAAACAATCCGATAATTGTCAATACAATTGACAAGACCAAAGTGGTAATAAAAGTCGTTGAAATCGCTGTTTTTAATTTCCTATACTCTTTTGCTCCAAACAACTGGGAAATAACAACGGAGCAACCGACATTACATCCAACTGCTACCGCCATAAAAATCATTGTAATCGGATACGATGCTCCTACGGCTGCAAGGGCATCCTCTCCGGCGAACTTTCCTGCAATCATGCTGTCTGCAATATTATAAATCTGCTGAAATGCCACACTGATAAACATCGGTATGGTATAGCGGAATAAAACCTTCTGGGAATCTCCCAAGGTCAAATCCTGAATCATTCTAATCCTTCCTTCCATAGTATAATCATCTTTTTCCGTTGCTCTTCTTTCAAAAAAATAGTATACTTCATTTAAAACCATAAATAAAATCAATCATTTATATCATTATTATAGATAATATCTATGGGAGTGTGTTTATGTCAGTTAATTTACAATATTACAAAACTTTTTACTATGTGGCAAAATATCAGAATATGACCAAAGCCGCCAAAGCGCTTTATTTGTCACAACCTACCGTAACCCATGCAATCCAATGTCTGGAAGAGGAATTGAATTGTCTCCTTTTTACACGTTCTAAATCGGGCATGAAGCTAACTCCGGAAGGCACCCTTGTTTATGAACATATCGCGATTGCATATGAACATATCATGGATGCAGAAGCTCAATTGAAAGACTTACAGAAACTTTCCTCAGGCTATTTAAAGATAGGTGCCAGTGAAATATCTATCCACCATTATTTAATGCCGGTGTTAACCAACTTCCATAATCTTTACCCTGATATCAGGCTCAATATTTCCAATAGTTCTACCCCTCGTGAAATTCAGGCTTTGAAGGATAATTTGTTAGACTTTGCAATTTTGGTTATTCCCTCGGATTATAAAGACAAAGAATTGTCCATTACCAAAGTATGCGAGTTTCAGGACATTCTAATTGCAGGGAAACAATTTCAGAATTTAAAAGACAAAATCGTAGATTTGCAGATATTATCCACTTACCCATTTGTAAGTGTATCACCTGATACCAACACCAGACAATTTTTAAATGAGTTTTTTCTGCAGCATGGACTTACTTTCCAGCCGGATATTGAACTTGCCACCACTGATTTAATTACTCCTATGGTTGCGAATAACCTCGGCATTGGTTTCGTCCCTCAGAAATTTGCAGAAAGTGCCTTACAGGAAGGCACCGTTTTCCAACTTGCCCTAAATCGCCCTATCCCCAAGCGTGAAATCTGTCTGGTGCAAAAAAATGACACTCCACTTTCTCGGGCAGGGCAGGCATTTTTAGAACTTTTATAATTCTATCTTCTATGCTTCATAATGTAACTCAATAATTCATCTGCAACTTCTTCTTTCGACATAATCGGAAGTTGTATAGTTTCTTCTTTGGATAATAATGTAACGATATTCGTATCTGTTCCGAATCCGGCTCCTGCCTGCTTCAAGTTATTGGCAACGATTAAATCCAGATTCTTGCGTTCCAGTTTTCCACGAGAATTTTCTATCATATTCTCTGTTTCCATAGAAAAACCGCACAAAAATTGTCCATCTATCTTATGCGTTCCAAGATACCCTAAAATATCTTCCGTACGCTCTAATTCAATACTCATGTCACCATCTTTTTTCTTCATTTTCTCGTCTGCAACATTTTTCGGACGATAATCGGCTACGGCTGCCGCTTTGATAATAATATTCTGCTCCGGTGCACGGCTCTTAACCACTTCTGCCATATCTGCCGCAGTTATAATATCTATAACCTCTACACCAACTGGCGGTGTAATCTCTATTTTGCCGGTTACTAAGGTCACTTTCGCACCACGAAGCATAGCAGCTTTCGCAATCGCATATCCCATTTTACCGGTAGAATGATTACTGATGTAACGTACCGGATCAATCTTTTCCCTGGTCGGACCAGCCGTAACAAGCACATTCACTCCAACCATATCTTTTGGTGTCAGCGCTTTCACAATGTATTCAAAAAGAAGCTCCGGTTCCGGCATTTTGCCTTCTCCGGTATCGCCACAAGCAAGATAGCCGGTTGCTGGTGTGATGACTTCCATACCATACTTTTCCAGAATTTTCATATTGTCCTGTACAATAGGATTCTGAAACATTCTTGTATTCATGGCAGGTGCAATAATCTTCGGGCACTGACATGCAAGAAGGGTTGTTGTCAACATATCATCTGCAATTCCATGCGCTGCTTTGGCAATCACATTTGCCGAAGCCGGTGCAACCAGAAATACATCTGCCTGTTTCGCTAACGCTACATGTTCTACACTATACTGAAAATTCCGGTCAAATGTGTCAACAAGACATTTGTTACCGGTCAACGTTTCAAACGTAATCGGATTGATGAAATTCGTCGCATTCTGTGTCATAATTACAGTCACATCTGCGTTCTTTTTCTTCAACATACTGGCAAGTGAAGCAATTTTATATGCTGCAATACTGCCTGTCACACCCAGTACGATATGTTTTTCCTGTAACATCCCATGTTCCTTTCTATACTGTCTGTTCTGTATTTTTCCGGTAAATAATATCAAGTCCCTTTAAGGTCAGTTCATTGTCGTAAATAACCTTTTTCTTACAATAAGGTACAATACAGCCTGCCAGACCGCCCGTCGCAACAACATTGGCTTCATAACCAAGTTCATCCCAGATACGCTCAATCATACCATCCATACAAGCTGCCTGTCCCATAACAATGCCACTCTTCATACAATCAATGGTATTCTTACCAATAATTTTCTTCGGTGCTTCCAGACTGATGCGTGGTAATTGGGAAGTACGATTTACCAGTGACTCTAAAGATACTTTAACTCCCGGCAAAATCATACCGCCGATATAGTTTTTCTTGTCATCTACAACACTTATGGTCGTTGCAGTTCCCATATCAATCATGATAATCGGTGCACCATAATAATGCAGACCGGCTACTGCATTTACAATCAAATCAGAACCTACCTGACCCGGATTGTCCATCAGGATATTTAATCCCGTCTTAACACCCGGTCCAACCAAAAGCGGTGTAATGTGCAGAAGTTTTTCCATCGCAGACCGTACGATGTTATTAAGCGGCGGTACTACCGATGCGATAATACAGCCTGTTATTTCTTCTACTTTTATCTGATATAAATCTAAAAGTGTCTTGAATTCTACAACATATTCCAATTCCGTTTTGGAAATATTCGTAGAAACTCTTTCTACAAAAAAGATTTTCTCCTGCTCAATGCATCCGATAACAATATTTGTATTTCCAATATCAACTGCTAAAATCATCTTTCCCTTACCTCGCTTCAAAAAAGCTGTTTCTAATTAGTGTTTCTCATCTATTATTTTCTTATTAAATATTTCTTATTTATCTGTCTCTTTTGCTTTGCCCGGCTCTTTAATCGGTTTCACTTTGACAAGCGCAAGACCTACACCTGCTACCAGAATTGCTGCAATCACAGCTTCTACAACACTGTTAAAGCTGATAACGCCCATAATGACATCAATAACCGCATCCCCGGCAATACCAAGTGCCTGCGCATAAGCATCTTTATACAAGAAATAAATTCCACTCATTACAAAAAGTGTATTCGTAAAGGCTCCTGCCACTCCCGCATAAGCAAGAGAAAGTGTTCCGGATGCTTTTTTCTGGTTTAATAAGGTCAAAACTACGAACAAAGCAATACCCAGTGCAATACCAAGTACGAGTCCGATTATCTTGCCGGTTTCTGTCTGTATTAAATTCACTAATAATGCTCTTACGGAAATCATTAAGATAATGGATATAGCCGCATTTAAAACAACACGCCATACTTTCTGTTCACTCTTCATAAGTCTGCGAATCAGAATATAAACATAATACGGAATAATTCCGACTAAAATTCTTGGTACAAAGCAGATGTACATACTTTTGAAAACACCTGATATACCAATTACGTCTGCTGCCAAAATCGGTGAAAATACAAACGCCGATGCTGTGGCTGCTTTAAATGTGTTGTTAATAAAGCTGGTTAAACCAAATACGAATCCTAAAAATGCACCTTTTTTCGGTCCTAAAAATAGCGCTCCAAGGATAACAGGGATATGAATGATTGTTGCGTTGATAACAACTAATGGAATATATCCCAGTGGTGTGAATGCCATTATGGTGATAATGGCGGTGAACAGTGCTGTCAGCACAAGTTCATAAGTTTTTTCATTTTTCATGGTACTTTTCCTCCTGTTATTATTCTCTTACGAGATACAATACGGTGTAATCATACCACATTGATATTTTTTTGACAATACTAAAATAGAACCGGGGAATCTCACAAAATTCCCCGGTCATCCTTATTTCTGTACCAGATAAACAAATCTTCTTACCAGTCTTCTCGGCAAAAGTCTTACCGCCAACAACGTTAATTTATTTTTACGACTCGGTACTGCAACCACCTGCTTGGTCATCAAAGTCTCATATCCATATTCTGCAATGGAACGAGCAGTTGTATTCTCAAATGCCTTAAACAATCTTGATTTACCAAGTTCGGCATTCTTCGCAAATCCGGTATTTGTAGGTCCCGGACAAAGTGCAGTTACCGATACCCCTGTTCCTCTAAGTTCCACAGACAATGCTTCTGTAAAGGAAAGCACGTATGCTTTTGTTGCATAATAGACAGACATCATCGGTCCCGGCATAAAGGCTGCAATGGATGCCAGATTTAAAATCTTGCCCTGTCTTCTCTCTATCATTGGTTTCATAAATAGATGGGTCAACTGAGTCAGTGCTGTAATATTGACCTGTAACATATCGTACTGCTTCTCCCAATTACTGTTTGCAAATTTTCCAAAATCGCCAAAACCGGCATCATTGATTAAAACATCAACAGCAATCTGCTTCTCCTGTACAAACTCCCAAACTCGCATTGCTGCATCCTGTTTTGATAAATCCTGTGCGCAGACATAAACATTTATTCCATATGCTTTTTCCAGCTTCTCTTTCATGATATAAAGCTTGCCTTCGCTTCTGGCCACCAGAACAAGATGATAACCCTCACTTGCAAAAATCTTGGAAAACTCATATCCAAGTCCACAGGATGCTCCCGTAATCAATGCTGTCTTTCTCATGCTATTACTACTCCTCCATACTGCATTTGATTCTATTATATAATCCTTTTTGCTGTATGACTATATCATATCACAGATTTCTTTATTATCCTATGAAAGAATTTCCATTTTAAAAAATTTTAATCATTTATGCGCTATTGTGTATTTCCTTCATTCCTTGTATAATAATACATGGTTCTAAAACGATTGGTGAAGCATTATTTCTCCAAAAAGAAAAATAAAGAGGTATAAGAATGGAAAGAAGAGTAGGTACTATTTCAAGAGGAATTCGTGGTCCTATTATCCGCGAAGGTGACAATCTGGTAGATATTACAGTAGAAAGCGTTCTGGCTGCTGCCGAAAGCGAAGGCTTCTCACTGCGTGACAGAGACGTAATCGCATTAACAGAATCCATTGTTGCACGTGCACAGGGTAACTATGCATCTGTTCAGGATATTGCAGCTGATGTAAAAGCAAAATTAGGTGGAGAAACCGTTGGTGTTATTTTCCCAATCCTCTCCCGTAACCGTTTCGCTATCAACTTAAAAGGTATTGCAATGGGCTGTAAAAAAGTGGTACTCATGTTAAGTTATCCAAGCGATGAAGTTGGTAACGCTTTAATCACATATGATCAGTTAGATGCTGCCGGCATCAATCCATATTCTGATGTTTTAACTCTGGAAAAATATCGTGAATTATTCGGTGAAAATAAACACGAATTTACCGGTGTTGATTATGTAGAATACTATTCCAGTATCATTAGAGAGGCTGGCGCAGAAGTTGAAGTAGTATTTGCAAATCAGGCAAAAACAATTCTTAACTATACAGACTGCATCATCAACTGTGACATTCACACAAGAGCACGTACCAAACGTATCTTAAAAGAAGCTGGTGCGAAAGTAGTTTGTGGATTAGATGATATTCTGAATGCTCCGGTAAATGGAAGCGGTTATAATACAAAATATGGTTTGCTTGGTTCTAACAAATCCACAGAAGACAAAATCAAATTATTCCCGAACGAATGTAAAGATCTTGTTCTCGACATCCAGTCTTCTATCCTTGAGAAAACAGGCAAACACGTAGAAGTTATGGTATACGGCGATGGTGCTTTCAAAGATCCGCAGGGTAAAATCTGGGAATTAGCTGACCCGGTTGTTTCTCCAGCATTTACAGACGGTCTTATCGGCACACCAAACGAATTGAAATTGAAATACCTTGCAGATAATGATTTCGCTAACTTAAGTGGTGCTGAATTAAAAGAAGCTATCTCTAACAGCATCAAAACAAAACAGGATAACTTAGTTGGTAACATGGCATCTCAGGGTACAACCCCTAGACAGTTAACTGACTTAATCGGTTCCTTGTGTGATTTAACATCCGGTTCCGGTGATAAGGGTACTCCTATCATTCTGATTCAGGGTTACTTCGATAACTTTACTACAGAATAAATAAGGAAAAACAAATGGCTTTAGGTTTTATTCCTAAAGCCATTTGTCTATTTATATTCTAATTTTCTTCCATCTTAAAGGTTTCTACCGTTTCTTCTAAGGTTTTCATGTTTTCTTTCATATTGCCTGCCTCTACCGTAAGTATCTCAGCAGCTTCTACCTGCAATTTCAGTGACTCATTCATCTGCTCAGAGAATTGAACCAGCTTTTCAGAAAGCTCTGAAATAGAATGAATGGAATGAAGCGTTGTTTTTCTTTCTAAATTCATTCCTTCTACTTCAGTTGCAAGCATTTCCATTTCATTAATCATCTGTTCTAAGAAATGATTCAGATTATCAAATGCATCAGCAGTATTTCGCACACTCTTCTCCTGCATAGAAACAATGTTTTCTGCTATTTCCACACGTTCGACTGCTGCTTTGGAATAACTGCTGATTTCTGTAATCATATCCTGTATGGAAACAGCTGTTTTTCCGGCATTATCAGCAAGTTTTCTGATTTCCTCTGCCACAACAGAAAAGCCTCTGCCATTCTCGCCTGCCCTCGCTGCTTCAATGGAAGCATTTAAAGAAAGCAAGTTTGTCTGTGATGCAATTTCCTGAATTTCTTCTGCAAATCCAAAAATATGTACCAGTTTTTCACCCAGCATAGAAACCTGTTTCTGCACCTCTCCGGTTGCCTGTGTTGTTTCTACAGACTGTTGCGTCATGCTTTCCACTGCCGCAATACCACTCTGAATCATGTCTTTGGATTTGTGCACCTGCTCTATTGTTCCCAGAATCCCTTTGCTGACAGCTTTTATTTCCCCGGAAAGCTTTTCCATCTGTTCATTGCAGTTCTCAATTTCAATGCTTTCGCTTTCTACGATATTTTCTACCTGCTTCATTTGTTCATTCATATTCTGGACATAGATGCTTACCTGTCTTCCCGACTCATTTACCCGATTGCCGGAATCCGATACGATACCAATCATTTTAATAACTTCCAGAACCAGAACTCGTATTTTATCGATTGTATTACGGATAGCAGAATGCAATCTTCCAAACTCGTTTTTCGGAATGCGCTCATTTTTTGCCGGAAGGAATAATTCCCCCTGTGAAACCCTCTTTAAAGACTTCTCACTCTTCTTAATATTAATACTGATTCCGGCTGTAATATAACATCCAAGTACGATTGCAACTACTACTGACAATGCAACAAGGATAATAGTAATATTACGAATTTGCACGGAACTTTTCATAATATTTTCTTTGGGAACCAGAACGGTAATATAGCCATCGACCACCTGACTTTTACACATCATATAAAAGTAACTCTGGTTACCATATTTTACATATTTTGTAAATCGTTCCTCGCCACTGTTTTTTCCTTCCTGAAAAAAGTCCGTTTCGAAAATGGAAACATTCTCTCCACTACTCACTTCTCTACCATTTGCTGTTACGAATGCCACATGACTGTTTTCTCCAAAATCCAGCTGTTGCAAAAGATTTTTAATTCCCTGTGTACTGATGTCAAAAACAATAAGCGCCTTATTCTCTCCCGAATTGATAACCTGACTGCAGAACATAGTGTATTCATTTAGGTCAATTTCCATTTCACTATCAATAAATGAATGGGTTTCGCCCCATCTTACAAAACTATTTTCCAAAAGTGCGCTATCTTCTGATTCCTTTAATCCCGCCATAAAGCTATCCACTTCCGCAGCACTTAACGTTTTCGAAGTAACAACCGTTTCCTCTTCTACCGGAATAATGTGAACGTTCTTAATAATGTCACTTGATGTTTCTTTGACACTGATATTACTTTGTATAATATCCTTGCTTTTATTACGCTCAGAAGTTTTTCCAATATAAGCTCCCAACGAATAAGATCTGACATTTGAATCCTGTCCCAGCTCCATCACCTGCTGACTAATAACCTGCAAGGAACTATCCAGAGAATTTCGTGTCATTTCAAGCGCATTTGTTGTGGACTGCTCATAATTTGATTCCAGTCCAGTTGCGGCTTTTTGATACGACACGATGCCAACTATCATAATAAAAATGATAGGAATAACAAATCCGATAATCAATTGTGCCCGAATCGTAATACCAATCTGGGCAGCACCCCTTTTGAAGAATTCTTTAATACTTTTTTGCTTACTTACCTTCATATGACATCCCTCCTATGTTTAAGTATAGCCACAGGAGGTTGTCGGAAAAAGTACCCAGAATTTAAAAAGGTGTTGTTTTTTTAGATAATTTTCCCAACTATCCTACTAAACATTTCATTAAGAACCTGTTCCTGAATACTGTCTTGCTCCTTTCATCCAGAAAAGATAACTTAAATATACAAAAACTATTCCAAATACCGGAGTCAGATAAGTCAAAATCGAAATTCTTTCCTGATGCAAAATAAATAAACTCGGATAATACGTCATAAATCCAATCGGAATAATAAAAGAAAATACAAACTGAAAGAATTTATTAAAAATGGTAATCGGATATCTTGCATAATCCTTAAATTTAAAAATAAGAATCATAACACTTGTTGCACCGACAATCCAAAAATGCAATGCTGATGCAAAATTCATTAACGCAATCATAAAAAGCGAAGCTGACAATACTCCAATAATCAGACCTGCAATATTTCGAAAAGATAAAGGCAGTCCCAGTTTATTCCACGAATATGCCAGCGTTCCAATGCCGAACGCAAACTGCCCAAGCCCCTTTATATCAAACACCTCGGACATATAATAAAAGAATAAGTTAATCGGTCTGAAACAATATTTAATAAAATCTCCCGAATGAATAGCTCTCGATAAATTCCAGTTATTATCAAAAAAACATTGCACCGGCGTAAGCGCCAGCATAGAAAAACCATACAAAAATAACATTTCATGATATGTCCAGCCACTAATCTGCGGAAAATTCTGAAAGATAAGCCAGAAGGTAATGAATCCAGCTACGTTCGTGAAAAGCATTCCTATCGTGGAAATAATGAAATCTGCCCGATAGCTCATTTTGCTCTTTAAATCCTGTATCAATATCTTTTTATAAATATGCGCATAAAATGCAAATCCATTCTTTTCTTTTTCCATTTCATCAGCCTCCGTTTACCATCATTTTGCGGACTGATTTTTTCCAAAATAGCTTACTAATCAAAAGCGTAACAACAATCCAAAGTAACTGCATACCAAGTACATCAGCATAATCCGCACCTGTCATCTTCTGATCTGTCAGAATCCTTAACGGTGAATGGTAAATCGCCTGAAATGGCAGAAAATCTACCACCATCCGAAACTTCTCCGGAAAAAATGCAAGCGGAACTGTAGCCCCCGACAAAAGTCCAACGACAATCTCTTTCATAATGTTGACACCCCAGATTGACTGCGTATACAAACAAATAGTACCTACAAAAAAGTCTACACAAAAATTCACTACAATCGAACAAATTAAGCTTATTGCAAAAAATACAAGATTCATTCCTAAAACAATGCTTCCATGCGTGACAAAATAAATAATAATAAATGTGGGCAAAAATGTAATAAAGAAAGCCACAATACTATTACCAATGCCTGCAAAAAAAATGTATGCCTGATAGTCCATTGGTTTTACCAAATACTCAACAATCTGCCCCGACTGATAATCCCGGCCAATCGCCCATACAACAAATGTATCCATGAACTGAAACATCGCAGAAGCCAGCACCAGATAAATCATTGTATCATAAAAGGTCATTCCATTTACTACATCTGTCGGACTTGAATCAAAAATTGCCTTCCATAAGAAATATATAATAATCAGATAAAGCAAATTTCCAATAATAGAAACAATCAGACTTGTCCGAAATACCAATCCTTCTAAAATACTACCACGAACGAGAGAAAGGTATTTTTTTACTCTTGTCATAATACCCCTCCCTCATAAATCTTCTGAATTACCTTTTCCGTTGATATTTCCTGAAGATTCATATCCACAATTTCTTTTTGTTCCATAACACTATGAATCACATCCATCATGCGAGCCTCTTCTTCATTAATAAGAAGCTGCACCCATTGTTCCTCCTGTGTTACCTGTAAAGTTTCCGCCTCTGGAAACTTATACGCTAATAAAGCACGAATCTCGTCTGCTTCATGCGCTACCATTCCCTTTGTGTCTTTTCTATTTGCTTTGAACTTGAACTTTACCGTCCTGTACGCGCCAAAATATTTGCGTAAATGCTCGATTTCATTATCATAAATAACCGTTCCCTTATCAATAATGACAATTCTCTTACAAAGAGCATCCACATCCCCCATATCATGCGTTGTCAGGATAACAGTCGTACCTTTGCTTTGATTTAAATTTGAAACAAGCGTACGAATCTTACTTTTCATGGAAACATCCAAACCAATCGTAGGCTCGTCCATAAATACAACTTTCGGATTATGTAAAAATGCAGCTAAAATATCACATAACGTTCTCTGTCCTAACGACATTTCTCGAACTGCTTTATGATACAGTTGCCCTGCCCCTACCAATTCATCATAATATTCCAAGTTATCTTTATATACCCGATCCGGAATACGATAAATATCCTTTAATATTTTAAAAGATTCAATAACAGGAAGTGCCCACCAAAGCTGAGTACGCTGCCCAAATACAACGCCAATATCCTGCGCATTTTTCGTTCTATTTTCATAAGGTACTCTGCCATTTACCAGAATATCTCCTTTTGTAGGCTCCAATACGCCGGTCATCATCTTAATCGTCGTTGATTTTCCTGCTCCATTCGGCCCAAGATACCCTACCATTTCGCCTGGCATAATATCCAGTGAAACATCATTCACCGCCTGCAATAACGTATGTTCTCTGGAAAACAAATCCAGTATGCTACCTTTTATTCCTTCTCTTCGTTTTAACACCTTAAACGTTTTGTCAATATGTGACATTTGTATAATTGGTTCCATATATTTCCCCTCCTACAGCTGAGTATAGCCACAGGAAGTTTTCGGAAAAAGTACCCAGAATTTAAAAAGGTGTTGTTTTTTTAGACAACATTTATTTCATCCTTCCAGGGACGTTTTTTACCAAGCCATCCATTCTTCTCCCAATATTCTTTTTCCATCTGTGAAGAGCCAAATCCTGCGGCCTGCATTCCCGCCATCATTTTAAACATAAAACGCATTTTGATGCCAACGGATGGTCTTTTGTTATTAGAAAACTTCTTAGCAAGCCTTGTCGCATCTTTTTGGATTTTCACTTTTTTCTTCATATCTATCATTTCCCAATTCATTGCCTGCACCGCTACACCATACGTCTTTACATATGGAACGCCCCAATAAAAAAGTGCCGTTGTAATATCCTTAATTGCTGCTTTCACACCCCTACCTGCGGCAGTTGAAACCACAATCGCCTTTTTGGAATACATACACTTTCTAGGTCTGTGCGAAATCCAGTAAGTAAAAGTCAAATCTATAAATGATTTCATAGGCGCAGAAGCGCGCAAGCAATATGTAGGTGTCGTAAAAATAAGCAAATCAGCTGCTTCTACCGCATCCATTATTATTTTCTTTTCCTCATAAAAAGGACAATTTTCATCCCCCTCGATACACTTGTAACAGCCAAGACAGAAATGGTTTAAGTCCTTTGGCAGAAAAAACTCAGTTACTTCTTTTTCCATATCGATTTCATCTGCAATCATTCTTCCAATATGGTATGTACTTCCTTTGTGATTTTGTCCATGCATCAAAACAATTTTCATTTCTATTTCTCCTCCTTCTATGGTTGATAAATTTTACTAAATTGTCTTATGTGTCGTTCTAAAATTTTTAATGCCTCAGCTTCTCTCTCGGGCTGGCGGTCGCACAGTGTCAACAGCATATATATGGGAGCATAAAAATGTAGTGCCATTACATCTGCATCTTCCTTTGCAAGTACTCCTCCAACAGTTAACATTGCAAACATTGCCGACTGATAGGACAAAGGATTATCCACATATTGTTTTGTATATAATAATGACAGTTCCGAATCGCGGAATTGTTCAAGGGTCAGCATTTTTCGAAATCTGCAGACGTATTCATCATGTAGAAAATAGGAAAACAATCCTATACCCATTTTTACGAGTTCATCTTCAGAAACAGATGAAAAAATATTGGCATCTGCATTTACATCACTGCCATTCATATTAAGCGCATCTGCCTGCTTATCGTATCTGCTTTTCATCTCATCAAGGATTGCATTAAAAATATCCTGTTTACTTTTATAATGCTTATAAAGAGATGGCGCTTTAATCCCCACTGCCTCAGCAATTTGCCCCACATATACATTTCCATAACCTTTTTCTGCAAACAAAGTTAACGCTTCATCCAGTATTCGCTGTTTTGTTGTCATTATAGTACCCCTCTTGGCTAATCGTAATTAGCTTCATTGTAAGCTAATTCAAATTAGCTGCCAAGATAAAAAAAGAGAATCTAAGTACAAAACATAGATTCTCGTAAAAATATAATATAAAAGCATCTTAATGCGCGCAAGAACAGAAGTACCTATTCTGGTGCTCATTTGATTTTGCTGTGGATTTTTTACTTTATAATAACTTAAGTATTTTTTTGCTAAAATCGATAAGTACACAACCAACCCCATAATAAAAGCCATTAAATCTAAGGGAAAAATAAAAATGTACCAGAAAAACACACCTATTTTCCATGCCCATCGTAACGCTGTCAGAATACCGCCTCCCATAACATAAGAAATATTGGGATTTATCACAAGAAGATGTTGCTAACATTCTTCATTGTTCTATTGACTATCTATTAGGGTTTTCTGACACAAAGAACTTTTAAGTTATCAAGATTATTTATTGATATGGCATTATAAAAAGTGCTAAATCAAAACGTTTCAGCAACTTATTTTATTGTGCATGTAAGCTTCAATTCTAACCTCTTCCAATAAAGCATTTTCCATATTTTACCAACGCTCTGATTGAACCTGTGTTCGGTTTATGATATAATAATATTATATAATTGAAAAGAAAGTGGATGTGAATTCTGTTGATACCCCTAGTACATAAGGGGGTGATGCCCATGAACACAATGGAAGTCTTGACTTTGTTGTTAGTAATTTTTGCGGCACTGTCTTTCATAGACAATCATAATAAAAAGAAATAGCATCCGTCCCTGCGAAGTTCAGATGCTAATTTCTTATTAGTTATTTTCTTTACTGGGGCAAAACGGAAATTCCGTTTGCTTTCTAATTAGATTATATACTAGGGCTACTTGCTTTGCAAGTAGCTCTTTTTAATTCTCTTCCGTTGTTAACAATTGTCCTTACATTCTACCCCTCCAATGTTTACCCTAATTGTTTCAATTTATAACAATCTAACATCATGTAAAATGATATTTTTTTAACATAAAATAAAAAAGAGGTACGTTCCAACGAAACAACTATTGACATAGAGCCAATTTTTATAGCATTGCAAGACACAAAAAAACCTTGAAAACAAGATATATTTAAGGTTTACCTGCAATAGCGAAAGGTAGATTCGAAGTCTTTCCCCGACTCCTAAAACACTGTATTTACTGGGGTTAGCGCATCGTCATTTTGAAAAGTATTCAAATACAAATCTGCTATTACACAAATACATATCATCTTTTCCTTATTGAATATTAGTTATCAATATTAACCAATCCAAACATCTCCCTCGCATGGATTCTTAGGTTCTTCTTTAGAAAAAAAGAATCTTGGTACTACATATTCATCAGATATTCCAGCTCTTACCCAACCAGTTCTAGGTTCTTCATTAAAAATATAATATAGACCGCCTAAAACCTGACTTTTTAGTTCTTCTGGATTACTCCAAAATTTTACAATGCGAGAATCTTTTAATTCGTTTCTAAAATCTTCAAGTAATTTAACCTTTTCTGGACAATCTTCTCCTGAAAACACGTTGTTCAAAAAAGCTATTATTGGTATTCCCTTTTCTTTTGCATACCAATATTCTTTTTCTGTATAGCTTTTTCCGTCATCTGCTATACTCCCATATGCATTTGCGGATATGATAATCATATAATCGCTCATGTCAATCTGATTCTTAATATACTCAAATTGCTTTTTATCACCTGCTGGAAAATATTCCATACAACTCGGAATACATCCCATATCCAATATTGCCTCTTGTACTTTTAACCGCTCTTCTTTAAGATCTTCAAATGTAGAACTAATGAATACTTGATATTTTTTATCCAAAATATATATCTCCTTATCAAATTATTTTAATTAGAATCCAAAAGTTACACATATTCACAGTATGTCCAAAATATTATTTAATATAATCAAAGCACATTCTTTTGCAATATTTCTCATACGAAATCTTTACTTCAACCATATTACATCATCCAATCCTTACCATAATCAAATCCAAAATTTTTTCTTTTCGCCGTTCTTTAAATCTATTATATTTTTCCAAACTGAATTCATCCGTAATTGTAGACAAATCAATGCAATGCCCTTCAACATCTCCTTGTGAAAACACTTTTCCAACAATCGAACTATCATTAATCAAATATTGATATGGCACATAATCTTTTATTTTTTCGTTAGCCATCGAAGATATTAGCGTTCTATTCAAAATAGTGTTCGCTGCCGTTTTCTTTATATTATGGCGAGCCAACATTTTTTTCGGGAAAATGTGGTGATCTTGTAGCAGGCTTGCACTTATTTCCATAATTCTTTGACCATTTTCTTGTAAATCTTTTGAATCATTTAATATTATTAAATTATGAATTGCTCTATATCTTGCATTAGAAGTAGAATCTAAATTTTCTAAACCAGTCATGAGTTCTTCTCTAGTTATCACTTCCTTAACTACAAGAGGCATCCTCTCATCATCATCAAACCAGCCACTAGCATCTTTTGTACCTAAAAATTCCTTTATAGCAGTTACGCTTTTTGAATTAGAACCATTATCAAATAAATTTCTGAAAACAGCCTTCCAATACCATTTGTCTAATTTTTCTTTTGCCTTTGGATCTTTACTAAATTTATTACTACTCAATATTACTGCAATAGCCGGAACCATATCTTTATATGGAATATAATTTATGCCAACAACACCAAAATTATCTTTCATATATTGTAAAGCCTCTGCTACACATTTACATGCTTTTTCCCAATTATCTGCAATTTCTTTAGCTCGAAGTCGCAATAATACAGTTCTACTACAAGCCAGATTTTCACTCAAAAGCCCTATTGTTTTTACAATAATTTGAGCTAAAGTATCATTTTTATCTCTATAAGCATTAAAAATACTATATCTATTAATAGCATCATCCAATTCTTCTCTCAAATAAAAGCCAATCGAAAAGCATTTTGCATTTAACAAGTCAATAATTGTTAACGGTTCACCAGAAGAATTTAATGTTTCAAAAATACTACATACAACATTAGGACTTGTATCTTTATTTATTATAATAAAACTAGCCTGGAACCCAGTGATATTTTCTACTAATTTTTCAAATTTTCCAATTCCCATACTACATTCTGTAAACCTATCAAAATCTACTTTTCCTTCACTATCAATTGAAGAATCTATACAAAAATTACTTGTCCATTCACTCCTTGAAATCACATCATCTTTAAGTAGTATGTTTAACGGAAGTAAACCTTCCGCAATTTGCGCTGATATATTATTTCCAGGTTGTTGACCTGTTTCGCGAACAACAATCCAATCTTCGATTTTCTCTTCTGTTATATTTACCAAATCATCATCTTTTATATTTTTTACATCGTTAATATACTGTTTTATATTAAAGTAAAATTTGTACATTCCTTTTCCATAAAACACTTGATACATAGTAGTAGTTCGTTGTTGTCCATCTAATATTAATTTTTGTCCGCTTTTATCCTCATCGCTCTCACTGGCAATCACCCCTTCAACTGGTTCTCCGCCATATTCTCCAGTATTTTCCATTAATAAAAAACTACCAATTGGATATCCCTTTAATAATGAGGATATCAACGCAATCATTTTAGATTTATCCCACACAAATTCCCTTTGGAATTTAGGTATGAGCAATTTCCCGGTATGAGCATCCTTTAAATATTCTTTTAAAGCTTTATTATTATTTTCATATGACATGTACACTTCCCCCTAAAATTCTTCTATATGTAGATTGTATTCTTTCTTCTTTTTCTTATCAATATATTTTATAATAAATTTTTTCAGCTCCTTCCCATTCCGGCAAAAAGTGCTATAATAACTATATATAACTAAACGAAAAGAAAACTTAAGCAGACAGAAAAATCCCAACGGGTATTAGGGATTATTCTGTCTATTTTGGGCAAAAAGTTACCAATGCTGTACCGCCCCAAAAAATTAGACCAAAAATCTAACGATTGGAGGTCGGTATTTTTATGGATAAATATAGATTCGAATAAAAAGAGAAATAGCACTTGCATATCTGTCTGGCAAAGGGAGTTTTGGTTCTTTAGCAAAGGACTATGGCATTCCAGATAAAATACAAGTATGCAAATAGATGAAAGCGTATCAAAAATTAGGTGATGCCAGACTGCGTAAGTCTAGAAGTAAAAATAATACTCTTTCGAATATAAGATTTCTGTAGTAGAATCATATTTATCAAGTGAACTCTCATATCAGGAATTAATCCTTAAATAAGGTATAAATCCGGCACTTATTACAAGATGGGTAAATAAATTTCAAATTGCAGGTCCTGATGCTTTGAGACCACGAAAAAAGTTCGTAAGAAAACATTGGACAAGACTAAGAGAGGTATCGCAGTTCAACCACCAGAGGACATTGCTATTGATGCAAGCGTTGAGCATGTAAAAGAATTAGAAGATAAACTTCTTAAGTTAAGAATAGAGAATGCATTTTTTAAAAGAACTGAGGATACTGCGTTTAGAGGATGCAGCAAAAATGAGAGAACGGCGCGAATCATCCACAGTCTCCGAAGACAGTTCAAACTAAAAGACCTTCTCTCATATACTGGTATGCCAAATGCAACATACATGTATTGGCAAAAGCGATTTGACAGGGAAAATCCATGTAAGGAACTTGATGAAAAATCAAGGAGATTCAAGAAGCTAATAAAGATTGTAATGAAAAGAAATGCGAAATTTATGCAAATTATAAACTTCAAAATGAAATATACGAACTCGAAGAAGAAATAGAATATAAAGATGTAATTTCCCCAGATCGTGCATTGTGGTGGAAATCGAATTTCATATAGAAACAGAATCCTTTACAGTTCCTTCGCATGTAACAAAAATATATAACGTTGATGACATTACCACAAATGAATATATAATTCCCGATACAGTTGAATTCATTACATTAGAGAAACTTTTTGAAAGTGATTTCGAAAGAGACTTTACTGTTTTGTTTCCAGAAAGATTAGAATGTTATGGAACACAAGAATGGTCTTGGACATTCGCCCGTCAGAGTGGTTTAAAATGTATGACAATCCCAGAGGGTGCAAAAGTCCTTGATAATACATTTAATGGTTGCAGTAGCTTAGAAGAAGTAACTCTTCCTGAATCACTGGAAACAATTGGCAAGAATACCTTTTATGGGTGCGACAGTTTAAAATCCATTGTTATACCGTCTAATGTGAAAAATATTGGTTCACAAGTATTTGGATATTGCGATAATTGAACCTCATTTGACAGAACTAATTATTCCTGATTCTGTTACAGAATATTCAGGTGATTTTAAGTCCTTCTGCTATGTACAAACTAATCACTACTTTACATTTAAAGCAAAATGCCAATGATTCCTATATACAAAACTATGCTATCGAACTTGCAACATTAACTGGTATGCGTGTCGGAGAGTTAGCGGCATTAAAATGGGAATGTGTTGAGGAAAATTTCCTGAAAATTGATTATTCCGAACATCGGATGGATTACGAGGACAAGCCTTGCGAATATTATATTGGCGAGCCCAAAAACCAAAAACATAGACAATTTCCAATGTCGGATGAACTTAGAGCACTTTTTAAAAAGATAAAAGAAGTACATAAAAAATATGGCATTACAAGTGAATATGTCTTTGCAAACAAAGAAGGTAGAGTAAACAGTCACACTATCACTTGTGCAATGTCTAGACGATGCAAGGACGCAGGTATTGAAGCAAGAAGCATTCACGCAATCCGAAGAACTGTATCATCACATCTTCGTGCCGTTCTTCCTATTGCAACTGTTGCAAATATGCTCGGTCACTTAGAAGAAACAAACGACAAACACTATAACTATGATATTTCAGAGGATAAAATCAAAGTAAATTGCTTGAAAGAAATGTATCATACATTCAAGGAAATTGCCTAATCCTTTAGTGTAACCGAAAAAAACCGATAACAAAAAAGCGGAAACCCTTGATTTTATAGGGTTTCCGTACTTTTAAACGAATAGCGAGAGGGGGATTCGAACCCTCGACACCACGGGTATGAACCGTGTGCTCTAGCCAACTGAGCTATCTCGCCATAATATATGGGACCTACAGGGCTCGAACCTGTGACCCTCTGCTTGTAAGGCAGATGCTCTCCCAGCTGAGCTAAGATCCCATGTTATTGCGGGTCGTACTCACAACCCGCTTTGCTAGTATACTATTATTTGGACTAGTTTGTCAAGAAAATTTTCAAAACTTTTTAAAAAATTTGAAAAATTTTGCATTTTTCTACTTTAAGCCCAATTCTTACATTCTTTCCGGTGCAGAGAATCCGAGTAAATCAATACAGGTTTCCAGAATATCTCTTGTCAGTGCAAGAAGTGCAATCCAGCCTGCCTGTTTCTCTTTATCTTCTTCTGTCAGAATCTTGGTCTCATGATAGAATCGGTTAAATGCATTTGCCAAATCATAGATGTAAGCACAAATTCTATGTGGTGCAATTTCTTCATAAGCTGCTTCCATCATAGCATTGAATTTGGAAATTTCCAACATCAGACTTTTTTCAGAAGCATTTACAGCATCTTTTAATGCAGACTGCTCCAGATTACCGCCCTGTTCTTTATACTTGTTCAGAATAGATTTGATTCTGACGATTGTATAAAGGATGTACGGACCGGTATCTCCTTCAAAGGAAGTAAATCGGTCGATATCAAAAATATAATCCTTAGATGCCTGATTGGATAAATCACCATATTTTACAGCGGAAAGTGCAACAATCTTAGAAGTTTCTTTTGCTTCTTCCTCGCTCATGGATTTATTTTCAATAATCTTACGATACATTTCTTCGTTGATTTCTTTTAAAAGCATTTCCAGACGCATTACGCCACCTTCTCTTGTTTTAAAAGGCTTGCCGTCTTTGCCGTTCATAGTACCAAAACCAATGTGCACAAGCTCTGTTTCCGGTTTTACCAAACCTGTTTTTCTTGCGCAACGGAATACCTGTACAAAATACAGTTCCTGTCTTTTGTCGGTCAAGTAAATGAGTTTATCCGGATTGTAGCTTTCCATACGATCCATAATGGTTGCAAGGTCTGTTGTATTGTATAAGGATGCTCCGTCTGATTTCAGAATCATACATGGCGGCACTTCCTTGGTATCTGTTTCCTCTTTAACATCAACAACAAGTGCACCATCACTCTCATGCGCATAGCCACCCTTTTTCATATCTTCTACCATGCCCGGAATGATATCCTGAACGTCGGATTCCCCTTTCCAAAGGTCAAAATCTACATTCAGATTTGCATAGTTTTTCTTTAAATCAGCAACGGACACGCTCATGATATGATCCCAAAGAGCACGGTATCCACGCACACCACTCTGTAGCTTGAAAGTAGCTTCCATTGCTTCTGCTTTATACTGTGCATCTTCTTTGGATTTCGCACTGGCAGTCGGATAAATCTCTTCCAATTCAGAAATGGTAAAAGGTGCTTCTTCCGGATATTCTCCGGCAAAGTTTTCATCAAAATAAACTAAATCAGGCTGTCTTTTCTGCAATTCTGTGATAATAAGCCCCATCTGCAAGCCCCAGTCTCCCAGATGAATATCACCGATAACTTCATGTCCTGCATAACGGCAGATTCTCTTGATACTTTCGCCAATAATCGCGGAACGAAGATGTCCTACATGAAGTGGTTTTGCTACATTTGGTCCACCATAATCCACCATGATTTTCTTTGCTTTCTCCGGCATCTGCAAACCGAATTTGGCATCTTCACGCATTGCCTGTAAATATTCTCTTACAAACTGTTCTTTTACTTTTAAATTAAGGAATCCCGGTGCAACTGCACTGACTTCCGCAAACACTTCACTATTTTGTAACTTTTCAGCCACTTCATTTGCAATCATAATTGGCGCTTTATGGTACTGTTTTGCACCTGCCATAGCACCATTACACTGGTACTCGCACAAATCCGGTCTGTTGGATAATGTTACTTTACCTAAATCTGCACTATATCCTGCGGCTTCAAAAGCTTTTTTCATTTCTTCTGAAATCAAATCCAATATTTTCTGCATCTTAATCTCCATTTCCACGTACAGTTTTCCCATGTCTTACTGTCGTTCATTTCCGCCTTAATCTATTATCTTTATAATCTATCTTGTCCATTTTACTCTACTTTCCATAAAAAGCCAAGTTAAATTCAAAAATAAAGCTATTGCATTTTATGGACAATCTATGCTATAACTTTCTTACAGTGTATTATTCAATTCACTATTCTATTATATCTTGGATGTTTTTTCATTTAATCTATTGATTAGAAGTTTCTTACGTTCTAATATTCTATTCTTTTCCAGATTATTTTTCAAAAACATTCTATTTATCATTTCTAAGGAGGAATTTCTATGTTAAAAAATGAGAACACCACTTCAACACAGGCAACCACTAATAATCTTTTCCCCAACTTTCCAACAAAAGAAGCTGTGCACCAATACCTTCAATCATCACCTTCCGTCTGGAATCACTTTCACGAAATACCCAAAACTATGCAAGATGAATTAGTTTCTTTCTGCATGGGAAAATCGGGCTTAAAAATTACATATGATACTATTTTTCAGAAAATTTTTGACCCTGCCACACATTTAGAACGTTTGGAATCCTTATTCTCTGCACTATTTGAAACCTCAGTTCACATTATCAGTATTCTTCCCAGAGAAGGCTCTCAACTTGCTGAACACGGTAGTTACATTATTATGGATGCCTTGGTTCAGCTTGAAGACTTAAGTTATGCTAACATCGAAATGCAAAAAATTGGATATCAATTTCCTCTTGCCCGTGCTGATTGTTATGCTGCCGATGTCATTATGCGCCAATATTCCCAGCTAAAAGCTAAGCTATTAAAAAAATTTCGCTTTAAAGATATGCGTAAGGTTTATTGCATCGTCCTCATGGAACAAAGTCCAAAGGAATTTCATACCATTCGCGGGAAATATATCCACAAACGCATTTCTTCTTTCGATACTGGAATCTATAAAAAAGATGCCGGATTACACGAAGATATTTTTATTTGTCTTGACACTTTTCGTTCTATCGAACATAATATAACTAATACTAGTACATTATTAGATGCATGGATGACCTTTCTAAGTACTACTGATATAGAAGTAATTAAAAATCTTATTACACATTTTCCGATGTTTATAGAAATATACCAGGAAATCACTAATTTCACACAAGACCCTAAGGAGCTGACACATATGTTATCAAAAGAACTCTTTATTATGGACAGAAATGAAGAACGAATGATGGTTACAGAATTGCAGGAAGAACTGGCTGACTTGATTGAGGAAAAGAAGCGCTTGACTATTGAAACAAATAGTCTTGCTGCAAAAAACAGCACCCTTGCCGCTGAAGTTGACACCCTCTCTGCAAAAAACAACAGTCTTGCTGCCGAAAACAGTACCCTTGTCGCCGAAGTTGACACACTCTCTGCAAAAAGCAACAGTCTTGCCGCCGAAAACACAAAACTACTTGCATGGGCAAAGGAGCACGGCTATACGGAAAAGGCAATTATCTAGCCTTTTCCTGCTCTCTCTGCACTTTGGAATACACACACCCACAATAATTCTGTCTATACAAATCATACTCTGCTGACAATTCGATGGAACGTTTATATCCGTTCTTTTTCTTGAAATCAGACGGCAACCATGTAATACCATATTCCTGAGCAAGTGCCTCCCCAATTTCATTAAGTTTCTTTGCATTTTTCAATGGGCTTATGGTAAGTGTGGTCGTAAAAAAATCATATTTTCCGTTCAGTGCCCATTTTGCAGTTTCCCGAAGACGCAGTTCGTAACAGGCGAAACATCGTTCACCGCCCTCCGGGCACTGTTCCATTCCTTTTGCCATCTGAAAAAACTTCTCCGGTTCATAATCGCCTTCTATAATATCAATCGGATACCCCTTTGCCTGTCCGTTTGCAATCATATTGTTATAGGCGGCAATCAATCTTTTCTGCTCAATCACACGCTTGCGGTATTCTTCTTCCATAGAAATATTCGGGTTATAATAGAATACTGTTATTTTGAAAAAAGTTCGAAGATACTCCAGTACATAACTACTACACGGTGCACAACAACTGTGCAGAAACAGAGTTGGGACTTGCACCACTTCGCTTATCGCTTTATCTTCTGCAACCGCAGTTTGGGAGCAACAAATCTTATCCAAAATTTTTTCCAGTTCCTTCTGATAATTTCTGACAGCATTCATTCTGCTTTTATTCCTTTCCACAATGAAAAACCGGAAATGAGATTTCTCTCACTTCCGGTCATAATCTTAGTTGCCTCTTTTTGCAATCGTTGCAATATCAATAAGTGTAAGTTCACCCTGAGAAGCTGCATTCTCAAGACTTGTTACAAGAGCAGTTGCTGTATCCATTGCTGTGATACAGTTTACGCCTGTTTCGATTGCGGTTCTTCTGATTAAGAAGCCATCTCTGCTCTTATCACGTCCCTGTGTCGGTGTGTCGATAACAAGATCAATCTTGTGTCCAAGAATCAAGTCCATAACGGTTGGAGATTCCTGATTAATCTTATTAACTTTTCTTGCTTTAACACCGGCATCGTTGAGGGCTACTGCCGTACTTCTGGTTGCGTAAATGGTATAACCGAGTTTTTCAAAACGACGTGCCACATCGATTGCTTCGCCTTTATCTGCATCTTTTACCGTAATAATAACCTGTTTGTATTTCGGCAGATTGACACCGGCACCAAGGAATGCTTTGTAAAGTGCCTCGTTAAAGGTTTTTGCAATACCAAGACATTCACCGGTAGATTTCATTTCCGGTCCTAAGCTGATTTCTGCACCACGAATTTTCTCAAAAGAGAATACCGGCATTTTAATTGCAAAGTAATCAGCTGCTGGTTGTAAGCCCGGTTCATAACCAAGATCACGGATTTTCTTGCCAATGATAACTTCTGTTGCCAAATCTACAATCGGAATACCTGTTACTTTACTAATATATGGTACAGTACGAGAAGAACGAGGGTTTACCTCGATAACATATACTTCATCGCCAACTGCAATAAACTGAATGTTAATCAAACCGATAACGTGCAGTGCTTTTGCCAGTCTTCTGGAGTACTCTGCAATCGTTTCTTTTACTTTTTCACTAACAGTCGGAGCCGGATATACGGAAATACTGTCACCGGAATGTACACCGGTTCTTTCGATGTGTTCCATGATACCCGGAATCAAAATATCAGTACCATCACATACCGCATCTACTTCCAACTCTTTACCCTGTAAGTATTTATCTACCAGAATCGGATGATCCTGTTCATAACGGTTAATAACCGCCATAAATTCTTCGATTTCCTGATCAGATATCGCAATCTGCATACCCTGTCCGCCAAGAACATAAGAAGGACGAACAAGTACCGGATAACCTAAACGATTTGCAACCGCCTTAGCTTCCTCTGCTGTATAAACAGTACCACCGGCTGCTCTTGGAATCTCTGTTTCTTCCAGAATCTTATCAAACAATTCTCTATCTTCAGCTGCATCAACGTCTTTGGCCTGAGTACCGAGAATCGGCACACCCATTTTCATAAGGCTTTCTGTCAGTTTAATTGCTGTCTGTCCACCAAACTGAACAACTGCACCGTCCGGTTTTTCTACGTTAACAATGTTCTCAACATCTTCCGGAGTAAGTGGTTCAAAATAAAGCTTATCCGCAATATCAAAGTCTGTACTTACCGTTTCCGGATTGTTGTTGATGATAATAGTTTCGTAGCCTTCTCTTGCAAAAGCCCATGTTGCATGTACGGAACAGTAATCAAATTCGATACCCTGACCGATACGGATAGGACCGGAACCAAGTACCAATACCTTTTTCTTCGGATGGCTTTCTACCACTTCTGTTTCAGAACCGAATACAGAGTAGTAATATGGAGTAGTCGCTTCAAATTCTGCCGCACAGGTATCTACCATCTTGAAGGCCGCAACGATACCGTTATCATAACGCATCTTCTTAATTTCTTCTTCTGTCTTTCCGGTCAATCTTGCAATTACATTATCCGGGAATTCCAGTCTTTTGGCTTCTTTTAAAAGTTCTACGGTAAGCGGTCCTTTTTCCAGTTCTGCTTCCATCTCTGTCAAAATAGCCAGTTTATCAATAAACCAGTGGTCAATCATAGTGATATCATGAATCGTATCATAATCCACACCTTTACGGATAGCTTCTGCAATGATATAGATTCTCTGGTCATCTACAACTTTCAATCTTTCAAGCAACTCTTCTTTCGAAAGGTCTGTGAAGTCATAGCTGCGCAGACAATCTACGTGTTGCTCCAAAGAACGAATCGCTTTCATCATCGCTCCTTCAAAGCTATCGCTGATACTCATAACTTCACCGGTTGCTTTCATCTGTGTTGTCAAAGTTCTCTTTGCTGTAATAAATTTATCAAACGGCAATCTCGGAATCTTAACGACACAATAATCAATTGTAGGTTCAAAACATGCGAATGTTTTACCTGTAATTGCATTTTTAATTTCGTCCAAAGTATAACCAAGCGCAATCTTCGCTGCTACCTTTGCAATCGGATAACCTGTTGCTTTGGAAGCCAGTGCAGAAGAACGGCTAACACGAGGGTTTACTTCGATAACACAATATTCAAAACTTGTCGGATGTAATGCAAACTGTACGTTACATCCACCGGTAATACCTAATTCATCAATAATATTAAGTGCAGCGCTGCGAAGCATCTGATACTCTTTATCCGTCAATGTCTGTGCCGGAGCAACTACAATACTGTCACCGGTATGAACACCAACAGGATCTACGTTTTCCATACTACAAATTGTAATACAGTTACCGGCACCATCACGCATTACTTCAAATTCGATTTCTTTCCAACCGGCGATACAGCGTTCTACAAGAACCTGACCTACACGTGAAAGACGAAGTCCATTCTCCAGAATTTCTTCCAGTTCTACCTGATTGTTAGCGATACCACCACCGGAACCACCAAGTGTATATGCCGGACGAAGTACTACCGGATAACCGATTTTATTTGCAAAATCGATACCATCCTGTACATTTTCTACTACAAGAGAAGGTGCACATGGTTCACCGATTTTCTCCATCGTTTCTTTGAACTCTAAACGGTCTTCTGCTTTTTTGATTGTCTTAGCAGTTGTACCAAGTAAAGTCACGCCATGTTCTGCAAGGAAACCGGATTCATCCAGTTCCATACCAAGATTCAGACCTGCCTGTCCACCCATATTAGGTAAAAGACTGTCTGGTTTCTCCTTAATAATAATCTCTTCAAGCACTTTTATTGTTAATGGTTCAATATATACTTTATCTGCAATATCACCATCTGTCATAATCGTTGCCGGGTTAGAGTTTACAAGAATAACTTCCATGCCCTCTTCTTTTAAAGAACGGCATGCCTGTGTACCTGCATAGTCAAACTCTGCCGCCTGTCCGATTACAATCGGACCGGAACCGATTACCAATACTCTTTTTACGTTAGGATTCTTAGGCATCTTTTCTCCTCCTCATCATGGAAATAAATCTCTCAAACAAATCTCCGGAGTCCTGTGGACCGGAACATGCTTCCGGATGGAACTGTACCGTAAAGATATCTTTATTTGTGTACACAAGTCCTTCGTTCGTACCATCATTTACATTGATAAATGCAGTGGTAGCTACTTTCGGGTCAAGCTTATCTGTGTCTACTACATATCCATGATTCTGAGAAGAGATATAAACCTTTCCGGTTACTACGTCTTTTACCGGATGATTTGCCCCTCTATGACCATATTTCATTTTAAAGGTATCCGCGCCTGTTGCGAGTGCCATCAACTGATGTCCTAAACAAATTGCAAAAATCGGAATATCGGATTGATACAATTTCTTAAGTTCTTCAATAACGCCTGTACATTCTTTCGGATCACCAGGTCCGTTACTAAGCATAATGCCGTCCGGTTTGTCAGCAATAATCTCTTCTGCTGTCGTAGATGCAGGATATACCGTTACATCGCATCCTCTTGCTGTCAAGGAACGCATAATATTCTTTTTGGCACCCAAATCAAGTAATGCTACTCTTAAACCACTTCCGTTAATCTTACGTATCATACTTGGTTTCGGCTCACGGATACCTTTTTCAAAGTCCGCTTTATTAAATTGGGAGCTACCTGAAATCGGTCCGTTATCTGCCAAGCTCTTCGAACCCTTTAAATCGTACTTACTTTCACAGGTTACTTTTTCTACAACTTTACCTGTTGTATACTCTTTTAATTTTGGAATAATATCTTCTAACTGATAGTTTTCATTCGTGGTAATCATACCATTCATAGTACCTTTATCACGAAGGATTTTGGTAAGTGCTCTTGTATCAATACCGGCAATACCAGGAACACCTCTTTCTTCTAAAAACTCCTGAATGGTCTTCTCACATCGGAAGTTACTTGGGATTCTACTCAGTTCTCTTACGATAAATCCTTCTGCCCAAGGTTGCTTTGATTCCATATCATCTTCACAAATTCCGTAATTACCAATGAGCGGGTATGTCATACATACTGCCTGTCCAGCATACGAAGGATCTGTCAACACTTCCAGATAACCTACCATAGAGGTATTAAAAACAATTTCGCTGATAATTTCTTTCTGTGCACCAATATGAGTTCCCTCAAAAACAGTGCCATCTTCCAAAATCAAAAATGCCTTCATTTTGTCACCTGTTTCCTCTCTAAATATTCTCTAGCCTAATCGCCTAATTATAGCACATGACTTTTTTCTGTTCAATAATTGTTTGAGTATACTTTGAAAATTTTTTTAATAAAATCTGTTATTCTTCTACCAATTCACACGCTGACATCGCAAGTGCCGGAACGGTTGGCTGCGTTTTTACAAGATCTGCCGGCAATTTACAGCGGTCAAAAAGTGTTCCTTGCACTCGTAGCACATCACCTTCCAGAATCAAAAGTTCTTCTTCTGCTCTATCATCACGAATGATATAATAGCGTTCGATTCCCTGTTCATCTGTTCCCATACACAAGTAATAAACATTGTCATCGAAAAGGCCACCGTCTACCTGTGCCAATACTGTAACTTCCAACACAATTTCGGTGTTTTTATATTCATTCTGTTTTCTGAGCATGTCCTTATAGCTAATTTGCGACAATATATCTGTATTTACCAGTTCCTGATATTCCTCTGTATTATTTTCTGCATTTTTCTCTTTGTCTTTTTCATTCTTATTTTCTACACCTGCTTCTGCACTATGTACAAAATAATTTTCAAAGAGGTTCACACATTCAACAACTTCACCAGCCTCTTCAACCACATAACACATATCTGCAATCAGACCACTTCCACTTTCCAGATAAAGATATTTTTCTTTCCCTAAATCAGCACAGTAAAATGTCCGAAACAGTGTAGGATCCGCTTCTACACACTCACTTGTAATCTCCGGCCCATAAAGTTTTCCGGTATCCTTCATCGAATATGCTCTCTTGGTTAAAACTTTTTCTTCCACATCAAATACATACATATTTTTTGTATTGGATGCATGTAAATAAATCGTCTTACCATCTTCTGTTACCGAAACCTGACAACTTGCATCTCCCTGCGTATCCTGGCAACCGATTGCCGCCAAGTCAAATGCTGTTACTATCTCTTCTGCATCTATATCGTATACAAACATGCCACAGTAATCATGGAAAATAATGCTTTTTTCGTCTGCATAATCAAGTATCGGACCATCTGCTCCGCAAATATCTTCCTCCGTCAGCAAACATTCCGTCAATTCTATTACTTCGCCTTCTATTTCGTCAGTCGATTCTATTTCATTTGACACTTCTTCATCATCAGTCACCTCTGCTTCGTCGAGCATTGCAAGCGCATCCGGCATTTCCACCGTTTCTTCCGTGTCCATTTCGTTCTCGACCAACTGCTTGTTTTCTTCATTTTTATTCACTTCATCTGTTACAGTTGCCTCTTCCGTCACAGTATCTTCTTCCAATACCACTTTTTCTTCGGCAACCTCTGTATTCTGTTCGGTTACATCAACAGAAGCTGTACGTGTTGGCTGATACTCATAAAGATAATAATATCCGCCTGCTACAACTGCTGCAACTGCCACAAGCAGAATCAGTATAATGAAAAAATTTCGAAGCCATCTTTTTTTCAACGACATTTTACAGTTTGGACATATCTTCGCTTTCTTCGGCACCATAACGCGGCAATATTTACACTCTTTGAGTTTCGCTTCTTTCGAAAACTGATACTCTGTTGCCACGCCGCTTGCTATATTTGTCTGACCACCTGTACTTTCACCCGTCATATCACTTTTCTGATTTACTGTTTCTTCTTTTTTCTCATTGTCTGCCATTTGCATTCCCTCTTCTTTACCGCCGGAAGTGGCGTAACTGTACATCACAAACTCCCCAGAAGCTCTGCTCCCGAGGAGTTATTTATCCTAGAACCAGAATAGCTCTTTATCAAAATACTTATTATTTGAAATAAGCAACACCTGATTCAAATATCTTCATATCCTGCTCGCCATAGATGTTGATTGCTACTGCATCATCTCTTCTCTCAGAATGTGCCATCTTACCGAAGCATCTTCCATCAGGAGAAGTAATACCTTCGATGGATGCGTAGGAACCATTGATGTTCCATTCCTCATCCATAGTAACGTTACCGTTGATGTCAGCATACTGTGTTGCTACCTGTCCGTTCGCAAACAGCTTATCAATCCACTCTTTCGGCGCAACAAAACGGCCTTCACCATGAGATGCTGGGTTTACATAAGTTTTGCCAAGTTCTGCACCCTGTAACCAAGGGGACTTATTGGAAACAACTTTTGTATAAGCCATCTTAGAGATATGGCGGTTAATTGTATTGAAGGTCAATGTCGGAGAATCTTCCTTTTGTCCAGTAATCTCACCATAAGGAACAAGGCCTAATTTGATAAGTGCCTGGAATCCATTACAGATACCAAGAGCAAGACCATCTCTTTCATTTAACAGCTTCATAACTGCTTCTTTCATCTTCGCATTCTGGAAAGCAGTTGCAAAGAATTTAGCAGAGCCATCCGGTTCATCGCCTGCTGAGAAACCACCAGGGAACATGATAATCTGTGCCTGGCTGATAGCTTTTTCAAAAATTTCAACACTTTCTCTGATATCTTCTGCTGTTAAGTTCTTAAATACTTTGGTAATAACCTCTGCTCCGGCTCTTTCAAATGCTTTGGTACTGTCGTATTCACAGTTCGTACCAGGGAATACCGGAATAAATACAGTCGGTTTTGCTACCTTGTTCTTGCATACATAGATTTCTTTTGCATCATATACAGAAGAATCAACTGCGCTCTTATCTTTACCGGAAGTATAAGGGAATACCTTATCCAGTTTCGATGTCCAAGCCTGCAATGCTTCTTCCATTGCAATCTTCACATCACCATATGCAAAAGCAGCTTCCTCTGTTACAGTACCGATAACCTTATAATCCATGCCGCTCTGTGCAAGTTTTGCAACTGCATCTGCAGGCATTTCTACTACGATATCGCCTAAACCATTTGCAAAAAGTTCTTCTTTTGCAAGGTCTTTTTCAATTGTAACACCAAGTTTATTACCAAATGCCATTTTGCTGACAGCAGCAACCACACCTTTTGCATCCAACGCATAAGCGGCAGCAACAACGCCCTGTGCCATCAGGGCAAGAATGCCATCGTATAATTTCATAACTTCTTCATAAACCGGTAAGTCATATTCATCTTTTGCAATACTGAAACGAACAAGTTTATCTCCGGCTTTCTTAAGTTCCGGACTGATGATATTCTGTTTCTTGCTAATATCCACTGCAAAAGATACTAATGTCGGCGGTACATCAATATCATTGAAAGTACCAGACATGGAATCTTTACCACCAATAGAAGGAAGTCCGTAACCCATCTGTGCATCATAAGCACCAAGCAATGCTGCAAAAGGCTGACTCCAACGTTTCGCTTCTTCACTCATACGTCTGAAGTATTCCTGGAAAGTGAAACGGATTGTCTTATAATCGCCGCCATTTGCCACAATCTTAGCCATAGACTCTGTTACCGCATAGATTGCACCATGATATGGGCTCCAGCTGGATAAATATGGGTCAAAACCATAACTCATCATGGTTACCGTATCTGTCTTACCCTTTAATACAGGCAGTTTAGCAACCATAGCCTGTGTTTCTGTTAGCTGATACTTACCACCGTAAGGCATATAAACACTACCTGCACCGATAGAAGCATCGAACATTTCTACAAGTCCCTTCTGGGAACATACATTCAAATCATTCAAAAGGGCAAGCCAAGCTTTCTTCACATCACCCTTTTCTACCAAAACAGCTACTTCCGGTGTAGCAATCTTCTTGAAGTAATTGTCCTTTTCTTCCGGCATATCAACTGCTACGGAAGTTTCCTGATGTGCGCCGTTGGTATCAAGGAATGCTCTGGAAATATTAACAATTTCCTTACCGCGCCATTTCAGTACCAGTCTTGGTTCTTTGGTTACAACAGCTACTGCGATTGCTTCTAAGTTCTCTTCTGCTGCATAACCCAAGAAAGTATCTACATCTTTTGGAGAAACAACAACTGCCATTCTTTCCTGTGATTCAGAAATGGCAAGTTCTGTACCATCCAGACCGGCATATTTCTTCGGAACTTTATCCAAATCTACTACAAGTCCGTCTGCCAATTCACCGATTGCTACGGACACACCGCCCGCACCGAAATCGTTACATTTTTTAATCAGTTTACTTACTTCCGCACGGCGGAATAATCTCTGAATCTTACGTTCTGTCGGTGCATTACCCTTCTGTACCTCAGCACCACAGGTCTCAATGGAACTTTCTGTATGCACTTTGGAAGAACCTGTTGCACCACCGCAGCCATCGCGTCCGGTTCTGCCACCTAATAAGATAATGATATCATCCGGGTCGGAAGTTTCACGAATAACGTTCTTTCTTGGTGCTGCACCCATAACTGCACCAATTTCCATTCTTTTTGCTACATAGTTCGGATGATAAATTTCTTTTACAAGACCGGTTGCAAGACCAATCTGGTTACCATAGGAAGAATAACCGCTTGCTGCACCGCGAACTAATTTTTTCTGAGATAATTTACCCTTCAAAGTATCTGCTACCGGTACGGTTGGGTCTGCTGCACCGGTTACACGCATTGCCTGATAAACATAACCACGTCCTGATAACGGGTCACGAATCGCACCGCCAAGACAGGTTGCCGCACCACCAAAAGGTTCAATTTCTGTCGGATGGTTGTGTGTTTCATTCTTGAAAAATACAAGCCACTCTTCGGTAACAGGACCATTGCCATAATCCATTTCTACCGGAACAACTACGGAACAAGCATTGATTTCATCGGACTGTTCCATGTCATCTAATTTACCGTCTTTTTTCAATTTACGCATTGCCATAAGAGCCAAATCCATCAGACAGACAAACTTGTCCTCTCTGCCTGCAAAAATTTCTTCTCTTGTAGCAAGATAATCTTTATAGGTTTTCTCAATCGGAGCTTTGTAGAAACCTTCGTCAAAAGCAACATCCTTAAGCTCCGTAGAGAATGTTGTATGACGACAGTGATCGGACCAGTAAGTATCCAGTACACGGATTTCTGTCATGGTCGGATCTCTGTGTTCTTCTCCATGATAATAATTCTGAATATGTAAAAAGTCTTTAAAGGTCATTGCAAGACCAAGCGAATCATATAACTTCTTTAACTCTGCTTCCGGCATAGACTGGAAACCATCAAATACAGCAACATCTGCCGGTTCGTCATATACGGTAACCAAAGTATCCGGTTTTACCATATCAGTTTCTCTGGAATCTACCGGATTGATACAATATGCTTTTATTTTCTCAAATTCATCATCAGAAACAGTTCCTGTTACTAAATAAGTAACAGCTGTTTTAATAATCGGTTCTTCATCCTCTTTCAAAAATTTCACACACTGAACTGCGGAATCGGCTCTCTGATCGAACTGTCCCGGTAAAAATTCCACGCTGAATACTTTACCATCAGCCGGAACTTCGATAGTTTCCTGATACAAAATATCAACCGGTGGCTCAGAAAATACAGTTTTACAAGCCTTCTCAAAAATTGCATCTGACAAATTTTCCACATCATAGCGGATAAATACACGAACTTCTTTCACACCGTTAATTCCAAGATAGCTTCCGATTTCCTCTTTCAACTCTCTTGCTTTCACCGCAAAAGGTTCTTTTTTTTCAACATAAATACGTTTAACGTTTCCCATGATGAATGTTCTCCTTAAAGTATTTTTTCTCAACAAATATATTATGCCAAATTCTTTTCTATATTTCAATCGAAGTTTTCTTTTTTATCCAATAACCGCCCACAGATAATAAAAAATACATGTCCAAGCAACTGCTGCCATTGACAAAAAAATTCCAATATAAGAGAGCACTGTATTTTTTGTATCAGCATAGCTTATCAGTCCAAAGATTACCCCAATAGTACCGAATATTGTTCCAATAATATATATACCTGTGGCTATTCCAATAATCCCTAAAATAATAGAAATAACACCTGCAACTGGTGCAATCTTAAACCCCTTCATAAATCTTTTCTCCTTATTTTCTGATTCTTAATCTTATTAACAAAAAAGCGTAGCAAACAATAGTTGCTACACTTTAAGGTAGGTCTATACACTACAAATTATCTATAATATTCACAATTTCAAAATCAGATTCTTCAATAAATTGAAATATCAATTCAATACCTCAGGATTGATATATCCAATTACATCATAACTGATTTTATCTTTTTTAAAGTAATACAATTGATCTGTTTTTACAAATCCATCTAACCCATTATCTGGAACGGTAACAGTATCATCATTTGCAATAGGAAAATTTCCCGGATAAAAAAGTTTGCGTTCCTTTTGTTTCTCATTTTTAAATGAAGACAAAACATTGCATACAACATCATATGGCAAACCTTCCACAGTACCATCTTTATCATCAATCACTATAAATGAATGTCTTTTTAATACTTTATTTCTATCTTCATAACTATTAACAAGAATAATATCTCCAACCTTGCACATTACTATTTACTCCATACCTTTATCCTTCGTTATAATTACTTTCCTCTTTCCCGATACAATTTCATCAGACCACTGAATCGGAGTAACATTTTTTAATGCTTCTTCTGAAGAAATATTTCCAACAATACGATTATTAATCTTAGAGAAATCTAGTCTTCTACACGACATAGCATTTGTATTCATATCACTAACCTCCTTTTCATCAGCCGTAACAATTTTCTCTTTCTTATACATATTATACCATCTTTCATATTCTTTTTATAGATAGTATAATAACCTAATTTTATAAATATTACTCGTGCACTATTACTAATATTACACCTTTAATGGCTGATACACAATAGTAATTTAAAAATAAGCAAACAACATTTATTCTTCATGCTACGCATGCAATCGTCGTATCAGCCGGTACGCAATTTCACTTTCTGTTATCAAATTCTCGATATACACAAAGAAAGATGCTTCCGACATTCCGAAAGCATCTTCACCTGATTTCTGATTTATATTGCTATGCAACCTATTCTATATCTATGATAAGTCCTTCCATAATATACAAAAGCTGTTCGTCTACCATTTCTTCCGTAATTCCCATTGTCTGTGAATTAATTTTCAATCCTTCCAACACATACATAATATTGCTAGCAGCACCTTTGGGATTCTCACAATAAAATTCACCGGATGCAATTCCTGCTCCAATCAGTTTCTCAATGACTTTCACACCCGAGTCAAACTGTTTCCGCAGCATATTATTTTTGTCAGCTTTATGTATAAAAAAATATTCGTAAATTGCTACTGTCAGACTGTTCTTTTTCCGCAAAAGTTCTTTCTTCTGCTCTTTTAAGAATAAAGTTAAAATATCCGCCGCTGTATCATCTTCTGTAATACGGTTTGTGAAAACATCATCATCTTCATCTGCATCTGCCTTAAGCACTTCCAACAGAATTTCTTCTGTGCTTCCAAAATAAAGATATAAACCACCACGACTGATTTCACAAGCTTCTACAATGTCTTTCATGGTAACGCTCTTAAATCCTTTTTCCATGAAAACATCTCGCGCTTTCTCCAAAATATATTGTTTCTTCTGTACTGATTTCTCTCCCATACGCTCTCCCAAAACTTCTCTATTACATTGGAACATCCCAGTATTCCAGATTTTCCTTCATCTTCCGGATTACATACCAGAAAACCCGGTTATGTACTGCTTCTGTCCATAATTTACCTTTGGTCATACCACCCATAACATATTTGGACAAAATACCCTTCAAAACATCCATCTGTGTAATATCCGCGCTCACAATTACACGCAATTCATCCTGCACAGTACGGATGCGATAACGGGAATAGATGTATGGATAATTCCGGTCTAACAGCTTTGTCCGCTGCACTTCTTTGATAAAACTCATCAAAGTGCTATCATACACTGGAAAAGCAATGGAATTCTCCCCGATACCAGAATCGGTAAAGTTTGCAGATACTTCACTGCCTGCTTTCTCTTCCAACCAGGGAAGATACCGAATCAATCTCTCCACATCCGGCTTATATTCATTTACAACCTGCTTTCTATATGCAATGTCTTCTTTTCCTGCTGTCATATAAGCTACCCTTTCCTTCTCCGAACCAATTCCCTCAAAACGTCATGAATGTCATAAAATATTCTATCATATTTTTTTTAATTGTACAGCACAAAATCACACATCCGTTCTTGTGCAAATTGCCGAATCGCTTGACATTATTGTCATAATTCCTTGTCTTTATTTGCCAATAGTTCTATAATGTAATTTATCAGTAGAAAATCAAGCGGTTGCACCGCAGACATTTGATTTTCCGTTTAGAATAATGATAAACACGAAGTGTTTAGATGGGAGTATATATGGCAGCAAAAGAATATAAGGCAGGAACTTTACTAATCCAGGAAGAACAGGCACTTACTGCCCTGCACGTTATCGCGAAGGGATCCATCCGTGCAACTTTTCCAGGCGGCGAATACTACCTCTCCAAAGGAGATGTTATCGGCGTATGTGAAGTTTTCTCCGATTCACATTTCATTTCTTACAGCGTAGTAGAGGATGCAGTAATTGCCTCTTATCCGTGCAACGGCAATTCACTAACTACTCTTCTGCGTGCAAACAAAGACTTAACAAACTTTATTGTATCTTCTTTCTTCAGACAGATACATGAAATACTTGACCAATATGAAGTAACCAAATTTGACTGTGATAATTTCTACCACTATCTGACCGATAGCTATTCTGAATACATTGATTTTTGTAACAAACACGGTCTTTCACCAAGAGCTTTGCCGGGACTTGAAAATTTAACAGAACTGGTATTGGAAGAAGATATTCATAGCTGGCTCAACGGATACTATGACCAGTTCCAGAAATTGCTGGCAGGCAATGCTGCTTCATCCAAGAGTACAGATTTCCTTTTGGGACTCCTTTTAAGAGGTAGCGAGGATGTACATAATATCATTTCTGTCTGTCGTGCTTTATATGATTACAAAGCAGAAATTGCCAGCTTATTAATGAACGAAAATCATCTGGACTTCTTTGACTTATATGCAAGTATCATTTACAGAATCGGTCCAAATGCAGATGATTCTTCTACCATTATTGCTGCTATCAGCACAATGATGATTCAGTTGGAAGGACAATCCTTCATCGACCAGACAATGTACCAGAACAGAGTTCAGGAATATCGTAATAAGTTAAATTCTGTCAGTCAGTACATAGAAGATCATCCGGACAGCGAAGGAACAACTTCTACCGACGATACACCGGAAATCGTAGATTCCTTAAATACCATTCTCGCTTATGCAGAATGTGATGAAGAACTTACCACGAAATTTAAAAATGCCGTTAATCAATATCGTAAATTGCAGGATAAAAACAGTACAGACGATTCTTCAAGAAAACTTCGTCTTGGTATGACAAAACTCTTTTATCAGGTTTACAAACAGGTCTTTTTCAAGAGTGTCAGCGATTACAGCGTGCCAAAAATCATTCTAATGTTCTTCAACTTCGGTTACATCGACGAACAACTTGCCGGAATGGATAATGCTGCTTACCTGTACTCCATTGTAGACAAACTGCCAAGTAATCCGGATGAAAACGTATATACCATTTATGAATGGTTGAGAGCAGTTTATGATGGTCGCAAAGCACCGAGCCGTAACGAATTTGATAACGACTATACAGCATATGTACATGAATTAAAAGTAACCGGTAAAATATCTGCCGGTGAAGAAACTACTATGCTGAATGATAAAAAACAGCGTGCTACTTTTGAAATTGACAACATGTTTACCAGCGTAAACAAAATGACCTTCGGCCGTATCAGTACATTCAGCCCGATTTTCTCAGAGCATAATATTTTGAAGGAGCTTCCGACTTCTCTGGTAACCGCTGCCAAAGTCAAAGAAAGCCTTGACCACATCCGTTCAACGGATTTCAGTGCTTTCTATCGTGACACAATTTATACCAATCCAGATTTAGGAATTGGTAAAGAATATATCAGCGTTGAAGTTCTTCCGGATGTAATCCTTATGCCAAACATTGGTATCAGAGGCGTAATGTGGCAGGAAATTGAAGGTAGAAAACGTACTACTCCATCCCGTATGATGGTTTCTATTTTCCAGATGGAAGACTTAAACAATCTGATTGTCCGTATGACCGGCGAGTATCGTTGGGAAATGTGTAAACGTATTCAGGGTGCACGTTGGAACGACGTTTCCGATGCTTCCCTTACCAGCGAATACTTTGATTACATTCAGTTCTATAAGAAAAACAGAGATTTGTCTGCAGATGCCAAGGATAAAGTTAAACTCAGTATGCAGAAAGCAAAGAACAGCTTCAAAGAAATGTTCATTCGTGACTACTGTTCCTGGATTATTTACGAAGGAGCCGGTTCTCCTCGTTTGAACAAGGTAGCTCGTACGATTCTGTTTACTTACTGTCCGTTTGCAAAAGAAATTCGTAACAAGCTGAAAGCCAACCCATTATACAAAGACATGATGGATCGTTATGATATTAAACTTGGACAGAAGATACATCATATGAACAACTTGTTCCAGAAGATTAAAAATCTCGGTGCTGATATTCCGGAAGACATTCAGAAACAAAGAAATTATCTGGATTTATAATGAATTTACAATTTTTCAGAAATGCAAAAAGAGGAAACGCTTTGTTTCCTCTTTTTATGTTCAATCTTCTTTTCTACAACTTATTTCTATAAGTTTTTATCTTATTTTGCTTTCTTATTCCAGTTAATACGATAAATGCAGAAGCATAAAATACCAAGACATACCGAACCGCCTACAATATTACCAAGCGTAACAGGAATCAAGTTCTGAATCATTCCACCTACGTTCAATGATTCTATCTGTTGTGCCGTAATTCCATAAACCTCTTCTGCTTTTGCTACATAATCCGGATTGGATGCAGCAAACATACCTGCCGGAATATAATACATATTTGCTACACAGTGCTCATAACCGGATGCTACGAATGCAAGAATCGGGAAAAAGATTGCCCAGATTTTACCGGTTGCATCTTTTGCTGCCGCCGCTGCTAAAATCGCTACACATACCAGAATGTTACACATAATACCGGATGTAAAACCTTTTAACGGAGAAATGGTTGCTTTCGCCAAAGCTACTTTAATCGTATAGGCACCAAGCAGACCTCCTGTGTAATCATACTGTCCGCTGTAAAAAACAAGTGCATCAATAATCAATGAACCAACCAGATTACTCAGATAGACAACACAAAGATTTCTCGCCATCTGAAGCCATGTCACCTTTTTATCAAGCACACCCATGATAAGTAGACAGTTACCGGTAAAAAGTTCGCCACCAACCAACACAATCATCATAAGTCCTACCGGGAAAATAGCACCTGCCAAAGTTCTTGCAAGTCCCACATCACTGATACTGTGTACTGCCACATTACTACTGGCACCACCAATCGCAATAAATGCACCTGCCAGAATACCTAACAAAATCATTTTTCCCAGTGGCAAATTTGCTTTTACGACACCACCATTAATATTTGCTTCTATCGCCTCTGCCGGGCTGTTTATACTATTGTTGTTCATCTTAAATGCCTCTCTTTCTTAGTAAACTCCCCAATTTTTTATGCTATCATAATCAGACTAAAAAATCAAATTTTATATTACGTTTGACACTATATTCCAAATATATACAACAAAATGCATTATATTGTTAGTTTTTTACTCCGTTTACGAGCAAATTCCCTCTTTTTTTACACGTTATGCTAATATAGTGTTAGATTTTCGCAATATATTCGTAGACTAAAAGGCAATAAAAAAGTATATTATTTATAGACTTGATTACGGAAGTCAAGTCGGTAATAGCAATTCCGGAAGAATTCCCCTTTTACACAAAACGAAATCCCCGAAGAAAACTTCGGGGATTTTGTTTTGCCATAAGAATAAGGACAGCCAGGCTGTCCTTATTCTTTATTTCAATACAAGCACGGAATATCCCGGCATACTTACTTTTGTTTCTGTCATAGCTATTTTCTCTTCGCCGCTTTCTAATGTGCCACGAATACTCTCTGACGAAATTTCTTTTCCATTCACAGTAACACCAGACAAATCAATTTCTTCTGTTTCAGCACCCAGATGGAAAAGTAATATAATTTCAGACTCTTCATAAGTCTTTTTCAGAACACAGAATGTTTCACCGGATAATTCTTCCATATACTCTACATCGCCTCTTGCAATTTCCGGATTCTGATTTCTGATCTTAATTGCTTTTTTATAGTAATTATAGATAGAACCTTCATCCTGCTGCTGTTCTTCCAGACTCTCAAACTTCATTTTGACATTATCCATGTCCGTCGGTCCATCACACATACCTTCCGCATCTGCATTCATACTCCAATACATTGGTGCACGCTTATTTTCATCTTTACCGGAGCCCTTCATTCCCAACTCCTCACCGTAATATACAAATGCTGAGCCATTCATAAATAAGTTCATGGCACCTGCTATTTTGGTCTGATATTCCGAATTATCACCTGCATAATATCCGGCACTTCTTCCCATATCGTGATTAGTATAGAATGGTGCATCAATATAATTTTCATTGTATTTTCCAAAAGTATCCTCTAAGGATGCAACAGCTTCTCCATAACTGCTTGCCGAGCCCCCTCTGACAACCTTAGAAATAATTCCTTCTTTGTCTGCGAACGCAAAATTGAATACACTATCAATGCCACTGCTGTAATACTGCGCATAATCGGTCATAGCAAGCCATGCTTCGCCAACCAGATACGCATCTTCATCCTTTGCTCTTACAATGCCCTGAAACCAGTTTAAGAAGTCTATATTCGCCTGTGGACTTCCGGTGTAATATTCTTTCACTGCATCCAGTCTAAAGCCTCCTACGCCCATATCCAGCCAGTATTCCGCTATACTTTGAATTTCTGTCCGAAGGGGTTCGCAATCCAGATTTAAATCAGGCATTTCACTCCAGAACTGTGCTTCATAATACCAGTCTGTTCCTGCCACTTCATAACAGCCTGCACCTTTTTCCTTAGAAAAATGATAATATTCAAAATACGGACACTCTTCCACATTCGGTTCGCCATCACCAAGCTCCTGCAAATAACTGTAAGCCTCTAAAAACCAAGGGTTCTGAGAAGAAGAATGATTCAGCACCAAATCCATAATGACTTTGATTCCACGTTTATCACACTCTTCTATAAGTTGTTTGAAATCATCTAATGTACCATATGCCGGATCAATCTCATAATAATCCATCACATCATACTTATGATATGTAGGGGATGGATTTATCGGCATCAGCCAGATACCATTAAATCCCAAATCGCTATCTGTTGTATCGTCACCGTCATTGATATAATCCAGTTTGGAAATAAGCCCCTGAATATCTCCAATACCGTCTCCATCGCTATCACAGAAGGAATACACAAAAACCTCATAATAGGTACGATAATTATCATCTACTATATTCAGCGGAATTGTATCCGTTATGTCTACGCTTTCAGCGGCATCCTCAGCTACCACCGCATCTGCCGTATCTTCTGCTCCATCCTCAGCTGCCACCGCATCTGCCGTGCTTTCTGTTCCGGTTTCCTTTCCACATGACGTAAGGAATGTCGGAAGTATCATACAGGCACACAAAAGCCCTGCCATTTTTTTCTTCATCATTTCACACTCTCCCTTTGATTCAAAAAATGCAGACCGCCCTAAGACAGCCTGCATTCTATTTTTACCTTTAAGATGCAATCATTAACCTTTTACAGAACCACCGGTTACACCTTCTACATAGAACTTCTGCATCAATACGAACAAGATAGAAATCGGAATAGAAACGATAACACCGCCCGCACAGAAGATTGAGAAGTATTTGTTAATCAAGGATCTACCTAACATATTGAAAAGACCGATTGCAATTGTCCAGTCTGTTGAAATACCGGAGTTTAACATCAATTTCGCAAGTACGAAGTCACCCCAAGGTACCAGGAAAGAGTTAATAACGGTATAAACAATCATTGGTCTTGATAACGGAATAATAATCCGTAAGAAAATGGTTGCTTCGGAAGCACCTTCAAGTCTTGCAGCTTCACGAAGAGATACCGAAATTGTATCCATGAAACCTTTGGTAATCAGGTATCCCAGACCGGAACCGGCGGAATATACAATAATCATACCTAAGTGACTGTTTGTAAGTCCTAAAGATTTCATTACGAAATATACCGCAATCATGGATAATACGCCAGGGAACATGTTTAAAATGATACCAAAGCTCATTAATCCTTTTCTACCTTTGAATCGCAGACAGCTCATTGTATAACTTACCATCAATACGAAAATAGTAGAAATAATACAGGTAAAAATCGCAATAATCAAAGTATTTTTAAACCATGCTACATACTGCACAACAGAATCCGGTTCAAAGAACAATGCCTTGTAATTATCTAAGGACCATGTCTCTGGGAAGAAGTGTGCTGTATTAATTCCTCTATATCCACTGAAGGATGTAACTACTAACCAAAGAATCGGAATCAACCATATCACTACGAGGAACGCCAAAAATAAATGTCTTGTAACAAATCCTACTGTCTTTTTCATTATTGGAAATCCTCCTCTCTGTTGCCTTTAATCATCTGTGTAAAGGTTATTAAAGTAAACGCTGCACAGATAATAAATACAATAATACCGATAACAGATGCCATCTTGTAGTTGTAATATTCATTTGTCAAGCGGA
This sequence comes from Lachnospiraceae bacterium, assembly GCA_017623295.1. GTDB lineage: Bacteria > Bacillota > Clostridia > Lachnospirales > Lachnospiraceae > UBA3282. Next base: position 55,138 of record JAGAPK010000062.1, on the reverse strand, counting down.
ACAACCATGTAACAAGCAAGTCAACTTCTTTTGCATTGGAGTTTGCAAGCAACTGGTCAGATGTAACATAAACATCCTGTGTTAACAGATAAATAACGTTAAAGTTATTAATATTCTTTACAAAGTCCGTAATCAAACTTGGACCTGTAATGAAGAGCACGTATGGCATTGTAATCTTAACAAAAATCTGAAATCTGTTTGCACCATCGATTCTTGCACTTTCAATCTGGTCTGTCGGGATATTCATTAACACACCGGTTGCAACCAACATCTGATAAGGAATACCAACCCAGATATTGATAATTACAATCATAACTTTAGCCCATCCAGGACTTGTCAGGAATGGTATATAAGTCAGATGACTACTTACCAGACCAATATCTTTCAAGAAATCTGTTAATCCAATATTAGAACAGATTGTATTTACGATACCTGTATCTGCGAAGAAGTTACGAACAAGCAGTAATGTTACGAACTGTGGTACTGCAATCGCAACCATGAATAATGTTCTCCACATTTTAGGCCATTTTGTATTTTTGCTATTGATGAACTGTGCCATCAAAATACCACCAATAAAGGTTGTGAAGGTTGCAAGGAACGCCCATTCCAATGTCCATACAAGAACCTTACCAAAGGAATAACCAAAGGTTACTGTTGTGGAGTTTGTGAAAAGCGACTTAAAGTTCTTCCAGCCCACCCATGTAAACAATGCACTTGGTGGCATATGATTCTGGTCATAATTTGTAAATGCAATCGCAATCAATACCAGAATCGGGATAATATTCATAAGAACAACACCGATACATGGTAATGTTAATAAAGTAATATGAAATTTTTCATTAAATAACGCTTTGATGTCTTCTCTGAAGGTATTGATGTGATGACATTCTTCTTTGCGTTTCTGCAAACGATACACTGCTTTGATGTTTGCAATATATACTAAGATAAAAGCAAGGATTATGAATAACGAAATAATGGAATTCAATAGAATCAAGAATGAGTTATCATAATCATTTACTGTACTGGTCAACGTTAATGGGTCAAAAACCTGCTCAAACTGAACGGTTCCCAACGTGCCAAATTTGGCTAAATTTGGTGCTGCATAGAATACACACATGACAGCAAAAACAGCTTCTAATGCAATCATGATTAAGCCGTTAATAACCTGTTTTCTGGCTATGTAACCTGCGCCCATGATAAAAAGAGATAACTTAACCCAAATATCACCTTTTACTACTGCTGTTCCAAAATCTTTAAAATAATTTCCAAATGATTTAAGTTTATTCATCATATAAAACTCCTCTCAGAGTTATTTTTGCGTGATACCCACTTATTATGCGCCACTTTTTTTAAAAAAATACCCCACATTCTTGTGGATGTGGGGTATTTAGTTAACTATTTACTACCGTCAGTCCAATGAATTATTCGATTGGAGCAGTGATACCTTCTACTGTAGTATCAAGTACTGTCTGAAGGTCTGTTCCATCTGGATTACCGGAAGCTAAAATCTGTCCTAATGTTTCTGCTGGAGTCCAGAAGTTACCACCAACACGCTGAGGTGTAGCGTAAGCTGCCTGCTCTGCAAGAGCTGCGATTGCTGGGTTAGCCTGAACTGCATCAGAAGCTGCTGCTGCTGTATTAGCAGGTCCAAGTCCTCTAGCTTCAAATCTAGCTGCCTGAGATTCTTCATTTGTTAAGTACTCAGCAAGTAACATAGCCCAACCTACATTCTGAGAATATGGGTTAACACCTACTAATTTGTATCCTGAGTAAGAAGACATCTGGCATTCTGTACCAGCTACGTTAAATGTAGGAAGTTTTGTTGCAGCGTAGTTCTCGCCCCAAGCATCCTGAGCTGTTTCTGCTCTCCAAGTACCGTTTACAGCTGCTGCTACAGTACCTTCTGCGATAGCTGTTGCCATTTCTTCATCACTCATATCAACTAATGTACCTGTTGCACATGCATCCATGATAGCCTGAGCTACATCTGTTGCACCTTCTGCATTCCATGTACATGTGTTAGAACCATCTTCGTTCAATGTTAATTCATAGCCACCGCCCTGGAAGAAGGAGTAGATATACCAACCATTGGAGATATCCATAGCTACTTTCTTACCAGCTGCTTCTGCTGCTGCTAACATACCATCTAATGTTTTAACATCATCTTCTGTGAATACAGATGCATCATAGAACATGAAGTATCCGTTATCAGCTGTCATAGGATAAGCATATAAAGTACCATCTACAGTTGCTGCTTCTACAGAACCTGCTACGTTTGCTGCTGCTACATCATATGTGTAAGTAGCAGATACAGGCTGAAGTGCGCCAGCTTTAACTAAGTCGTTAATCTGGTCATCAGCAAATGCGAATACGTCTGCTGCTGCTTCAACGTCTGTTAAAATAGTATCTTTTGCTGTAGATTCAGATTCAGCACCTAATGTAATTTCGAATGTTACATCTGGATAAGCTGCTTTGAAGTTTTCAATCAAAGTAGTTGTAAGTTCCTGATCTTCTTCAGATGCCCATACTGTAAGAACTACAGTATCTGTTGTTGCTGCGATTAAGTTAGCAACTGGATCAGCTGCTGCATCTTCTGTAGCTGCTTCTGTTGTTTCTTCTGCTGCTGCATCTTCTGCTGGAGCTTCTTCTTCTGCAGGAGCTGCTTCTTCTGTTGTTTCTGCTGCTGGAGTTTCTGCTGTTTCAGAACCACATCCAACAAGAGTTGTAGCAACCATTGCTGTTGTAAGTAATGCTGCTAATACTTTCTTCTTCATAACTTTTTCCTCTCTCTTTCTTTGTTACTTAATTTGTTTCTATATAAAATGCGTTGCCGCATCTTATACCATCATTACCGCTTATAAAGCGCTGTCAATGTCCTAATCCAGTTTCTTCTTTCTTCGGTAAGCGAATTATTTAAAATACGCCATTTCCAGTTTGTCCCTACCGTAGATGGTTGATTCATTCTTGCTTCGTTACCAAGTTCTAAAATATCCTGCATCTGTAAAATAACAACATCTGCAATACAGGAATAAGCTTCTCTGATAACAGCATCTGCGATATCTTCTTTCTTATTCACATCCAAATAAGAATACATGTATGCCAGTTCATATTCTGTCTTATCACGATAATATCCAACAATCGTATCATTGTCATGTGTTCCGGCATAAACAACAAGTTGTGTGTCTGTATAATTATGTGGAAGATGTTCATTGCCCGCATCACCATCAAAAGCAAATAGCATTACTTTCATGCCATACCAGTCATATTTTTGTTCCAGCTTCTTGACTGCTGGTATTACGGCTCCAATATCTTCTGCAATAATCTGTTTATTATCTGCAGCTTTAACAAGTACATCTGCCAGTTTTTTGCCCGGCCCTTTTACCCACTTGCCATCTCTGGCATCATTTTTTCCAACTGGCATACTGTAATATTTCACAATACCATTAAAATGATCCAGTTTAATTACATCATACATTGCAGCATATTGTTCCATTCTTTTCTGCCACCAGGAGAATTTATCCTGTTCCATATGATTCCAGTCATACAATGGATTGCCCCATACCTGTCCTTTCATGGAAAAAGCATCCGGCGGAGCTGCTGCTACCCGGTGCATTGCACCTTCTTTATCTAATTGAAAGTTTTCTCTATGTGCCCATACATCTGCACTATCATATGCGGTATAGAAAGGCATATCGCCGATCATCTGCACCCCTTTACGGTTTGCATATTTCTTAAGTGCATTCCACTGCTTGAAAAATTCATATTGACAGAACTTCCAGAAAGTTCTCTGTTCATTCAGAATTTCACTATATTCCTGCAGTGCTGTTTCTTCTCTGTCTTTCAAAGCCTTATCCCACTGGTCCCATGCCTTGTTTCCAAAGAATTCCTTCAGCGCCATAAATAAACTATAATCTTCTAACCAATCTTGTTCCTGTTCACAGAACTCTTTATATGCGGCATCTTCCCGTTTAAACCGTTCGAATGCCAATTTCAAAACAGAAAATCTGTTTTCATACAAAATACTATAATCTACATTCGCATCATTGCTTCCCCAGTTATAAGCAGCAACTTCTTCCTGCTGTAATAACCCTTCTGCTATCAGGTCGTCCAAATCAATAAAATATGGATTCCCGGCGAATGCAGATAGTGACTGAAATGGACTATCACCAATACTGGTTGGTCCCATCGGCAAAATCTGCCAATATTTCTGTTTTAAATCAGCCAGTAAATCTACAAACCTGAAAGCGGCGTTTCCAAATGTGCCAATTCCATAAGATGATGGCAAACTTGAAATAGATAATAATATGCCTGCTCCTCTGGTTAATGGTTTTGCTCCCACTTTTATGTCCCCCATTGCGAACCTTTTACGAAAATTTTATAGCGATTAAGTTTTCGTAAACTTTCGTATCTGAGTTAAATTTAACACTTTTGACACCATTTTGTCAACTGTTGCTTTAATTTTGAACTTATTTTTGCCAAAATAGCCATATAATATAATATCTTTTTGTATATTTCAAACAATTATTATGAAACAAATTATGAAATAAATTTTGTTTGTTTCCTTCTTCTTGAAAAATCATTTTCAATTCGCTATACTTTAAGCTATACTTAAATAATTAAATGATAATTAAATTACTTATAATTCTTGCTACTATCTTATTATTTATATGTCCCCACAAAAAAATAGGATAAGGAATAAAACAATGGCTACTATTAAAGATATTGCAAATCGACTCGGCATTTCTGTCAGCACCGTTTCCAAAGGATTAAATGGTGCCAGTGACATTAGTGAACAACTTCGTCAAACCGTTCTGGATACTGCCGTAGAAATGGGATATACCACCAAGCAGATGCGCTCCAAAACCAATCGAAAGCTTTGCCTTTTTATTGAAAATATGGAATATGAAAATCCAGATCAATTTGGTTATGACATTGTACTCGGTTTCAAACAGTCTGCATTCAAAGAGCAGTATGATGTTACCATTACACCTGTCACGCCTTTATTTCAGTCCACCCAGAAATATGATACCTATATGTTAAAGCACGGTTATGTGGGTGCTTTCTTCGTCGGCTTTGCATTACAGGATGACTGGATTGCACAATTAAATACAACAACAATACCGACTACTTTGCTTGACAATTATGTTAAAAAAAATCCTAACGTATGCTATGTCGGAACAGACAGTTTCGAAGGTATCGATGATGCTATTGATCATCTGGCCGCACTGGGTCATAAAACCATTGCCTTCCTAAATGGTTCCGCTCATTCCATGATATCTGAGCAACGCAGACAAGCTTATATAGACAGTCTGACCGCTCATAATCTTCCGGTAAAAGAAGAATTGATGCCATATGGTTATTATGCAGCAGACTGTGCCAAAGAATACCTTGGAAGCCTTCTTGCCCAAGGTGCTACCGCTATCTTATGTGGTAATGATTTAATTGCTTCCGGTGTCATTGCCGAATGTCAGACACGCGGATTCCGCGTTCCGGAAGATATCAGTGTCGTTGGCTTCGATGATATTCCCATCTCCGCCAAACTGACACCACCTTTATCAACCATAAGACAAGATAGAATTGAACTTGGAAGAAGTGGTTATTTCACCCTTCATTCCTTAATCAATCACACATCTATCTGTAAAACCATGCTGCGCCCGCAGCTTATTTTAAGAAGCTCTACTGCTACTGTCAGAGATATAAGCCGTTAACACATAACCTTTTTAAGGTATTATGCTTTTGGCATATAATCTCTGACTGCTTCAAGTGCAGGAAGTGCATTACCATCATAATCAAACAATGCCTGATTTGCCCATTCGTTACCGCATGGGCCTTTTTCTTCTATAAAAGTAAGTGCTTCATCCGTTGCCCAGCCGGAACCTGCTACCGGAATCCATGCTGCTTCCCAGTAGAAATAGCCTCTGCCTTTTCCTTCCGGAACAGCTTCGATTCTGCTAAAGAAGTCTTCTAAGAATGCCTTTTGGCCTTCCTTGGTCATCGGATATTCAATCTTCTCTACCAGCTCCGGTTTGGTTGCCATACCTTTGCGTTCATGCGGCTCTAATTTTTCATAAGAAGCATAATCTTCCATAGTATATCCCATAGAAACTTCTGCCACTACAAGTTCTTTACCGTAGCGAACTGCAATATCATTCATGTTATTGCTGAGGTCATCCAAAGAACCATGCCAGAACGGATAATAGGATAATCCGATAATCTGGAAGTCATCACCTTTTTCTATAAAGTGATCGAACCACTCACGATACAATGCATTATTTCCACCATTATCCAGATGAATCATAATCGGCATTTCTTTATCTACCGCTCTGACTGCCCGGATACCGGAACTGATAAATCTTGCAATATTATCGTAATTCGGCACCTTACCATAAGGCCAGAGCAGACCATTTGTCACTTCATTACCAACCTGAATCATAGTTGGATACGCATCTGCTGCCTTCAACGCTTCCAATGTTTCTTTGGTAAAATCATAGACCGCCTGTTCAAGCTGTTCTTCATTCATGCCTCTCCATGCCTTCGGCACACGCTGTTTACCCGGATCTGCCCAGAAATCACTGTAATGCAAATCAAGTAGAAATCCCATGCCTTTTGCCAGAGCTCTTTTGGCAAGCTCTATTGTAACAGGCAGGTCGTTTGTGCCGGCACCATACGGTTTCCCGTCTTCGGAATAAGGGTCATTCCAAAGACGAAGCCGTACATAATTGACATCATAGCTTTTTAAAATATCAAGAACATCTTTTTCTTCACCCTTGTCATAGAACTTTCCACCGAGAGTTTCTACTTCTTTCAGGGTTGAAATATCCATTCCTTTAATATATTCCATATACCTTCTCCAAAACAATTTCTGCTGCTTAGTCAAAGTCAAACTTCGTAAAACGTTTCATAGCGTCTTTATAACGAAATCTTACTAATTCATTTTTCTCCAGAACATCTTCTTCTGTTCCAACATACTGACAACGGATACAGTGATATTCCTTTTTCTCTTTATCATAAAACATATCGATATCCAAATCTCTCATAAAACAGGAGGGACATCTATAATTTAATTTGCCTTTGCCAGATTGAGCCATGTTGCAAATACCTCCTTATCTTTCAACTTGGTTGTGTAGCCTAATGTAAACATAGGTGAGAATGCATAACCTTCTTTAATGTAACCAACTGCATCCTTCTTCTCACAGCTTAAAGAAACTCTTGTTTCGATTTCAGGGATAACAGAGATAACTTCTGTTGCGCCTTCCATCTGTTCTTCACGACATTTGTATGCGTATTTGATTTCTTTGCTGTTTGTACCATCGGTACATGTCAATGTGATATTACTCATGTCTTCAGAGTATTCTGTTGTACCGTAGCAAGCTACCATATATTCATTGATTTCTACTTCTGCAGTAGGGTCGCTCATTTCTAAAATAGTTCTTTCAATCTTAATATTGGAGCTTCCTTCTTCGAAATACATCTTTGTCTGTAATTTTACAGTCAAATCATAGAATTCGATATCTACCGGGTCAAGTGTTAAGATTCTTGTATTTCCTTCCTGTGAGAAGTGTGCTTTTGTTCTGCACAGACACAAGTCAACCTCTTCGCCCTTGTAAGTTAACTTCGCACTTCTTACAGTACCTTCGCCTGCATAGTGAGTGAAGTAACCTGCTCTGTATTTTTCCTGAATCAGGAAAGGATAAGAAGCATCTGTTACATGTTTTGTACCGATACCAACCGGCCATTCCAGTTTAGCTGCATATGGTCTAAGATCAACGATTGCACCACCCTGATCCATGTTTGCACAAACTCGCATGAATGGGTCACAGTACCAGAATAACTGTTTGTCAGATCCGTATAAAATATCTCTCCAAAGAGCACATTCCGGCTCAGTTAATGTCTTTTTCTGGCGATAGTAATCAGCGAACTCAGCCATTGTCATATCATCCAGTTTGCCTTCTTTTTTCAACTGTCCGTAGTAAGCCATACCATCTTCATAAGATTTCAGAAGTAATTCATATGGAGCTTCCCAACGTCCCATCTTGTTCATCCAGCCTGGTCCAACAAACATCATATTGTAAGCATAACCGTTGTTGTATTTTGCAAGGTCACGATACTGGTCAATCAGGTTGTATAAATATGGATATTCCCAAGTCTTGGAATCATAGCTCATACTACGAAGTACATTCTGTGGATGTGTTCCGAAGTTAGAACCATTTCCATCGTAACATGCAAGTAAGTCACGGGACAAATGAGGGATTGCTACAATACCACTGTCTTCTGCTTCATTTGCTGCCGGTGCATGTACGTTCTGTTTACTTGGAATCCAAGGAGCCCAAGGGCCACCATCCATGAATGTATACCATGAATTGTTACATGTATGGTATGCTTTCGGACCTTCTTCCCAACAGGTTGCTACTGCACATTTTACCATTGGATATTTTTCTTTAATATAGTTAATCAATTCTGCATCCATATAATAGGAACCTGTTGATTCCGGATAGAAGCCAAAACGATCATAGAATTTACCAAAAACGTCATCTACGATGGCTTTTTTATCTTCCATAGAGAACATCCAGATACAGAAATCTTTTGTTTTATACTTTGCACGGAACTCTTCACATGGTAATCCAAGCAAAGATAAAGCGATTTCATCTCCGTATTTCTCATGATCTGCTTTTGCAAGTTCAACTGCTTCGTCATTAAACAAGGAAGCATAAGTCATCTGAATGGTAGTTTTGAGTCCATTCTTATGTGCGATTTCCTGCTGTGTTTTGAAAATGTCGAGTGATTCGGTCAGCAGTGCTTTTCTTCCGATATCCTCTTCTTTGCCGTGTCCGGTTACTTTCTCTGCATACTCAGGAACCATTTCCGGACGATGGATGATGTTGACAATAAACTTGTTCTCCATGATACCCTCCATTTTAATTTATTTTTCTATTTTTGTGTCGTTTTCTATTCCAAATGCGCAAACGGTTGAGCTTTTATATCGCTACGTTTCGACAACTTTTTGTGTTACGTTTTGCGCAATCGGTTGTTCATGTATTTAGAATACCAAACAGTACCCTAATTGTCAATGAGTAATATTTGACTATTTATCTATTTCAAAATTATCTATTTTGCACAAGAACTGTTTTTTCGGTTGAATTTCGCAAAGAAATCTCATACCCTAATAAAGATTTCTCCGGTACTGCTTCTCCTTCAATCATGCCGAGCAATGTTTTGCAAGTCATTCTGCCAAGTTCCTCTACATCAAACTGAATAGAAGTAATTGATGGCACATGATTTTCCAGAAAAGAACTGTCATAGAATGAAGCAACCTTTACCTGCTCCGGCACATGAATCTGTAACTGCTGTAATGTATTTAAAACACAGCTGCACAGGTAATCATCCATTGTAATGATGCACTCTATGCCTTCCTTAATCATGCGTTGCACCAATTCTTTTACCATTGCACCATCTTCCACATCCAAATAAATATGTTCTTTCTCCAGCTCAAGTCCCTGCCTTGTATAAGCCTCCATAAAACCGCCCAGTCGGTTTTTGGTAACCATATAACTCTGGTTTCCACCAATCAAAGCAATTTTTCTGATGCCCTGTGTAAGCAACTTCTCCGTAAGTTCCCGACAGGCACTGCGATGGTCGTTATCAATCTGAATAATAGAACGGTCTTCAGTACTACCGATTGCCACAAAAGGAATCTGCATTTCTTTCAAATATTTCGCCGGTGCATCTTCTACTAACGTTCTTGTCAAAATTACACCATCTATCTTGTGATTGATAACCGCACGCTGTAACTGGGAAATATCTTCCGCTGTTACAACAGAAATCAGCACATCATAATCCATTGAGGAAGCCACTTTACTAATTCCTAACATACAGTTCTGGAAAAAGGGAAGCTCTACCACATTATAGTCGCCCGGCATAACCAATCCGATATTAAAAGTTCTGGACTGAGCAAGACCTTTGGCAATTACATTCGGTCTGTAATTGTGTTCTTCAATATATTGCAGAACTTTTTCTCTTGTTTCTGCTCCAATTCTTCCTTTTCCTGAAATCGCTCTGGAAACGGTGGTCTTCGACACCCCTAATTCTCTCGCAATATCCCCGATTGTCAGATTTTTCTCATCCATCTCATTCCTCATTTCTGCACACCGCACGCTTCTTTGCGCGTAACAAATCTATCTCTTTACCAATTTGTTTTTTCATGTTATAATCTTTTTAACACGATTGCGCAAGCGGTTGCTCTGATATTAGAGTAACAGTTGCGCAGATGGATTTCAATAGGAAATATAAACAATTTGGAATTGGGGATTTTATTCAAGATGGATAAAAGAAAGGAATGGGGTTATGAAAACTGATAAGTTATTATTCGGGGCTGCATATTATGATGAATATCTGCCGTATGACAGAATCGAAACAGACATGGAAATGATGAAAAAAGCGAATATGAATGTTATCCGCATCGCAGAATCCACCTGGAGTACCTGGGAACCACAGGAAGGTGTTTTTGATTTCACACATCTGCACCGAATGTTAAAAGCATCCGAGAAACATGGCATTCAGGTAATTGTGGGAACACCGACTTATGCGGTCCCGACCTGGCTCGTTGCTAAATATCCGGATATTCTTGCTTTAACACACGATGGTGAAAGCATTTACGGACATCGTCAGAATATGGACATTACACACCCGATGTATTTGAAACATGCAGAAATCATCATTCGAAAACTGATGGAAGAAGTAAAACCATATAAGCATATCATTGGTTTCCAGCTTGATAACGAAACCAAATCCTACGATACCTGCAGTTCCTACGCACAAGCAAAATTCGTAGAATACTTAAAAGAGATTTTCCACAACGATTTGGATGCCTTGAATCATGAATTTGGTCTGGATTATTGGAGTAACCGCATCAATGCCTGGGAAGATTTCCCAGATGTACGCGGTACGATAAATGGCTCTCTGGGTGCCGAATATCAGAAGTTTCAACGTAAATTAGTGACCGATTTTCTTGCATGGCAATGTGCAATTGTAAAAGAATATGCTCGTCCGGATCAGTTCATCACACAGAACTTCGATTATAGCTGGCGTGGCTATTCCTACGGCTTACAGTCCGAAGTGAATCAATGGGAAGCAGCAAAGCCATTGACCGTAGCAGGATTTGATGTTTACCATCCATCGGCTCAGGATTTGACCGGTGCTGAAATCAGTTTAGGCGGTGCGATTGCCCGTTCTATCAAGAAAGACAACTACTTAATTCTGGAAACCGAAGCACAGGGAAATCACGGCTGGCTGCATTATCCGGGACAACTTCGCATGCAGGCATTCAGCCATCTGGCTTCCGGCTCCAACTCTGTGATGTACTGGCACTGGCACTCCATTCACAATGCGATTGAATCCTACTGGAAAGGTGTATTAAGCCACAATCTGAAAGAAAATGCAACCTACAAAGAAGCTTGCCAGATTGGTAAAGATTTCGTTGACTATGGCAGTCACTTGAAAAATCTTCAGAAAAAAGCTCCGGTTGCCATGCTTTTATCAAACGAAGCTTTAACCGGATTACAGTGGTTTAAAATAAAAGAAAACTCCAACTTCGATTACAACGATGTCGTTAGATGGCTTTATGATGCCCTTTATCAGTTGAATATTGAGTGTGATATTTTATCCGAATACGATACTGACTTATTTAGTCAATACAAAATAATTATCACTCCGGCTCTTTACAGCGCCTCTGATGCACTGATAAATGCTTTGAAAAATTATGTAAAAGAAGGTGGACATTTACTTTCTACCTTTAAAACTGCTTTTTCCGATTCTATGTTAAAAATTTATGCCGATGACCAACCTCATGGATTGACCGAATGTTTCGGTATGACCTATGACCAGTTTACCGATGCGATTCATGTTGGTCTGACAAGTTTTGCTATTTCACAGATAGCAAACGATATTTCTGACAATGCATCTGATGATATTACAAAAGATTGTGTACATTACTGGATGGAATTGTTGCAGCCTACTACCGCCAAAGTTCTCGCCTCTTACGACCATCGTCAATGGGGCAGCTATGCTGCTATTACTCATAATCAGTATGGCAAAGGAACTGCAACTTATCTGGGATGCTATTTTGAACAGGCTATTTTAAAGGAAATGCTTCGTTTCTTATGCACAGAAGCTGATGTTGAAGTGCCAGAAGTACAATTCCCTGTAATTATCAAGAAGGGAATCAATGATTTTGGCAAAGAAATCACTTACTATTTCAATTACTCTGATGATGCGCAGACAATTGTTCACCAAAGCACCTCAGATAACGAATGGAACTTGCTTATGCAAAACAAAACCATTCAAAATGGGGATGAGCTTACCATAAACGGATGGGATTTTGTAATTTTGGAATCCTGCTAAAAAGAATCGTTTTAAAGAAGAACTCCCGTCTATTTTTATAGATGGGAGTTGCTTTTCTAACATATTTACTTATCACACCAGAGCTTTATCAGTTCCTCTTTAATACCAGCATAATGACTTCCAATCAAACCAAAATCCATTTCTTTATAAGACCATACTGCGCATCCAATATCATATTTTTTAAATACCGCATCCACATCTTGAAACCATTTTAATGTATCCTCCACCGGAGCCCTGTCAATCACACCAAATTCTCCACAATACAAGGACACACCTGCATTTTGCGCAGCATCAATGGCTTCGTTAATCATTTCTTCTATAAATTCTATACCCATTTTCTCAGCCTGAGCTAAAGTAACAACTTCTCCTTGATATCCTAATTTTTTGGAATGTTCCCGATAATAGTCCATAGTTTCCGGATAATATACTGTTTGATTCGGATCCATGTTTACTACCCAGGGCGCTTTCTGGTGTGTGAATAAAAGTGGTTCATAAAAATGAAATGTAAAAATAATGTTATCATCCTGAGGAATATCCAAAAGCTTCAATGTTTTCACACTATTCCACTGAATTCCTCCATAAATGATTGGTGCGACCGGTGCAATTTTACGAATCTTTTCAACTGTCTTTTTTATCAAATGATTCCAGCTTTCGGCATTTTCCTTTTCTACCACTTCATTTAATAATTCAAACGCAACATTATCATACTTTCCAAAAGTTTGTACCATTTTTACCCACAAGGATACAAAGCGATTTTGTAATTCATCCGAAGCAAACAAATTGTTCTTATTATCATCTCCCGCATCATTAAAATCATATCCATAAGCTTTGTGTAAATCCAATATAATATCCAAATGATACTCTTTACACCATAAAATAACCTGCTCAACTCTCACATATCCGGCTTCGATTACTTCTCCTGACTTTTTTTCAAGTACTTCATAATCAATTGGTAATCTCACATGGTCAAAGCCCATATTTGCAATTTTCTCTATATCTGTTTTTACAATAAAAGTGTCATAATGTGTTTCCTTATGACAACACTGTGATAAAAATCCACCTAAGTTAATTCCTCTTTTTAATTTCATTCACGTATCCTCCTTCAATATTTGAATCTACCGATTCGCTTTTCTTACAACAATACTACTTCTTTTTCTTATTTCTTTCTTATGGTTTCATTTCTTTTTTGTCGTTTTCATGATATAATAATATTGTCTTTATAAAGCGAAAAATAAGGAGCATAACTATGCAGATTTCCAACAAACTTTTATACAAAGAATTTGTCAATCGAGAATCCGATACAACGCATGCCGACTACTTACCCGAACTGGATTTTTATACTGCAATCAAATCAGGAGATACTAAAAAAGTCCGTTTCTTCTGTAAAGAAGCCCTCTCTGAAAAGAAAGGGCTTGGTATTTTGTCCAATAATGCATTACAAAATATGAAATATCATTTTACAATTACTGCAGCACTTGCCACCCGTTACTGTATCGAAGGTGGTATGGATTTCAAAGAAGCATATACGCTAAGCGATTACTATATTCTCACAGCTGATGAAGCAAATACTATGGAAGAACTCTCCGAGTTACATCTAAAAATGTGTTTAGATTATACAGACAAGATGAAACAACTTAAGAAAAAACATGTTTGTTCAAAACCAATTGCAGAATGTATTGATTACATATATGAAAATCTACATACACGAATTACCATTGACGTTCTAGCAAAACATGTGAATCTTTCTCATTCTTATTTATCTCGCCTATTTAAAAAGGAAACCTCTATGTCTATCACTGACTATATAAGGGATAAAAAAATCGATACAGCCAAATCAATGCTTCAATATTCTGATTTTTCTATTGCAGAAATTTCAGAAATTCTGGCATTTCCAAGCCAAAGTTATTTTACAGAGGTTTTCCACAAACACACACACTCTACGCCTATCGATTATCGCAGAAAGCATTATCGGGATATATCATCAAAATAACGGCTCACTACCCTTTACTAATCTCTTTAACCAATAAATTTCTTTGGAAATTAAGTTACTCTATTTTAATCCATTTTATACAAATAGAAATCATCCAGAGTTCCCCAGCCTTTGGCTCCACTGGTAATAGAAGCACCAACGGTAAGGGTTCCGTCTTCTCCTACGGTAATATTGGTTATAACTGGATTCTGCCATACTGTCCAGCCTGCCACACCGGTCTCGGCTCTGAGTACCTCGCTACCGTTATCCGCGTACGCGTACATTTCTGCTGCATCACCAACATCGCCACCCTGCAGATAAAAACCAAATTCATAAGTTCCCGGTTCTAATCCGGTCAATTGCTGTTTTACCGTAAAGGAAATTTCATCATTAGACCAGAAATGTAAGGAAATATCACCACTATAAGCATCTGCGGCTTTGTTCTGGAAATCGGTTCCGTTTCCTTCAAGCACCCACATTGAGGTATCGCTTTCTTCAAAACTGCTGTTTGCAAGAAGATTCATTCTGTATACAGATACTTTGGCGGTTGCCTGCATCGCTTCTAATGTTGCTATTGTTTCTTCCGATAAAGCCAAATCTCCTGCAACTTCTGCCAGATTCTCAAAAGAACCTGTAACTTCATATTCCCCACCGACTGCGGTATCAACCGCTGCTACTGCTTCTTCATCCCATACAACCGGTACTTCTGTGGTACTTCTATCATTGAAAACAACACTTACTGTTTCCGGCATAACAAGTTCTGCATCCAGACTTACATTAACCTCTGCTGAAAGAACACTTTCTACTGCCTGTTCTACAATCGTACCACACTGTAAATATTTAAATACCTTCAAGGATGCTAACGGATGACCTTCAAAATCAAATAATGCCTGATTATCCCAGGAAGAACCACCATAATATTTTCCGGCATCATTCGGATCATAATCGGATGCATAACTGGATGCCCAGCCGGAACCATCTTTTTCCCAAGATTCTTTGTTCTTAGCCAGAACTTCAGCGGCATCTGCTGCTGAATCATCATATACATTGACCGGAATCCATGCCGGTTCCCAATAGAAGTAACCAAGCCCCGCTTCGCCAACTGCTGCCACTGCCGCGCATACATCACGGATTTCATTTACCTGTCCCTGTACACTTACTGCATAGTCCGGCTGAACATCTGCTTCGCCAACACTATTGCCGCTTCCATCACCATCCTCTGTTGTATACAGATAAGAATTTTCTACGACCATGACTTTTTTGCCATAGTCATTTGCAATCGTTGTCAAAACCTCTGTCAGATTTTCTATCGTACCATGCCAGAACGGATAATAGGAAACTGCAAAAATATCATAATCTATTTCCTTTTCTTCCAGTTTCTGCGCATTTCCATAAGTTCCTGTTTTATCATCTATTTCCGTAAAATGAATAGCAATCTGAATATCCTGTCCTTTTTCTTCTGACACTTCTCTTACAGCCTTACTTCCCGCCTGTAAAAGCTGGCGTTTCTTCGTCCAATCCGTTTCACCGGACATACCATTGTTAATTTCATTGCCAATCTGCACCATGCCCACATCTGCACCGGCATCAATAATCTGTGTCAGACTTTCCTTGGTATATTGGTAGAGTGCTTCCGATTTTTCTTCAATCGTCATGCCTTCCCATGCTTTCGGACACATCTGTTTTGCAGGGTCTGCCCAGAAATCCGAATAATGGAAATCGACACAAATTTTCATACCATATTTCGCTGCTCTGGCACCAATCTCTGCTGCTGCGGCTGCATCATTGTTACCGCCGCCATAACCATTACCATTTTCATCATACGGGTCATTCCAGACACGTACACGTACATAATTCACACCATTTTCTGATAATGTCTGGAAAATATCCTGCTCTTCTCCGGCTTCATTGTAATATACAACACCACTTGCTTCTTCTACGAGAACGCTGGAAATGTCCACACCTCTCACAAAATCCCCGGAAAGATTTTCAATCGGTTGTACATAAACCTCTGCTTCCTCAGCCTCCGTCGGAAGCGCATATGTAATTACATCGTTTTCTTCTGATGCTATTTCTTCTACTGCTGTTTCAGACTCTTCTGCTTCTGAAAAAGTATCTTGTACGGAAGTGTCGGAATTCTCTGTACTTCCGGTTTCTTCTGCGTTACCGCAGCCTGCTAAAGCAACCATAGAGGCTGCCATCATCAATGCGACACATTTTTGTAACTTCTTTTTCATTTTCCCTCTCCATTCCGGAATGAATAAATCACGACACGAAAATTTATTCAACCTTCTCATTTCGAAATAAACAACTGTTACTGAACAAAGAAACACAAAAATAGAAAACTATATTCAGTTTATCATATCAAAGAAGGTTTCGTCCAGAAACATCTTTCCAGCTTTCCATTTTTCCATTTTAAAACAAAAAAACTCTTGCTAAACATTACTCACCTATGCTATAATACAATTCGGTGATTCGAGAGAGCCTCTTTTCACTGAGCACATAACATAGGGGCATAGTTCAAAGGTAGAACAGCGGTCTCCAAAACCGTCGATGTGGGTTCGATTCCTACTGCCCCTGTCAAATACCCGTAAGATTTCCTTACGGGTATTTCTATATCATAAATTATATAGTAAATGAGGGATATTACTTATGAAAAAGAAAATAATGACATCCATCACAGCATTACTTCTTGCATTGTCTATAACAGCCTGTGGTCAGGAAGCTCCTATGCTGACTGCTTTGGATTATGAATTAGATTTAGAAAATAATACTACATATAAAGGAATCACAATCGGCGACACCAAAGAAGCCTTTCTAGAGGCTTATGGTGAATATGATATTGAAACCTGCGTAAACGGCGGACCTTATCAGTCATTACCGATAGAAGAAATTCCTTTTGAGGAATCGATTCAGACCATCCTTCCAACGTTTTTCATCGATGGTAATCCTGTTTCCATTGAACAAATCTGTAAAGAAAACGAAGTGGAACGTGTAGACCTTCTTGCATTCTTAAGTTCAGATGAATACTTAAAAGGGCACACCGTACTTTACTACTATTTGGTTTTCACTTGGGAAAACGGTGCTATTACCGACATTCATTCGGAATATATGGATTACAACAAAGACTCCGCATATTATGAAGATTTGGCACATTAGTTAATATCGAAAATAACAAAATAGTAAATGCTAAAAGCGCACTCCTTATCCATAAAATTGTAAGGCATGCGCTTTTTTCTATCTTGCGAACTGACTCTGATACAGATTTGCATAAAAGCCGTTTAATGCAAGCAGTGTTTCATGATTTCCCTGTTCAATAATATTACCATCCTTCATAACCAGAATCACATCAGCTTCCCGGATGGTAGACAGCCTATGCGCTACAATAAAACTGGTTCTTCCTTTCATCATTGTGGCAAAGGCCTGTTGAATCTTAATTTCTGTTCTTGTATCAATCGAAGAAGTCGCTTCATCCAGAATTAACATCGGTGGCAGACAAAGCATAACTCTTGTAATGCAAAGAAGCTGTTTCTGTCCCTGTGAAAGATTTCCTCCATCTTCTGTAATTACCGTATCATAACCATTTGGCAGTCTTTTAATAAAGCTGTGGGCATGGGACGCTTTAGCTGCTGCAATAATTTCTTCCTCTGTTGCATCCGGTTTTCCCATCACAATATTTTCCCGAATTGTTCCTGTCTTCAACCATGTCTCCTGCAACACCATACCATAATTTCCACGAAGGCTCTTTCTGGTAACTTCCCGGATATCATGACCACTTACACTTATTTTGCCCTCATCTACATCATAGAAACGCATTAGCAGATTGATAACCGTTGTTTTACCACATCCGGTAGGTCCAACAATCGCAACTCTCTGTCCGGGTTTTACTGCCAGATTAAAATGTTGAATCAGCTTTTTCTCAGGTACATAGGAAAAAGAAACATCTTCCAACGTTACACTGCCATCTACCTCTTCTAATACTACTGCATTCTCAGGTTCTTCTGTCTGTGGTTGTTCTTCTATCAATTCAAAAATTCTTGCCGCACACGCCAGTGCGTTCTGTAATTCTGTAACTACGCCAGAAATCTCATTAAAAGGCTTTGTATATTGATTCGCATAGCTTAAAAAGCAGGAAAGCTGTCCAACACTGATACCGCCTCGAATCGCCAGAACCGCGCCGGTAATTGCCACACCTGCATATACCAGATTGTTGACAAAACGGGTAGATGGATTGGTAGTTGATGAGAAGAAAATCGCTTTTAAAGATGCTTTCTGCAATCTGCCATTGATTTCATCAAATTTCTCCATCGCTTCCTCTTCATAAGAAAAAGCCTGTACAATTTTCTGATTTCCAATCATTTCATCAATGAAAGCAGTCTGCTCTCCCCTTGTTTCGGACTGCAGCTTAAACATGGAAAAAGTCTTTTTTGCAATAAAACTTGCAACCAGGAAAGACAGCGGGGTAATCAATACTACCACACCAGTAATTCCAATATTGACACTAAGCATAAATCCAAGTGTTCCAATAATGGTAATAACACCCGTGAAAAACTGGGTAAATCCCATCAAAAGACCATCCGCGAACTGGTCTACATCCGCAATAACGCGGCTGACCACTTCACCATAAGAATGACCGTCAATGTATTTCAACGGTAAAATTTCTATTTTATGAAAAGCCTCATTTCTCACATCCTGTACAATGCGATAGGTCAGTTTATTATTACATACATTCATAAGCCACTGGGCAAATGCTGTCAGCATAATAATCGCTGCCATTTCTTTTAAAATTGCAAAAATACCTGCAAAATCTACTTTTCCTTTTTCCAGAATCAAGTCAATTGCATCACCGGTTAAAATCGGCAGATATAAGGTAAATGCCACCGTAACTGCCGCTGCAATAATAGAAATTGCCAGATATATCCAATACTTTTTTATATAACGAAGTACCTTTTTCAAAGTATCTTTTTGTTTTACTTTCTTAGGTTCCACTCTGTTTCTTTCCTTTCCGCTACTTAATTCCTTAGATCATTCCAATACTCATATTTCTTTTTGCTGTTAAGCTTGTGAATAATGAATTTCCTGATATACTTCACAACTCTCCAGCAGACTTTCGTGCGTTCCGATTCCAACTACCTGTCCATCTTCCAACACAATAATCTGATCTGCGTGCTGAATGGAGGATGTTCTCTGTGACACAATAAATACCGTTGTCTTTCCATCCATTTCGCGGATTGCTTTACGTAGCTTGGCATCTGTAGCATAATCCAGTGCCGAAGCACTATCATCCAGAATTAAAATCTCCGGTTGCCTTACCACAGCTCTTGCAATCGTAAGTCTCTGTCTTTGTCCACCGGACAGATTCTTACCACCTTGTGCAATCTGGGCATCCAGACCCCCCGGCTTACTTTCCACAAATTCTTTGGCCTGAGAGATTTCCAATGCTCTGTTCATTTCTTCCGTTGTCGCATCGCCATTTCCCCAACGTAGATTATCCCGGATGCTTCCTTGAAAAAGAACTGCTTTCTGCATTACCATACCAATTTTCTCACGCAATTCTTCCATACCGTATTCTTTTACATTCTTTCCATCAATTCTGACACATCCCTTTGTAGCATCATAGAAACGTGGTATCAAATGCACCAGCGAAGATTTACCCGAACCGGTGCCGCCAATAATACCTATCGTTTCTCCCTTTTTCGCCCGAAAATCAATATCTGTCAGAGATTCGTCACCGGCACCCTGATACGTTAACGATACATGGTCAAACTCTACGGCATATTCGGCACCCTTTTGTGTCTCTGCATCATTATTTGCTACTGCATTACTTTCTGATGTTTCCTTCTTGCACTCCACCTGACTTTCATTATCTTCTGCCCATTCCATACTGGAGTGCATTTCAAAAATACTCTCAATACGATTTGCACAGGCAAGTGCTTTCGTAATCGTAATAATCAGATTAGCTAACTTCACAAGCTCCACCAGAATCTGCGACATATAATTAACTAAGGCAACTACTTCACCCTGCGTAATGAAACCATTGTCTACCCGTACAGCACCGGTATAAATCAAAGCAATCGTTGCTACATTCACAATGATAAAAGTGACTGGATTAGTCAATGCCGATATTTTACCAACAAATAGCTGCATGTGAGTCAATGTCTGATTGCTTTCTTCAAATTCTTCGATTTCCTGTTCTTCTTTATGGAAAGCACGAATCACTCTGACACCGGTCAGATTTTCTCTTGTTTTTCCAAGCACCTTGTCCAGTCCTGCCTGTACTTTCTTGTACAACGGCATGGTAATCATCATAATGCCGAACACAACAATTGAAAGCAGTGGTATTGTCACGACAAAAATAAGTGCCGCCTTCACATCAATAGTAAATGCCATAATCATTGCGCCAAACACAATAAATGGGGAACGCAGGAATAAGCGAAGCACCATGTTAACACCGTTCTGTACCTGATTCACGTCGGAAGTCATACGGGTAATCATGGTTGAAGTTCCAAGCGTATCCATCTCCGTAAAAGATAAACTCTGAATATGTTTAAAAAGTGAATGCTTTAACTGTGTGGAAAATCCAACTGCTGCTTTTGCTGCAAAAAATTGTGCTGTAATAGAACAAACCAATCCTATAATGCCAAGTACGACTAATACCATGCCCATTTTTAACACATAAGATACATCTTCATTATCAATACCATTGTCTATGATTGCCGCCATAACAAGCGGAACAAATAATTCAAAACAAGCTTCCAGCATCTTAAAAAGAGGTGCCAGAACTGTTTCCTTTTTATAGTCTTTTAAATAAATCAATAATTTTTTCATCTTAATCTCCTGAAAAATATGTTACAACAATACCTTGCTTTTTATTACTTTTAGTTACTTCTAATTTCCTCATATATATTTATACAACAAAACAGCAGTTCAATCTATATCGAACTGCTGTAATTTTTCTTTTACTGCAAATATTCATTCGTTTGAGCTGCAATCTCTTCACTGATACTAATTACTTCTTTTGAAGGAGTATATTGCTCTTCTTCATATAAAATCTTATGTAATTCTACTACATTATCTTCCAGAGAAGTAGGAATAATACAGCTGCCTTTGCTTCCTACATTGGCGCCTGCACGACTTTCTTCAAATGGAAAACCTTCGCTGGCTACCACATTGTATTCTGCAACGGTACCAAGCACACTGATAATTTCATTCACATTCAAAGAAGTATTGATATTCGGAAGCACCGCAGAAACCGCTTCGTTCAAAGTTGATAAAGAGGCTGTCTTGGCTTTCTCCATCATAGCTGCCAATACATCTCTCTGACGTTCTGCACGTCTGAAATCGTCACCTTTCGTATAACGAATACGGCAATAAGCAGTTGCCTGCATACCATTCAATGTCTGCTTTCCCGCTTTTGTTACCGGTATGTAATCCACGCCCAATTCCTCTGCCATACATAGCTGATAATTATTCAAGTGATTGATTTCAGCCTCAGTAATCTCCATCTCAATACCGCCAAGTACATCAATTGCTTCAATCAATCCGCTAAAACCAACTGTCGCATAATCTGTAATATTTAAATCCAGATTCGTATTCAACATATTGATTGCCTGTTCCGGTCCCCCCTGAGCATAAGCGGTATTACATTTATTATAACTATCATTACTCAGATTCAGATAAGTATCACGATAAACAGAAATCAATTTAATTTCACGCGTATCCATATTGATACTTGCTATAATGATACTATCGCTTCTGGTTCCCTTGCCAAGTTCTCCATCTCTGGCATCCACACCAAACAATGCTATATTCCGATATCCTAACGTTTCTCCCTCTTCTTCCATCGTTTCCGCAACCTGCTCATTAATGGTAATGATTTCATGATTAATATCGGTACGTTCTATTTCTTTTGTTGTTGTCGTAACAACATACAACACCCCAATTGCTATCAGCAAAACGATAAACTCAATAACCAGAAGTGGGCCATTTAACTTTCGTTTATTTTTATTAGTAGGAACTGTTTCTTCCATATGTAACTCCTTTTTGGCATATTCAACAATGCACTTCGTTTATTTTACCATAAAAGAAACGTTTTGAACATATAAATCAAGATATTTTTAACATTTTCTTAAAAAATGTTACAATTTTGAAATATTTTTAAATTAAATCGATTGCATCCTGAACGGAAGATACTCCAATCAATTTCACGTTTTTCATATTTTGTACCTGCTTCATACATACTTCCGGAATCACACAGGTGGTAAACCCCAGCTTCACGGCTTCGGCAATACGTTGTTCTATCATGCTTACACCACGCACTTCACCGCTTAATCCGATTTCTCCAAAAGCAGCCATTTTATCATCAATCGGTCTGTTTTTAAAACTGGAAGCAACCGCCATAGCAATGCCTAAATCGATTGCCGGCTCCAAAATACGCATACCACCGGCCAGATTCACATATGCATCACAATCTGACATCTGAAGCCCTACACGTTTCTCCAAAACTGCCATTAAGAGATTCACGCGGTTAAAATCAGTTCCGATTGCCTGTCTTCTTGGAAAACCAAAGTTACTGCGACATACAAGCGCCTGTATTTCAAACAGAATTGGTCTGGTTCCTTCCATAGAACAGGACACAATCGAACCACTTGCGCCCTCCGGTTTGCCGTTTAACATAAACTCAGAAGGATTGGAAACCTCTACCAAACCTTCTTTCTGCATCTCGAAAACTCCGATTTCGTTCGTGGAACCAAATCGATTTTTTACACCTCGCAAAATACGGTAAGAAGCATGTCTGTCACCTTCGAAATAAAGCACGGTATCAACCATATGCTCTAAAACTCTCGGTCCGGCTACTGTTCCTTCTTTTGTAACATGCCCTACAATAAAAATAGAACTTCCCATGCCTTTGGCAAGCTGCAAAAAGACATTGGTAGCCTCCCTTACCTGTGATATACTTCCCGGTGCTGCCGAAATTTCTTCCTGGTACATCGTCTGTATAGAGTCAATAATCGTTATATCCGGCATGATATGACGAATGGTTTCTTCAATGATACCAAGATTGGTTTCACACAAAAGAAAAAGATTATCTGCAAACTCACCGATACGATTTGCTCTGATTTTAATCTGTTTCAATGATTCCTCTCCTGAAATATACAATACCTTTCGTTTATCTGCTGCCATATGCTGACACACCTGCAAAAGCAGAGTCGATTTTCCGATACCCGGATCACCGCCAACCAATGTAAGAGAACCCGGAACAATACCGCCTCCCAATACACGATCCAGCTCCTTCATGTGGGTAGACATTCTTTCATCATCCTGCAGCGTAATTTCAGAAAGACGGGAAGGTTTTGCTTCTTCCCGTCTTATTTTACTGGTTACACCTGCTCCGGATGTTTTTGTATTTACTTTTTCTTCTACAAAAGTATTCCATTCTTTACAACCCGGACACTGTCCCATCCATTTTGAGGACTCGTAGCCACAGTTCTGGCAATAGAACACTGTTGTTACTTTTCCTTTTGCCATAAAACCTCTTATTTCACAATTTTAACTGCAATTTCTCCGGCACCTTCAAGTTCAACACTGATATTCAGCTTACCGCCCAGATTGGTTTTCATTTTACCAATGCTTGCATCATTGACAAAAACCTCATATTCCGTTTCATCTTCTAATCCTACAGTAATCTGTGCATCTTCGTCACCTTCTACCACGAATGCAACACCATTTTCTGTCTCTACAAAATGATTTACACTGGTACCCGGTACAGATTCATAAGCAAACATTCCATTCTTCTCAAGCTTTGTCATGCTCTTAAAGGTTTTTACCTTTAGTAAATCTCCAGCATGCTCATAATCCTCCAGTTTTGCTTTTGCATCCAGTTTATGATTACCAAAACTGATTGCTCCGTCTGCTTCTGTGCGAAGTAATTCCTCTACTACAGCCATTGTTCTTCCTCCTAAGTTTTTTGTATTTTTTATCGCTGTGTACTTACCTTATAAACTACTTTTTTGTTCTTTATTGTGGCAGATACCTTATCGCCACTTTTTACCTTACCAGCTAAAATTTCTTCTGCCAGAGTGTCTTCTATCTCTGTTTGGATTGCACGCTTCATTGGTCGTGCTCCCATCTTGATATCTGTATACTTATCCACAATATACTCTTTCAGCGCCGGTGCAATGGTTAAATCCAAATCCATCTGCTTCCTGCAACGACTTGTAAGCTTCTTGGACAGCATAGTCACAATTTCTTTCATATTGTCTTTGTTCAATGGATGGAATACCATAATTTCATCAATTCGGTTAATAAACTCCGGTTTGAAAAGCTTTTTCACTTCTTCCATAACATTGGATTTCATCTTTTCGTAATTCTGTTGCTCTGTCTCTCCGGATGAAAAACCAAGATTCTTCGGTTCCATAATTCTCTGCGCTCCGGCATTCGATGTCATAATCAGAATTGTATTCTTAAAGCTTACCTTCCGGCCTTTGGAATCTGTAATATGCCCGTCATCCAGAACCTGCAATAAAATATTGAACACATCCGGATGTACCGTCTCAATTTCATCAAAAAGGACAACCGAATACGGATTTCTTCGAATCTTCTCACTCAACTGTCCGCCTTCTTCAAAGCCAACATATCCCGGTGGTGAACCTATCATCTTCGATACGGAATGACCTTCCATATATTCCGACATATCAACACGAATCAAAGCATTTTCAGAACCGAACATTGCCTCTGCAAGTGCCTTACTAAGTTCTGTTTTACCAACACCGGTAGGTCCTAAGAACAAGAAAGAACCTATTGGGCGATTCGGGTCCTGTAAACCAACACGACCTCTTCGCATGGCTTTGGCAACTGCCGTTACTGCTTCTTCCTGTCCGATTACTCTTTGGTGCAAAATAGACTCCAGCTTCAAAAGTCGTTCACTTTCCTTCTCTGCCAGTTTCTTTACCGGAATTTTGGTCCAGAGTGCAACCACTTCGGCAACTTCGTTTTCACCAATCACGTAATCATGCTTCTCACCCTGACTTTCTGTCCGCTTCTGCAAGCGCTCATATTTCTTAATCAAAGCTTCCTGCTTCTTGCGAAGTTCGCCTGCCTGTGTAAAGGCTTCTATACGAATCGAACGTTCAATCTGCAAATCAATTTTTTCAATTTCTGCTGCCATTTCAGCAAGTTTATCCGGCTTTTTCACTCCACCAAGTCTTGCTGCTGCTGCCGCCTCGTCAATTAAATCAATTGCTTTATCCGGCAAATTTCTGTCATTGATATAACGTGCTGACAATGCCACTGCTGCTGAAATCGCTTCCGGTGTAATTGTCACATGATGGTGTTCTTCATATTTATGGGCAATACCTTTTAAGATATTCTCCGCTTCTTCAATGGTTGGTTCTTCTACTGTTACCGGCTGGAATCTTCTCTCCAAAGCAGCATCTTTCTCAATATACTTACGATACTCCGCAATGGTTGTTGCACCAATTAACTGAATCTCGCCTCTGGCAAGTGACGGTTTCAGAATATTGGATGCATCAATCGCTCCTTCTGCACCACCTGCGCCGATGATAGTATGCATTTCATCCAGAAAAAGAATTACATTGCCATCCTCGATAACTTCCTTAATAACTTTCTTAATTCTTTCTTCAAATTCGCCTCGATATTTACTACCCGCAACCATACCGGACAAATCCAGTGTGAGGACACGTTTATTCTGCACCGTAAAAGGCACATCTCCTGTTACAATTCTGGCTGCAAGTCCTTCTACAACTGCTGTCTTACCTACACCCGGCTCACCAATGAGGCACGGATTGTTCTTCGTTCTTCTGCTTAGAATCTGAACTACCCGGCGTATTTCTTCTTCTCTGCCAATAACCGGGTCAAGTTTTCCATCTCTGGCAAGTGCTGTCAAATCTCTACTGTATTGCTCTAACGTAGAAGCACCGCCTTTTTTCTTATTCTGTTTTTTTCCTAAATCTTCTTTATAAAGGGATTTATCTTCTCCCATAGCTGCCAGTGTTTCTACATAAAGCTTCTGAATAGAAATCCCCATTGTATTTAAGAGTCTGACCGCTACATTTTCTCCCTCTTTTAACAATGCCAGCAAAATGTGCTCCGTTCCGGTCTTCTCACTTTTAAAACGCTCTGCCTGCTTATGCGCTTCTTCAAGCACCTTCTCTGCTCTCGGAGAATAACCATCACGTTCTGCCAACATTACGCTGCTCTCCGGTGCAAGCAAATCCTGTATCATTTCTTTCAGCTGTTGTTCACTGACTCCACCATTCTCTAAAACGGTTGCAGCAACACCTGTATCTTCCCGAAGTAAACCAAGAAGGATATGTTCTGTTCCCACATAACTCTGTCGTAAATTTCTAGCTGCTCTCTCAGCAAGTGCCAATGCTTTTTTTGCCTTATCAGTAAATTGTGGCTGCATGGTTATACTCCTCCATAATCCTCATATATTTCGTCTATAAGAGCATGCACTTCTTCTCTGGAAATATTCTTACAACTGGCTTCTGCCAGAAGCACTCTCATTTCTTTCCTCATTTCTTCCATTGCACGAATTTTATCAATATCAATGGCAATAACTGCTCCCTTTCTTCTGTCGACCTTAACAAATCCATCCTGCTTCAATACAGAGTATGCTTTGTTTACAGTATGCATATTAATCCCAATGCTATCTGCCAGCTGTCGCACTGACGGGAGTGCATCGCCCTCTCGAAATCTTGAAGTAGCGATTCCCAAAACAATCTGATTTCTAAGCTGTAGATATAAAGCTTCATCGCTGTTAAAGTCAATTTCTATTATCATAAGTTCTCCATTTCAATCAAACTTTATCATCTGTTATATCTACATTATAACAAAGAGGCGGTTTGTTTTCAACCGCCCCATTGCGCTTTCTTTGTGCTATATTTTTTATAAATCCTTCTCATTCATATTTAAGAATTCGAATTCAAAATCATCATCATCAATCAAGAAGTTCTTCGCTTTTCTCTTCGGTGCTGCTTTGACCGGTGCTTCTACTGCCGGTTCCTCTTCATAAGTAATTTCCTTACTCAAAACTTCTCGTTCTGTCTGAGAAACGCTTTTTCTAACCGGCTGTCTTTCTACCTGTACCGGACTTCTGCGAACCGGTTCTTCCTCTTTCTGAGCAACTACTTTACGAGGTGCAGGTCGTCTGATTGGTTCCTCCTCTTCCTCGTCTTCTTCATCCTCATCGTCATCTTCGTATTCTTCATAATATGCATCACGCAATTTGAAAATCATAATCGTCATAACAACAGCAAGTACAATAATAACTGCAATCATGATGATGATAACGATTCTCTGTTTTGCAACAGTTGCAGCATCCAGTGAATCATTAATACTCTGTGCATGTGCTGCTGCCAATACTTCTTCTAACTTCTGTCTGTTGCCTTCCAGATTATTATAAAGATACCATTCATATTCACCATTTTCATTGGTTGTATAAACAACCTCATAGTCCTTGTTTTCTACCGTTTCCTCTATCGGCTGTTCTTCTACCGGAGCTTCCTCTACTTCTACCGGTTCTTCTACCGGAACCATTTCACCAAGTTCCACTAAATCAGAACGGATATAACCTGTTTTCTCTGTACCGTCTGTACCGGTAAAAGTAATGTAGTACCATGTTTTCCCATTACTTGGATCATCTGTCTGACCACTTACCACAACAGAAGTGTTCTGTGGCAACTTATCTACAACACCTTTTTGAGTCGATGCACCACTTCTGATCGTGGCTCTCTCTACAGAAATTGTGGCATATTGTGCATCCATTCCTGTATCCGGCTGACTTTCCGCACCGGATGCCGATGTCTGAGTTGTTGTATTATTATCTGTTGACTGTGTTGTTGCCGATGTCTGTGTTGTTTCTGATGTACTGCTGTCAGAAGAACCATCTTTGTCAACTAAATCAGAACGGATATATCCCTTGGTATTCGCATCTACAATCACTTCATACCAGATTGTTCCTGATGAGTCAGTCACTTCATCTGTAATCGTAACCGTTGCTCCTTTTGCCGTACTTCCTACAACAGTACTGTCCATGCTGGTTTCCTGACGCACTCTGGCAGTTTCTGCTGTTACCGTTCCTGTTGTTTCTGCAAAGCAGACACTCTTCTGTGTCATAAAGAAAAATACTGCACATGCTGCTACCATAATGCCTCTTACTGCTTTGCTGTTACCGTTTCTCCATAACTTCTTCATTCTGGTCCCCTTACCTTACTTTTCATTGGTCTTTCGAATTTTGCTATTTTTCACGTATAAATCGTTTTGCACCATCTTCGCCTACCGGACGTTCCGTGCTATAACCCATTAACATCTTATTCTGTGCTCTTCGAAGCATTTCTTCATAGTTTCTATTATAACTTACTTCACATTTCGAACACAATCTGCCGGAACGAATACTAATTCCACACATCTCACATGTAATAAATGCCTTAGAATTAGGGGCTACTTCCAAACGAGATTCTTTGAGCATAGTACGGATTGTTTTCTGCTTTACACCAGTTGCATCTGCTGCCTGTGCAGATGTTGCTCCCGGATGCTTTTCAATATAATTACGCACTTTGCCATAATCATCATAATCTAAGAAGCCGCACTTTTCACACTGATATTCTCCGACTCCCTTAAAAACCATAACACCTTCACATTCCTTACATGTAGTAGGACGATTATATATATCGGTATTCGTAAAATCTTTTAATGTTTTTACACTGCTCATTCCTTACTCTCCCCCTATCACTTCAGGTTTTATTGCTTTGCTAATACTTGCTATTTCATTTTTCTATGCTTCATCAATTGCCTTACCAATATCAGTACGCATATATTTATTTTCAAAGTTAACCCACTTGGTTGCTTCATAAGCATTTGCTCTGGCTTCTTTTAAGTTTGTACCCGTCGCCGTAACACCAAGTACTCTTCCGCCATTTGTCACAATGCCTTTTTCTGTCTGTTTTGTGCCTGCATGGAAACAATAATATCCATCTTTTCCATCAAAGTTTTCTAACCCTTCAATTAAGAATCCTTTTTCATAAGAAACCGGATATCCGTCCGATGCAAGAATAACACATACTGCAGCATTATCTTCAAACTGCAGATCAATCTGGTCTAATGTACCATCAATACACGCCTCTACTACATCAATGATATCATTCTTCATACGAGGCAGGACAACCTGTGCTTCCGGGTCGCCGAAACGTGCATTGTATTCCAATACTCTTGGTCCCTTCGGTGTCAGCATAAGTCCGAAGAAAATAACCCCTTTAAATGGTCTTCCTTCTGCTGCCATTGCATCTACGGTTGCCTGATAAATATATTTTTTACAAAATTCATCTACTTCTTCTGTATAGAAAGGACTTGGTGAGAAGTTACCCATACCACCGGTATTGAGTCCTTTATCACCATCTTTTGCACGCTTATGATCCTGTGCAGAAGACATAATCTGAATTGTCTTACCATCAACAAAAGATAAAACAGATACTTCCCTTCCTGTCATAAATTCTTCGATAACCATACGGTTGCCCGCTGTACCGAATTTTTTATCTTCCATAATTTCTTTCACACCGGCTTTGGCTTCTTCTAAAGTATTACAAATCAGAACGCCTTTACCCAGTGCAAGACCATCAGCCTTCAGAACGATAGGCATATCAACCGTTTCCAGATAAGCAAGTGCTGCCTGTGGGTCATCGAATGTTTCGTAAGCAGCTGTCGGAATATTATATTTCTTCATTAAATCTTTGGAAAAAGCTTTGCTTCCTTCCAGAATGGCTGCATTTTTTCTTGGTCCGAAAACACGAAGTCCTGCTGCTTCCATTTCATCTACCAGACCACCCACTAATGGATCATCCATACCTACAATCGTAAGGTCGATAGCATTTTCCTTTGCAAAAGCAACCAGTTTGTCAAATTCCATTGCTCCAATCGGAACACACTCTGCAATCTGTCCGATACCGGCATTGCCCGGTGCGCAATAAATTTTATCTACTTTCGTACTTTTTGCTACACTTGTTGCGATTGCATGCTCTCTGCCGCCGCTTCCTACGATTAAAACTTTCATTCTGATAACCATACCTTTCCGTTCTTCACTGATACTTTTCCATTTGCAATTAAATCAATGGCACGGGGCATAATCTGCCATTCCGCCTGCTCCATCACTCTCTTTTGCAAAATCTCAGGGGTATCCCCTTCTTCTACTGCAACTGCTTTCTGCAAAATAATCGGACCGGTGTCGGTTCCTTCATCTACAAAATGCACGGTTGCACCGGTTACTTTCACGCCTCGCTCCAGTGCTCCTTCATGTACCTTCAAGCCATAATAGCCGGTTCCACAAAAGGATGGAATCAAAGACGGATGAATATTGATAATCTGATTCGGATATGCCTTTATCATTTTCTCCGGAATTACAACCAAAAAACCTGCCAGTACAATCAAATCCGGCTCAGCCTCTGTAACAGCCTGCAAAAACGCCTCATTAAACTGTTCTCTGTCTGCATAATCCTTCGGAGATACGCACGCTGCATCAATTCCTGCATTTTTTGCACGCTCTAATGCATATGCTTTTTTGTTATTACTGATGACACGTACAATCTCTGTATTTGTAATGGTCCCGTTTGCAATCCCATCGATAATTGCCTGTAAATTTGTGCCGCCACCGGACACACATACGAGTATTCTTAACATAATGTCACACCTTTTTCACCGGCAACAATCTGTCCTACAACATAAGGTGTGTCGCCTGCTGCCTTAATCGCTTCCATTGTCTTATCAACATCTGCTGCATCAATGGCAAGAATCATGCCAAGTCCCATGTTATATGTATTGTACATCATCTTTTCTTCCAAATTTCCTGTCTTCTGTAACAATTTAAAGATTGGAAGAACAGGATAGCTGTCTTTCTTCACTTCTGCGCAGACACCCTCTGGAAGCATTCTCGGAATGTTCTCATAGAAGCCACCACCTGTAATATGGCTGCAGCCTTTTACAGTAACACCGGCATCTTTGACACTCTTAAGTGCTTTTACATAGATTCTAGTAGGCGCAAGTAATGCTTCGCCCAGTGTTGTACCTAATTCATCATAATAGGTATCTAAAGATTCTTTTGTAATGTCAAAAACCTTTCTTACCAAAGAAAAGCCGTTGCTATGTACACCGCTTGATGCGATACCAATCAAAGCATCGCCCGGTTTGATATTTTCACCGGTAATTAAATCTTTTCGGTCAACTACGCCAACTGCAAAGCCTGCAAGATCATATTCATCCATCGGCATAAGTCCCGGATGTTCTGCTGTTTCTCCACCAACAAGTGCTGCACCTGACTGCTTACAGCCTTCTGCCACACCACTTACAATCGTAGCAATCTTCTCAGGATAGTTCTTTCCGCATGCAATGTAGTCAAGGAAAAATAACGGTTCACCACCGGAACATGCAATATCATTTACACACATTGCAACACAGTCAATACCAATGGTATCATGCTTATCCATAACAAATGCTAACTGCACTTTGGTTCCGCATCCGTCTGTTCCTGATAATAATACAGGGT
Source organism: Lachnospiraceae bacterium (assembly GCA_017623295.1). GTDB lineage: Bacteria > Bacillota > Clostridia > Lachnospirales > Lachnospiraceae > UBA3282. The sequence goes on along the minus strand of JAGAPK010000062.1, from coordinate 23,219 downwards.
CTTCCATATCTTTAATTGTATTTAAACTAAATGCCCCTGCAAAACCACCGATTCCGCCTAAAACTTCCGGTCTCATAGTTTCTTTTACATGCTTTTTCATAAGCTCTACTGACTTATATCCTGCTTCAATATCAACGCCCGCTGACTTGTAATCCATTCTCTTATCCTCCAAAGTGTTTGTTGTGATTGTATTTGATATGATTGTGCCTGTCTGCAAACAGGACTCTCTTAATAATTTTTGTATCCAACTTCCTGCAATCTTGCATCCTTCTCCTGAACGCTTTCTTTCAGGCTCTGTGTGTAATCTTTTAGTTTCTGCAACAAAGCCGCATCGGATGTAGCCAGAATCTTAGCTGCAAGAATTCCTGCATTCTGTCCACCGTTAATCGCAACAGTGGCTACCGGAATACCGGATGGCATCTGCACGATAGAATAAAGGGAATCCACACCACCCAAATCTGAAGTTTTCATCGGGATACCAATAACCGGCATCGGAAAAATTGCTGCGCACATACCCGGCAGATGTGCTGCCTTACCTGCTCCTGCAATAATAACTTTAAATCCTTTGCTCTCTGCACTCTTCGCATACTCAAAGAATACATCCGGTTCTCTGTGTGCAGAAATAATGGTCATTTCATAGGAAATGCCTAACTCTTCCAAAATGTCAGCGGCTTTCGCCATTACGGGCATATCGGAATCGCTGCCCATTACAATACCTACCTGTGCCATGTTGCCATGCCTCCTCATTCTCTATTTCAACCGTTTCCACAATATCTTGTAGAATGACGGCATTATTCTGTATACAGTGTACTAAATTTTCTAGTAAGAAGCAATACGAATTTCAATTATTCCGCAAGGATTTTGCTGTAAAATTATACAAAATCTACGCAAACGCCTTATTTAACTCTTCGCAGCCTTCTAATACAAATCTTCCTTCTATGATAATTGGAATCACTTCGTTCTCTCCGGTAACAACCGACAACTCGCCCAGTTCATCATAAGGAATCGTAATATCCGTATGACAGTTAAAATAGGCTTTACTCATATCTTCTTTTCTTAACAAAGATACTTCATTATCTCTTGCAATAATTTCCTTGCCATCCGGATTATAAACCTTTACCTCTTCTGCATGAGAATAACAGGTATCACCCACAGCAAAATGCGGTCCGGTTTTCTCCGCTATCAGAATTGGCATTTTATCTTCGATACCATATCTTCTTGCAACCACATAGGCAGTGGTATTCGTTCCGATTGCAAATTCACCGATAGGAAGAGTATCATGATGGAATAATACATTATCCTTAATATATTTCTTATTTTCCTCTTCTTTCTCAAAGTTTGCACAAGTATAATCTGTTATCATACCATTTTCAAACTGAATGGAAATATCTTTGTATTCCAGTTCATTTAAGAAAACTCTGGTAACATGAAGGACACCTTCTGTTCCGGCAAGCTTCGGTGAAGTAAATACTTCTCCCACCGGAATATTGACATCTGCCACACAGTTTTCAAAATTGGTTTCTTTCGCCGGATTCTGTAACGTATGAAGCTGAATTTTCAAATTGGTATGATTTCTGCCCATACCTTTCACCAGAATATAATCGCCTTTATCCAAAGTATCAATAATAGACTGCTGGATTGACTGATACAGTTTATAGTCTAATGTGTTGATACGAATGATTTCATCGAAAATTTCTTCATACTGCTCTCCGATGTCCGGCACCGGAAAAGCAATAATCGTGAAACTTCTTTCTTCGCCTTTGATATACTCATTCTGCATAGCACCGGCTTTGGAAGCATATTCGACAGAAAGTTTCTGCTGCTTGTCACTCAGTTTACACGCTGCTTCCTTATTCTGCGGAACAAATGGTGTTTCTCCAAAAATCTCCAAAACAGCAGGACCACCCATAACACCTGCTTCTTCCTTCAACTGTTCATACGCACTCTGCATACATTCCAGTTTACGCTGTACTAATGCGCTGTCCAAAAACAGTGCCTGATCCTCTTTGTGGTCATAATCAAACTGCTTATTGGGGTTTCCACCAAAGAAACCATTCTTATTGACACTTCTGCCATGAAAAATATTCGTTCCGGCACGATAGATAGTTGGCTTTAGACCGATTCGGTCAAAATTCTCAATCGCCTGTTTTATCATGCGTTCAAAGCCAAGACAGTAACGAATATTAACCGTCTTCTTAATGGAAATATCTTTATTGCCTACTTCAAAACCGATTCGATATCCTTCCGTATAAGTATCTGCCATCAAACGTGTCGTTTCTGCTGACAGTTCTGTCATATGCTTTGCTGTTCGAATTTCATTCTCTGTCACATATTCGCCATAATAATATAAATAGCGAATATCAGACAAATCACTCTCCAAAATAATCTTCGTTGCAAAATCCTTCTGCGGTAAAAGTAATCCCGCTACCCGTTCATAAGACTCTGTTTCATAATAGTCACTTACATACCAGTAAGCAATCTGTCTGAGTTCTTCATACTCCGGAAGTTCTTGTAAATTCTCACAGTCCTCCGCCACACACAGAAATGCCTGATAAATTTCCAACAACAGTTCCGCTCTAATGACCATATCAGTCAAAAATTGTTCATAGGCAGCAGCAATCATACTCCGTAATTCTGCATATATAAACGCTAAAAGCTGCCCCATTTCCTTGCCAAAACATTCTGCTGCATAGGTTGGATTAGCATAACTCTTCTCATAATTCTCCGGTAAAATATCTTCATACAATTCCCGGTTATGTTTCTGTAATTCTTCTAAAGAAGCCTTATATAAACTTCCATCTGCTACAAAATCCCAAGTCTTTTTCATAAGCAGAACAAATTCTGCCATTTTCTCAAAATAATTCTGATACTTTTCTGCACACTTCTTCTCATTTGGAATCTGAGCAATACGCTCTAACGCCAGCATAAAACGCTCCTTCTCCAATTCTGCTTTTTCTGTTTCTGTCATCATTTCCTGCATCTGCTCATCGCCTTCCTTTTTTGCAATATTATGTCAACCACTCAATCCGCAATTCTCTGATTCATTCTAATAACTGCCAATTCCATAGGCACCTGCATACAAAATGGCACTCACCACAACTAATGCCAATACATTTAATATAATTCCCAGATAGGAAAAGATATAATATTTATCTCTCTCAGTTTTGGAAATTACGCCCAAGACTACTCCGGTCAACGAAAAAATTGTAACAAGAAGTGCCGCTGCTCCATACTGCAACGGTATCTCACCAGCCTTTTTATAGCTCATAACAATCGCATAAATAAGAGAAGCCAAAGATATAACGCCCAGAATTGTCGCCATAATTCCCTTTTGTGAATGATTTTTATTGGTAAAAATATAGCTGTTTTTACGGCTCATAAAAAACTCCTTTAAACCTGTAAATGGGCATTCCCTGCGGAAACACCCATTTATCTTCCTTGAATAAAATTTTAGAATAGTATTTTGCTTCTGCCGGCAAGAAGCTTTGCCCCACTGATGATAAGTAAAACTCCACTTGCAACTCCTGCTACCAAAGCAACCACTCCGATTGCAATGTTCATTGCACCGGCACCGCCCATTGTCTTATATGTTTTTTCTTCCATACCGTTACCATCCCTTTCCGGTACTTATAGCTTACTACACATACCTATTCATTTTTTATTTTGCACCATACTGTTCATAGTATGCGTCAATTGCAGTTTTCAATGTATCATCGATATATACATTTCCTTTGTATGGCTTATTGTATAAACATTCCACAACTTCTTCCATAGAAACAATTGCGTTTGCATCAAAACCATATTTTTCTTTGATTTCTTCCAAAGCACTCTTCTCGCTGTCAAGACCTCTCTCCATACGGTTTAAGGATACCATCAAACCTTTGATTTCTACATCTGCCTGTGCCTTGATAATTGGGAATGTTTCTTCAATGGATTTACCGGATGTTGTAACATCTTCGATAATAACCACTTTATCGCCATCTTTTAATTTGCTTCCAAGTAAAATACCGGTATCGCCGTGATCTTTTACTTCCTTACGATTGGAACAATATCTGATTTCTTTACCATACAATTCACTGATTGCCATAGTAGTTGCTACGGAAAGTGGAATACCCTTGTATGCCGGTCCAAAAAGTACATCAAAATCCAAGCCATAATTATCATGAATTGCTTTCGCATAATATTCGCCCAGTTTACGAAGCTGTGTACCTGTTACATATGCTCCTGCATTCATGAAGAAAGGGGATTTTCTTCCGCTTTTTAATGTAAAATCGCCAAATTTAAGAACCTGACTGTCTACCATAAATTCTATAAATTCTTTTTTATATTGCTCCATCTTGTTGTTTCCTCCTTATTTTAAGCCATTCTTAAGCATTTGTAATTCTTTATACAGCAAATCAAAAAGTAAGCATAAATACACTTTTCTAGCATATCACAAACCCCTTGATTTATCAACCGATAACGCATCTATCATCCAGCATCCTTTTGCGACAAAAGAAAACGTTCGCCTACTAATCCTTCTTTATTGAATACTTCTCTCTAAACGCTTCATAATCTGCTTTCGCAATTTTATACTGCTCTCCAGATTGTTCTTCATTCATGGAATACTCTGACCCCGGTGCCTCACCTTGCGATGCATCTGATATAATCCTTTTCAAGTACTCTTTTTGGTCATAATTCGCCATAACCAACGAATCCCTCACATACATCGGATTATTCCGCAGCAGTGCCACTTGAAAATCTACACCTTTTCCCTTTAAATAGTGCCACAGAAACGTAATGCAAGTTCGGGTATTTCCTTCTCTGAAAGGATGGATGCTCCATAATGCCAACAAGAAATCAGAAATCACATCTCCCTTTTTCGTAACCTTTGCCCAATCTAAACCTGCATATTGTTGCAATAATTTCTTTAAACGATTCTCAATCTCATGATAATCTGCATACTCTGCGGAACCACCGGACAAAACACGCTCACTCTTGTACAAGTTCTCTTTTCGGAATGTTCCTGCCCATTCATAAATATCCCCAAATAAATACTTATGGATGGATACCATATGCTCCACATCATAAGTATAGGCAATCCTTGTCGGCTTCACATCCAAACCTAACAACTTCGCAAATACCTTCTGTATTTCAAATTTTTCCAACAGTTCCTTATCACGAATGTTATATTTATTGATAAGAACATCACTGTCTGGATAACAATTCTTTCCACTACTCATATATTACGCCCCCAAATACTCAAGTCTGTCAATTCTGACTTCCATCTCTTCCAACGTTATTTTTCCAAAGATATAGGAGTCCAAAACCTCCATAAACAATTCATCCGGACCATTGGTAGCACTTAACATAATAGCCATAGCATTTTCCACGCTCTTTCTTCTCGCTTCACATGCCTCCACATAACTTTGACTAATAAGCATCCCTTTATACTGTAAAATGGTTCTCATCATATTGATAACGTATGCCGGAGGATTTCTTCTTTCCTGTTCCCAATCTTTCAAAGTAGAAACCGGAATATCAAACATTTTGGCAAATTTACTCTGACTTAATCCTGTTTGTAAACGCAATTCTCTTACTTCCATGATAATTACCTCCACTTATTTCTCTATATATAGTATACGGCATTGCCTACCGCCATGCAAGGTATTTCAAGAATTAAGCCATTTCGAAAATTACACAATCTATTGCAAAAAACTAATACTTTGTGCAATTTTAAAAAAATACCAAATACTAAAACGGCGGTGAAATAGCAAACACTCCATTTCACCGCCACTTTCGAAACTTTAGGTCAATTATTTTGTAAATCATATATCGCTAGTTTTGAACTCACCACATCATTTGATCAAATTCTCCTGTATCATGATTAATAACCGTCAGCAGGTCTGAAATTATTCATAATATAACTAACATTAGCATTTTTATGAAAAGTAAAAGCACCTTCAGAAGAATATTATTTCTTCCGTTGGTGCTTTGCTTATTATCTCAATCCAGCATAATGCGTCCACATACGAATTATTTTTACCGTTCCTTCATATTCTATCCCATCAATATTTATCGGCTCTGCATATACTTGATATACTAATCTGTGTTGAATATTGATTCTTCTTGAATAATATCCATGCAGATTTCCAACTAAACCTTCATATGTTGGTGGTGTCTGAAATGGATTGGCTCTAATTATCTCAATCAGTTCTTTTGCTTTTGTATCCAAGCCAGCTGATTTAAGATTTTTTATATCTTTCACTGATTGCTTTTCATATACAATTCTGTACACTTACCATTCCACCTCATCTTCAGATAAACATTCTTCTAATGGAGTATTACCACCATTAATAATAGATTCAGTCATATTAGGAATAGACATCAAAAACAATGTTTCTTCAATTGCTCTCCAATCTTCTTCCCCTATCAGAACCGCATTTCTACCTTTGTTATTGGTAATAGTAATTGGTTGACAGTTTGCATTTACATCAGAAATCAACTGATAAATATTATCTCTTGCTTTTGTAGCACTAATAGCAGTCATGTAATCAACTCCTTCCTTTGATTATATTATAGCGTACGTTTTTCCGTACGTCAAGTATTTATATTATTATATGCATCTTTTTTGAATTTATTATTTTTACTTTTCGTACGTTTTGTATGTGTTAGTCTTACTTAATACTTCTCTTTGTTTTTATTGCTTCATTACCACATACCGCCAAATATATGATAACAATATTTATATTAACTTTGCTTTACACTTTACTAATAATTCTATAACCTCTTTGCATGTAATTATTACATCCTCATTCCTCAAACACTGCACATAATTCTTATGCTGGTTTTCAAATTTCCCGTTATCTTCTATATCTTTCCAACAAACTTTCTTTGACGGAATTTCCATAGGAAACGAAAAAGGAAAACTGAATCCACCAGTTTGCTCCACAATCTGAATTAATGTATTATCATGCTTCAACGCATTATTTGCAAACTTGAATGCGGAAATAGTCTTCTTTTTCTCTTCTGATACTTCAACTCTTTCCGCATAATCTAGTATCCAATGTAGACACGTTCCACACGCATAAAATAATCTTTGTCTTTCTTCTACAGAATAAACCGTACCAGCCAAAATATTGTTAATTTCTTCTACCATATAATCATATGACTTTTCCATTGCATATTTTAAATTATTCATATTTTTACTCCAAGTCTTTTAGTAAAAACAATATCATATATATCGGCTTCAATTTTAATGTACCGATTTTTCCAACATCCCTTTGCGACAAAAGAAAACGTTCGCCCACCTGCTTCGAGTATTTGATTTCAAAGTTATCAATCGATTTATGATTATTAATTGCCGCAGATTTAACTTCTATCGGCACCACCTTATTCTTGGAAGTAACAAGGAAATCTATTTCAAACGAATGCGTGCTTCCTTCTTTTCTCCATGTGTGATAATACAAATCTCTTCCATTTGCCTTTATCGCTTGCGCCACTACATTTTCGTATAAATAGCCCAAATCTGCCGTTAATGTATCACTCAACAATTTCTTATAAATGTCTTCTATTCCATTTTGTGCATCGTTAAAAAGCATAGTAGTAAAAAGCCCTATGTCCGACAAATATAATTTAAAACAGTTCATATCCTTTGTCTGTGCTAATGAAACACTTGGATTTAACACATTATAGCAAGGTAATACCAATCCCGACTCAATTAACTCAAAAAGACGTTCCTCGTCCTTTCTTGTTTTTTGTTTTCCAGTAGCTGCTGTAATCGCATAATGTTTCTTCTTTGCCGCAAGCTGGCAAGGAACAGATTTATACATATCTGTTATTCTGCCTGATGCATCAATCTTTTTTAAATCATCATAATACAGTTCCAATATTTCACGTTTCACTTTATCCACAGACTCAAAACTATTTGTGGAAATATAGCATTCTACTGCTTGTGGCATTCCTCCCACAGCCATATAGATACGAAAATCTCTCATGGCATTACGATTCACGGTATTGCCAAGCTCTATATTACTCCTATACGCCATATCCAGGACATTTGGATTCCCCCCTGTAGCCCACAAAAACTCTTCATAATCCATCGGATATACATGAATCTTATGTTCCTCGGACGGAATCAATATATTCTTCACATTTTTCTTTATGGATATCAAAGAACCTGTTTCGATATAATCATATCTACCATCTTTCACAAGATGCTTGATTGCCTGTCTCGCCTTTGGAAACAACTGAATCTCATCAAATATGATTACTGATTTTCTTTCATAAAGTTCTACTCCGGCTTCCATCTGCAATCTTAAAAAGAAGCGGTCCAGTTTAGAAATGTCATCAAATATATTCATCATTTCTTTACTGATATTTGAAAAATCAATCAGTATATAGGAGTCATATTCATTTCGGGCAAATTCCTCTGCGATAGTTGTCTTTCCTACACGTCTTGCCCCTTCAAGCAAACATGCATATTTCCCGTCCCATTCCTTTTTCCATGCCAGTAATTCATCATATACTTTTCTTTTAAACATCATCTTTACCTTCCATCTATTGATATTCTGATGATTATACTTCTTTTTATTCATTCTAACGAAAAAGTATAATTATTTCAACACGCAAAATGTAATAAAATATATTTTTTTCAACACTCCAAGTAGCAAAAAGTATCATTATTTCAACGCCAAATACTTTTCTTTGTAGCAGTCAAGAAAAGTAGACACAAAAAAACCCGTGTACTTACATCTTACGTAAGCACATGGGTTCTACAACATTTTACCTCTTCCCCAGCTACATATTTTGCACAAATTCCCATCAAATCCAGTGACAGATACACCGCGCGTTCCAGGCGTTGCCGCACAGAAAGCTCCTGCGGATACGGAATACAAGTATCATCGAGCACAATAGCATCCAGTTCATATCCTTCTTCAAAGCTGCCGACATTCCCGAAGAATTCACCACCGCCCTTTGTTGCCATATAAAAAGCTTCTTCAAAGGTTAACGGTTTGCAGGAAGAATCTACATGTCTCCAATACAGTTTGGAAACCTGAATGGCATCTGTCATAGCACGGAAAATAGATTCCGACTGTCCCGCCGCCACATCACTACCAAGTCCAACCTTGATTCCCTCGTCCAAATATCTTTTGATTGGTGCGATGCCGGAAGATAGATTCATATTTGAAGCTGGGCAATGCGCCACAAAAACACCATTTTGTTTCATACGCACCACTTCTTCCTCTTCCGACCAGACGCAGTGTGCCATAATCGTCTTTGCCTCTTTTCCGAAAAAGCCATATTTATCGTAGCCATCGCCATAAAAACCCGCATCTGGGAAAAGACTTTTTACAAAGGTTATTTCTTCCGGATTTTCTGATAAATGAGACTGCACCGGCAAATGATATTCTTCTCTGACGCCTTGCAACTTTTCTAATAACTCATTCGTACAACTTGGCAAAAAACGCGGTGTCAGAATCGGCATGGTGCGTGTATATCTGCTACGATTTTCCTCCAGCCATTCCATCGTCTCAGTAGCAGAGCTATCCGCATCTTTCTCGCAAAGATTCTGGGGTGCTTCCCTATCCATATTTACCTTACCCACATAGGTAATCAGCCCTGTATCTTCCATCAAATCCATCAATAAAGTAGTCGCCTTTCGATGTCTCGTTGCAAAAATGCAGGCTCTTGTTGTCGCACTTTTCTGCATCTGTTTTGCAAAGATAGAATAGGCATCACGAGCATAATCCAAATCAGAATATTTCGCTTCCTCCACAAAAGCCTGCTGCTGCAGCCATTCCATCAATTCCAAATCCATTCCCATTCCACGAAACGCATACTGTGGAGCATGGATGTGTAAATCTATCATGCCCGGAATAATCAGTTTATCTCCATAATCTACAAGAGACAACTCCTTATATTGCTGCGGTAATTCTTCAAAAATACCTACTGTTTTTCCCTCTATGCACACAAGATAACTGTCTGGGAAAACTTTGATTTCCGATTTATTCACGCTATAACAAATATTGCCCTTCAAAACAAAATTCTTCAATATTATTTTCCTCGTTTCTATACAATATACTCAAAAGTATTATATCCCATAATGCAATAATAACCTATAAATTTTTTCTAAAAATGCAGCAAAAAAAATAACGGCAAATAAAAAAAAGTTTCTATTTGCCGCTAATATATCTTTATTTCTCGCTTATATTTTCCATCCATTCATACTGTCCATTGTAATAGCAAGTGTGGATGTGTTATGCAACAAGGCCGATGTTGTGGGCTGAATAATACCACCTACACCAAGCACAATAAGTCCTGAATTGATACCTACAATCCGATGGTAATTTTTCTGTATTCTTTTTACCATATTCCGGCTGAGTATTTTCAAGGTAACCAATTCTTGTAAATTCTCAGCTTCGATTGTAATGTCTGCAATTTCCCTTGCGATTTGTGCTCCATCACTAATGGCGATTCCGACATCTGCTGCCGAAAGAGCCGGTGAATCATTGACACCGTCACCTATCATAACAACTTTTCTGCCTTCTGCCTTTTTCTTCTCTACAAAAGAAGCTTTGTCTTCCGGCAATACTTCGGAATAATATTCTTCGATACCGACCTTTTTCGCTACTGTTGCCGCACTTCTTTCACTATCGCCTGTCATCATGACTATCTGGGAAAATCCGTTCTCTTTGAGCAAAGCAATTACTTGTGTTGCTTCCTCCCTAACCGGATCTGTGATACAGATAACCGCTGCCAGCTTTCCTTCTATGGCAAGATATAATTGGGAATACTCACCTGAAAGACTGTCAAACTTCGCTTTCATTTCTTCTGCAATTTCACAGCCTTCATCTTCAAATACAAAATGATAGCTTCCGATGATAACCTTTTTTCCATCTACAATCGAAGAAATTCCATGTGCTACAATATATTCCACTTTGGAGTGATTTTCTTCATGAATCAAGCCTTTTTCTTTTGCCGCATTAACAACAGCTTTGGCCATCGAATGAGGAAAATGTTCTTCCAGACAAGCCGCAATTCTAAGGAGTTCATCCGGGCTTTCTCCGTTAAAAGAAATGACCTCGTTCACTACCGGTTGCGCTTTGGTAATCGTTCCTGTCTTGTCAAAAATAATGGTGTCAGCTTCTGCAATCTTTTCCAGATATTTTCCACCCTTTACCGTGATATGATGTCGATTCGCCTCACGGATTGCAGATAAGACGGTAATCGGCATTGCCAGCTTCAGTGCACAGGAAAAATCCACCATCAAAACAGATAATGCTTTGGTTACATTTCTGGTAAGCAAATACACAAGCCCTGTACCTGTCAGTGTATAAGGCACTAGCTTGTCTGCCAGATGTTCTGCTTTACTTTCTACCGCAGATTTCAGTTTCTCGGTTTCTTCTATCATGGTTACGATTTTCTCATATTTGGTCGTACCGGAGGTTTCCTTCACCCGAATCAACAGTTCGCCTTCTTCCAGAACTGTTCCGGCATAGACATAGCCACCCTCTTTTTTCTCTACCGGAAGAGACTCACCCGTCAGAGATGACTGATTAACCATGCCTTCTCCTTCTTCCACAACACCATCAAAAGCAATGACATTGCCCATATGAATCACAATCAAGTCATCTGCCATAACTCGATTTATGTCAACCAATATTTCCTTGCCATCTACAACAGTCCATACTTTGCTGACATTCAATGACATGCTTCTTGCCAAATCGTCTACTGATTTCTTATGTGTCCATTCTTCCAGAATTTCACCGATTCCCAGCAAAAACATAACGGAACTTGCTGTCTTCATATCGCTCCGAAGAACCGAAACCGCAATCGCAACACCATCTAATAAGGCAACTTCAATTTTACCGCTTGCAACCGAACAAATGCCTTTCCAGATATAACGCATCGCTTTCAAAGTAATTACGGCATATCGCACCGGATAGGGAACAAAAAGTTTGCCGCCCACCCGCATAATCACTTTATTCACAAGTTTTTCCTGATAAATTCTGTTTGTTTTCCTTCCGGACAACTGTAAAGCCGAATCCGGCACAGTAACCTTATCATAAGAAAAATTTTGAAGAATGCAAATGATTTCTTTTCTTTCGCCCCGATACCGTATAACAGCATCACCGGTTCGCTCGTACACCTTCGCCTCTAAAACATTATCACAATTTTCCAAATAATATTGCAGGGTATCTGCTTCCAAATCAGTCATCTGTTTCTGGTTGAGATGAATTCGCATACGCCCCTGTATTTCATGTAGAATTTTAAATTTCATAATCTTTAAGCTTCTGCTTTGTCTGCATCATCAGAAACAATTTCATTTTCCTGTTCTGCCTGTGCGCGTTCTTCATTGATTTGCTGTGCTTCTGCATAAATATCTTCTGCATTTTCCTGGATATTTGTAACAGTCTTCATCACACAGTCTTTTGCACGAAGTGCTGCTGCAGTACAATGTGTATATGCTTTTTTGGCATCCTTACTTGCTAAAACCTTAATACCTGCAGTACCAAATAAAACACCTGCCGCAAAAATACCTGTTTTCTTTAAATTCGCTATTTTCAATAAATTTACCATATAAAAACCCTCCTTATTTTTCCATTATATCGTGCAAAATAAGGAGGTTCTACTGTTTTCTTGCTATTGATATTTTTTCTCATCTTGCACATGTCCTTTATGGAGCGAACAGCAGCCAGATTGTTTTGGAAATAATATGTGCGCCCATATGTCCGATAAAGGAATACTGAATACCATATTTACGGTACAACCAGCCAAAGACAAGTCCCAAGCCGCCATTTAACAAAAAGCAGCGAAATACAATGAGTGGTGTCAAACCACCAAACATAGAAATTGTCGTCGGCAAATGTCCAGCTGCAAAAGTCATCGCACTGATAAGATTTGCCGCTATGAAAACACCTTCCGGTATCTCATTTTTTCCATATTTCCGAAAGAACAGCTTCCAGATAAGGAATGCCACAAGTGACATAAAGAATAACCGAAGCAGGAGCTCTTCTACCACACCACCATAAAAAATCGATGCCATCCAGTTATCAAAGCTGCGAATCGTAATTTCACTTTCGTAGGTTGCTGCGACCTCCGGTAAAGCTTTTCCAAAAGTCCAATAATCCAGCCCAAATAAAATACCGCAAAAAAGGGTTATGATGGCCGTCTTTTTTAATGTCTCTTTTTCATATTTTAAAGGCTTCATCAATCCGATATTCTCTGCCAGAAAATAGCCGATTAGCGCGCAGAATACTGCATACATAACGCTTTGTACCAGACTGACCAATGCCAGATTCTGAACACTTCCCACCTGACTAAGTATCAATTGCTGTACATCTTCCGTATAAGAAGCATAAGCATACTTTCCTGTGAAATAACCGCCGATTGCTGCAATCGGAATTATAATTGCCGTAAACTTCAATGCTTTTTTCAAGGTTTCTTTTGTTGATTCCTTCATAAATTACTGCCTCTCTTTCGTGCAAATTCTTTTAATTTCTGATATTCATCTTCCGCTTCCAATACCGCAAAAGCGGGCGTAGCAAAGACTGATATCATGCTATCATATATAATTTTTTTATCTCGCGGCGCATTTTGTCCAAGTGTAAGCTTATTAAACCACTCATCCAATGCATCAAAATAAGAATCCCCCTTCAGCGGTCCTTCTTCCCCTTGTAAAAATGCATCAGTCAGATAAATAAACTTTTTCAACAATGCAATCGCTTCTGTCTTTTTCTCATGCTGACAAAAAATTATTGCCATCTGGTAATAAAATAAAACCATCACATTGAAATTCAATTTTTCCAATTCATAAGCATCTGCTACTTTATGAATTCTGCCAAAAGTTTCTTCACACAAAGCAAGATTATCCTTATGTATCGAAATATACTGCGTAGCACATCCCACCAGAGATACCAGATAATCATACATACTAATCTGGGTAAAGCTGTTTGCTTTCTCAAGTTCACCCGCCTGAAGATAAGCACCAATTAAAATTCCAACATTCTGCGTTTCCAGACGATATGGGTTACACATTTCTTCCAACGTTTCAATTACTTCTGTCGCTTTGCCCATCCGTAACCCAATCGTTGCTTTCAGCGAAACCACATCACTACACAACCCAATATCTTTACTATTTGTCAGGATATGGTCACAAACTGCCTCTGCATCTTCCAGAATTTCCATGCTTCTTGTGCCACCTGGCAGCATATAATGATTTATCCACAGACAGACAATCTGGCTTAAGAACTCATAACAGGAATAGTATTTCTTCACCAATTCCCTACTCTTATTCATTACTTTTTCAAATTCTTCGGTTGCAAACTCTTTTGCCAGTTCCAGATATATTTTCTGTATCTGTTCCTTGCTAAGCCAGGGCTCATAACCAAGCATCTCATCAATTGTTACATCAAAGTAAGCGGCAAGCTGCGGCAAAAGAACCACATCGGGCAAACTTTGTCCCGTTTCCCATTTGGACACGGAAGCCTTGGTTACTCCTACAAAATCCGCAAGTTGCTCCTGTGTAATCTTCTTTTCTTTCCTCAGTCTTGCTATATTGTCCGCGAAATGAATGGATTGCATAAAAATACCCCCTTTTAGGTACATTCTACCCAAAAAGAGGTTATAACTCAATGGAATCAGACGATACTTCGCGATTTTTTGTCAACCGCCACGATACTTTAAGTATGTTTTTTCTTGCAGTCGTTCGTACAATTATTATGTTCTTCATTCACCCTCAGGGTATTTTCTCTTAAGGACGAATCAAGGGAGAAAACTTCTTCACTTGCGGCTGGTTCGCAATATGCTCTCCAATAAGTTTTTCCATCCAGACCATATGATACCAGCGATTGAATTTATAACCACATTGATGGAACTGTCCTACCATCCGATATCCCATGCTTTGATGAAATGCAACGCTGTCTTTTGTCAGATATTCGTCCTCGTTTTCCGGATATGCAATGCAAGCATTCAAATTCAATATATTCTGCTTCTTAAGCAATTCTTCCAATGCATCATATAATTGTCTTCCGACTCCCATATGCCTTTTATCCTTTTTCACATAAACAGAAAGCTCCACTGCCCAATCATATGCCGGGCGCGTTTTAAACGCACCTGCATATGCATATCCTACGATTTCACTGTCTATAACTGCTACCAAATACGGATACTGTGTTAAGGTCTTACGAATTCTATCCGCAAATTCTTCCACAGAAGGAACCTCATATTCAAAAGTTATTGCTGTTTCTTTAACATAAGGAGCATAAATTTCAACAAGCTCCTCTGCATCTTCTACCTTTGCTACACGAATCTGAATTTCATTTTTGACCATATTTCTCACGCTTTCTCTCACAATAAACACCGTTCATTTCTCAAAAAAGGATGCACTCCACCGTGCATCCTTACATAATTCCATTAACCTTATTCAAAACATTCTATCGATTCTGCAATGCTCCGCTGATATCCGCAATCATATCTTCTACGGCTGCTCTGGAAGCCTCTCCAAAGTTCTCTGCACCGTATTTTGCATATTTTTCCTGCTGATATGCTGCAATAATACCTCTGGATGAGTTTACAATCGCGCCTAAACCATCCTCGTTGAAGAAATGTACTAAATCAGCACCTTTTCCACCCTGTGCACCATAACCCGGTACAAGAATGAAAGATTTCGGCATAATCTTACGAAGAACTTTACCCATTTCCGGATAAGTAGCACCAACTACGGCCCCGATATAGCTGTAAGAATCTCCCATACAGTCTTCGCCCCACTGTGCAACTTTCTCACCAACAATTTCATATAGCGGTCTGCCATCAATCAGTCTATCCTGGAATTCACCACTGCTTGGGTTAGATGTTTTTACTAGAATAAACAGACCTTTATTCTCTTCTTTGCAAACTTTAATGAATGGATTCACACCATCAGAACCAAGATATGGGTTCACAGTTACAAAATCTTCATCAAAGCCATAGTAAGAATTGTTTCCAACCTGTACTTTTCCAAGATGTCCTACCGCATATGCTTCGGATGTGGAACCGATATCGCCACGTTTGATATCACCGATAACCACTAAGCCTTTTTCTTTACAATAATCTACTGTTTTCTTAAAAGCAATCAGACCTTCAATACCAAACTGCTCATACATTGCAATCTGTGGTTTTACTGCCGGAATCAAATCATATACATTATCTACGATTTCTTTGTTGTATAACCAGATAGCTTCTGCTGCACCTTTAAGAGTTTCTCCATGCTCTGCAAAAGCTTTTTTCTGAATATGTTCCGGTACATATTTTAACATTGGGTCCAGACCTACTACGATAGGTGCTCCCGTTTTCTGAATGTTGCTTACCAACTTATTAATCATTGCTTTTCTCCTCTTGACAGTAATTTTATAATGTCTTTCCTTCTAGGTCTTTTAATACATACTGATTCTCAATATATTCCGGGAACTGTGCTCTCGTTACCCACTCATACTCACCATATTCTTCCGGCAATATAATATTAGATTCTTCTTCCTCCGGAATAGAACAAATATATGCAATACCAACACAATGAGTATCGCCTAACATGCTTGACCATGTGTACTCAATTTTTTCAATTTTACCTTCAATAGATAATAATTCGCTAATTGCACGAAGTACCGCATCATCCGGTGCTTCTCCATGATTTACTTCTGTATCCACGAACTCCCATACAAAAGGGTCCGGAATACGATCATCCACCCATCTTTTCGCCAAAAGATATTTGTCATCCTTCTTGATAATTCCTTTTACTCGTAAGAAAGTGTTCTCCATACCTTGTCCCCATTTCCTTTCTAAAACTAATAAAATAGTACCATTGACACATTAGCTTGTCAACCAACATCCAATTGAGATTTCTACTGCATTTTATCTGGTTTTCAGGAATTGATATTCTCTCTGTGCTTCGGTGTCATCCGGATAAGATTTCAAATAATCATTCATAAGCGCCGCTGCTGTTTTATAGTCCCGCATATATTCATATGCCACTATTTCATTGAATTTCAAGGTCTGCATCATCGCATTATCTTCAATACTCATCCCCGCCTGAAAAGCACTTAATGCCAGTTCATATTCACCCATCTGCATTCTGCACAATCCTAACTGATTGTAAATTTCCGGCTTCGTTGGATCATTTTCTACATAATCACTATAAATGCTGGATGCGTAATTGAAATCTCCCAGTGCTTCATAGGTTTTGCCAAGAAATAATGCTGCACCATAATCGGAAGATGTTTTTAATTTTGATAAACAAAGCTTTGCATTCTCATAATCTTCCAGATAATAATAAATACGACCTAAATCATAATCAGATATCGATTTCTCATTATTTGCTACTGCGGTCTGCAGATATTCAATCCCGGCATCTTTGTATCCATTATCCACCAACGCGGTGTATATCTGAATCATTCTGTCATAGTCATTCGGATTTAATGCAATTGTCTGGTCAAAATCTAACTTCGCACCTTCATAATCTCCACCATACAATTTTACACAACCTCTTAAATAATAGGCTTCTATGTCCTTCGGCCGCAAAGCAAGAATCGCATCATAAGCACTTATTGCCTTATCCGGCTGTCCACTTCTATAATAAGCGGTTGCCAGATAATAATTGATGTCATAATCCATATCTTCCGGGGTTCCATCGCTTAATTGCAATGCCTTCTCCAAATAGACAATAGCATCTTCATACTGTGTCAAACCAATGTATGCAATTCCCATACCACGATACAGTTGTCTTTCATTCTCCTGATTTTCCAACGCTGCCTCAAAACATCCTATCGCTTCTTCATACTGCAAATTTTCAAGTGCAGTCATTCCCACACTGATATTGTCCGTTTTTTCTTCTGCTCCGCATCCTGCACAAAGCAAAAGAGCAATCGCACTTGCGACAAATAATTTCTTTTTTTTCATCTATTTCATCCTAATCTGTTAATTTTCAATGCTATCTATATATGTTAAAAACATCTTATTTCTATCTTACCACAGGAATTACTTCAAGCCAACTGCTTAAATCAGATTTCCCAAATCCTACGTCTGCTATTTTCTTTCTAAATCAGATTTCCGCATACTAAATCTTTCATGATGCCGAAAAACTCTCTCACCATATTGTTTAACTGAAAATAAACATTAGAACGTGCTGAAATTCCGCAAACATTTTCAATTCCAAGATGTTTCGCCAGATGCACGCCACGAAAAACATGAAAATTATTCGTTACAATTCCCACACTATCCTTCTCCTTATCCAGAAACTGCGCACTGAACAAAATATTTTCTGAAGTATCCGTTGATTTATCTTCCATGATAATGCGTTCCGGTTCAATCCCTTTTTTCACTAGATATTCATACATTCCCTGGGCTTCTGTACAAGGTTCATTCGCCCCTTGTCCACCGGAAACAATGCAAATGGTATTTTCATTTTCTATCAGATATTCATAAGCTTCGTCCAGGCGAAACTTCAATGCTGCACTAGGTCCCTTTTCTTTAATCTGTGCGCCAAGTACAATAATATAATCCAGATTTTCATCGCCCTTTTCATTGTAATGGCTAATAATTAATCCTTCCACAATCACAAATAGAAGAACTCCCAAAATCACGCCTATCGTTATTATCTTCTGTAAGACAGATGGCAATTTAGCCCACATATGGAAATGTAAAAAGAAAGCAAGCCCCAGAAAAAAGGAACCACCGGCCGCCCAAATCAGATAAAACTTCGTTCCCGATTTAATGCTGTAAATCAGAATGCAATATCCAAAACAAAATACACTAAGCAATACACTTAATATAATACCAATCACTTCCTTTTTCATGAATTCTCCCTTCTTATTGTTTCCAAGAAAACTATCTCTTTAATTTTTTAGAAACCTCTTTCTTTCAGGGTCTGTACTAGGTTTACATAAAATTCTCGCGCGTCAAAATCTGAAAAGTTCTCGCGATTCAAATCAATCATATCTCCATGAGAAATACCACGCTTACCTTCCGGTTTCAACACCTGATATACATTTCCCCACAAAGCAGATTCAACCGATACAAGACCATCGTTTTCACCATCGAAATATTTCACAAGATAATAAGAAAAGTTTAACGGAAATCTACCGCTGTGCGCTTTTGGCATGGAAGAAGCAACACTCTGGTAATATACCTGTTCACAATCCGGCATCTCTCTATTCAGTTCCTGACATCTTGCTGCCGTCAAATCCGTTACTGCACCCAGAAAATCCGGTGATGCATCTCCCAGCCTCCGAAGTGCACCATTGTACCTTTTTGCCAGAAACTGACGTAGTCCTTCCGGTGCTTTTCCCAGAAGAAAATCCGCAAACATACATCCTCTGTGCGGTGTGTTAATCGTCGTAAGTGATGCCACGCAGTCTGCTGCCCCGCCCTTACTGATTGCATATCGGATATCCAGACCACCTTTGGAATGTGCTATAACATTTACTTTCTCACAGCCGGTTTCTTCTACAATTTGCTTGATTCTTTCTGCCAGTTCCTGACCGGATTTTGCAACGGTTGCCGCAGACTGCTGATTACCATAATAGATTTCTGCACCATTACGCATCAATTCTTTCGGTATTCTGCCCCAATAATTAAAGAAACGTGCATCCCGGAAAAAGACCCCGTGTACCATCAAAAGCGGATATTTTGTATGACAACATTCGTTTTCTTTCCGCACCGCATTGAGTTCCATTTTCTCTAATTCTATTTCATACTCCTGTCCTGCCAACTGATATAATTTATAGAAGAAAAATAAGTTAAGAACCGGAATCCACCAGAAAAAGAATATTGCAATTCGATAGCGAATTCCCATCTGAACGGAAGTTGCAAACAAACGAATACAGCCGTTCAGCAATAGGATTCCTTCGCTTATCAGCCACACAATAATACCAACCGCAAAAAGTACAATACTTCCTGCATTTATAAACTTCAAATGCATTCCCAGCATAATATTTACCGTCAGATTGACTACAAAAGTCAATCCTGTGTACAAAACGAGATATCTGCCTTTTTGAAGCTGTTGTAATCGTTTTCCTGCTATTCCTTCTCTCCTGCTCCCGGTATAAGGAATTATGTTCATTCCAATAAAAAATGCGCCTGCTGCCAAAACAAACAACACGGCAGCACTCTTGTGTAGTGCAATCCCTTGTAAAATACCTATCCAGTTGGTACTGGCAGCCAGAAGAAGTGTCATAAACAAAACTTTTATCTTATGCATATTTCCACCATTTTTACCTTTTTATCTTATCAGCGGATTCTTAAAAACCGCATTGGGATATTCTTAAGTTTTTCTGAAAAATCTCCCTAAAAAACAAAAAAGAGCACAAGCTTCATACAGCCTGTGCTCTGAGAATTTCTTATTTCAAACTACCTGTTTCAAAAATCATATTAACAGCTTCGTCTGCACTTTCGCCTTCCCATGAATAAACATAAATGATATTTACATCTGAATCCTGCTGACCCATATAGTATGTCAATGTAGCTGCACCATCATCTGTAGATGCTTCAATTGTAATTTTAGCAGTTCTACCCATGAAAGTTTCACCCATATCTTCTACTTTAATATCATTTGTCATTCCTTCAAAATAAGACTCAAAGTAAGTTTTGGTATATTCTTCATCAGACAGTAACATGGAAACAACATCATCTGAAGACCAGTCGTTTGTTACAGTAATTGCAACATCTGCTAATGCGTAATTTCCATCCGGTGCGAATACATATTCATCATAAGAACTTTCATCCTCATCTTTTTCCCATCCTTCCGGAAGTTCGAAAGACATAAATCCTAAATTGAAAGCATCCGGATTAAATTCTTCACTATTTTCAAATTCTGCTCTCTTAGCATCTGCAAAATTCTCATCCCAGTTAATATCAATCTGATAGAAGGATTCAAGTTCTTCTACAAGCGCTGATGTTTTACCTGTTGTTTCATCTGCATTGATTTCAACAACTGTAAGTGAATAAATGCCGTCTTCCATTTCTTTCAGATTATACTGCTCATAAAATGGATAATATGCATCATCATAAGAATCATAATCCATATAACTTACTTCACAAACAGCGGAACCATCTGATAATTCTTCAACTTCTCCTACGGTAATTCCGTAATATGAACTGGATGCATATTCCATAGTGCTTGTTACATACTCTTCCAGATTTTCTGCTACTGTATAATCTTCTGCCTCATACTGTAAATATGGTGCAATATCCACTTCAAAGGTTACACCCATACGTGAACTTCTTGCACGGGAACCGGAAACGGATGAATAATCATCATCCGGAATATATACAGAATAGCTTGCTTTCTCTCCTGATTTTGTTTCAGAAGTTGCAATAATTGCTTCCATCAAATATGCAAAATCTGTATAACCTGATGCTTCTTTAGAACCAAAAACAACTCCCTTTGCAGAAGATTTTGTTTCTTCTTCCACTTCTTCTGTTTCTTCTTCCTCAGTTTTTTCTGCTTCTTCCTCAGTTTCCTCTTCTACTTCCTCGTCTTCTGCTTCTTCCTTTGTTTTCTCTCTGTCACCTGTAACATCAGATGCAGTAGGAGTTGCAGAACCGCATGCTGTCAATCCAAACACCATAGATGCTGCTAAAAATGCTGCAATAACTTTGTTTTTCATCTGTTTTCTCCCTTACACTAAATTATAAATAGAAAAAAATGTAAATAGTATCTTGGCTATTATATCACGCCAAAAAGTCCTGTTCAATTAGCAAAATAGCATATCTTCTGCCGATTTCACGCTTGTTTTATGGCAAACTTGCCTCTAAACAAAGTGCTCCATAGCCTACTCTCGCATTCGGATACTGGCTTTCTCCGCGAATCGGTGTTGCCCCTTTACGAAGATATGCTTTCACCTTTTCTCCATAAAGATACCTGTCATTCCCTTCAATGATTCCCCATTGCATAAGCAGTGCTGCCGCCCCAGTAACAAATGGTGTTGCAAAAGAAGTACCTGTTACCGCCTCATAACCGCCCTCTCTTGCCGGTGCTAATATACCAACTCCCGGAGCTACAATATCCGGCTTAATAAAAGAACCTTCGATTCGTCCACCCAGCCTATCTTGATACAAATACCCTCTTCCGGAAAAATCGGCATAAGCCTCTAATGTTGTCTGATAAGCTCCTACCGTTATAACTTTGGATGCCGTAGAGGGAATGGTCAGCGTTACATCCGGAGTTGGTCTGACAAAACGAGTTTGTGTGGAACGTACAACTCCCGAAGGCAGATAAAAAGTATAGTTCCCGGTTATTGTTTTCACCGGTTCTAAACGAAATGCCCAGACTCCACTGTTAATATAACTATTATTTCCGGCAGGTAATAAATCAAAATAGATTTCCTGACTGGTAAGATATGGGGCCGGTTCTCCATTATAAAGAAGCACTGTTGTCTGCTCCAGTTGAAATGTCTGTTTCCCTACTTTATTCGTATCTACCAAGAAAGACTCTCCCGTAGGCGATATTACTTCAATCCGGTAGCGATCCACATAATCTTTCCACAACTGTACATTCAGTCCGGTTTCATAGTTTCCAACGATAAGTTCTACCAAAACTTTTTCTCCATCCGGTCTCCCTGTTGCAGAATCTACTACTCCCACACTTCCTCCGCAGTGTCCGCCGGAAGCACCTTCATTTCCGCTTCCCACGCAGATAACACTACGCCCGATTTCTGATACATTATCAATGAAACGCTCCAATAGGGAAGTCCCATTATGTGGTCATTATAACTAAGGGAAGGATTCCTCAAAAAAATATGCAGTTAAACTGCTTCCACATAAGGCGACTGATACTTGAAATTAATATCGATACTCATATCACTATAAATCACAATTTTATCAATCAGTTCCACCACAATCTCTCTTGTCACTTCTTCCAGCGAACCATACTTAATAAACTTCTCCATCCAGTGTTCATGCTCTTCCTCTGCACCACCAAAGCTTTCTTTTTCCAGTTCTGCCTGCTCCATTTTACTTCGCACATTCTTCTCCTGTTGTTCATATTCTGCTTTGTAAGAGAGATATTCTTCCTTACTGAGGATTCCATCTACAAAATTCTCATAAGTTTTCTTTTTATACTTTTGAACTGTTCCTAACTCTTCTTTCAACCGTTCTATCCTTTTATCTGCTTCTTCACACCGTCGTTCGATTTCTTTACATCTATCTGCAGCTTTTAAAAGTTCATCCTTATCACTTTCTTTTAATGCCTGTTTCGCCTGTCTTTCAAT
>JAGAPK010000061.1 GCA_017623295.1 Lachnospiraceae bacterium | reverse complement strand
CAAAAACGTACGCAAATTTGCAGCTATATGATGATTATACCACTTACATCAGGTATGCCCGGAGAGCCCCTTCCTTATCTTCTCCACACGGACTGGATGATTACTATCATCCTGTTTCTATGCATATTGGCTACATCTTTTACTTTTTCAAAAGAAAAAAAATATTTACTACAACAATTGAAGGCATCCTTCACCAGTCGAGAACGTTCCAGCATGTTTGATGAAGTAACCACATCAAACATCTACTATAAAATTCTTTTGGTAATACTCTCTTGCGTACTGTTTGGTTTTTGTTTTTACGGCTATTATGCAAATACTACACCCAACATTCTGACCCTAGTACCACATGAATGGTTATTGGGAGGATATACACTAAGTATAAGCATTTTCATATGCTTAAAATCCATACTTTACCAATCCATCAACTGGATATTCTTTCAAAAAGTTAAGAATTCACTTTGGATAACATCTTTTTTCAACATATTCATTTGGTTAGGCATTTTGATGTTACCGGTTATTCTAGTGACAGTTTACTTCGACATTTCGTCACAGATTTCACTCTACATGATTGGATTTCTGATAATTTTTGCTAAATTGTCGCTGTTTTGGATATGCTTTAGCAACTTTTTTGAAAAGATTCATGGTGCTTTCCATTTAATTCTGTACTTTTGTGCCCTTGAAATTTTGCCAGACCTCCTTTTCTGGAAAGGCATTGAATTTGTGAATAACAATTTGATATTAAATATTTAGAGCCTTGAAAATAAAGAAAGTTCTCGTCTCTCAGCCAAAACCGTCGTCAGAAAAATCTCCTTACTACGATATTGCTGAGAAGTACGGTGTAAAAATTGATTTTCGGCCTTTTATTAAGGTGGAAAGTCTATCAGCCAAAGAATTTAGACAACAAAAAGTGTCTATTCTTGATCATACAGCAGTGGTGTTCACCTCACGTCATGCCATCGACCATTTCTTTACATTGTGTACAGAATTGCGCGTAACGGTACCTGAGACAATGAAGTATTTCTGTACTTCGGAACAAATTGCGTTGTATATTCAGAAATATGTACAATATCGTAAACGTAAAGTGTTCTTCGGAGCAACCGGCAAATTCAATGATTTGCTTCCGTCAATTGTGAAACATAATACAGAAAAGTATTTGGTTCCGATGTCGGATGTACATACCGATGAAATCAAGAATGCTTTGGACGCTAAGAAAATCCAGCATACAGAAGCTGTCATGTATCGCACAGTAAGCAACGATTTTACAGCAGATGAAAAATTCGATTATGATATGCTGTTGTTCTTCAGTCCTGCTGGAATTAATTCTTTGATGAAGAATTTCCCTGGATTCGAGCAGAACGACATTGTCATCGGTTGTTTTGGCCCTGCAACAGCCAAAGCCGTGAAAGATGCTGGTTTACGTCTAGATTTGGAAGCACCGACGGTTGAAGCGCCTTCAATGACTGCTGCTTTGGACCGATTTATCGGTGAGCGCAACAAAGATTAATTAAATTGTTCACATACTTAGGAGGTTTTGTACACATAAAGTTGTAACTTTGTGGTTCAAAACCTCTTTTTTCGTATGATAAATATGGAAGATAAAAAATATACACTCAATAAAAGTGAACGCTTGGACAGTAAGAAACTCATTGAGCGTTTGTTTGCAGGGGGAAACAAGTCTTTCCCGGCATTTCCGCTTCGTGTGGTGTATATGCCTCTCACTCCAGAAGAGAATGTAGCCGATGCTTCCATACTTATCAGTGTCCCCAAAAAGCGTTTTAAACACGCCGTAAAACGTAATCGAGTGAAACGACAAGTACGGGAAGCCTATCGACACAACAAACACATCCTACTCAAAGCATTAAAAGCCAAGGAGTCACCCAACAAGATGATTCTAGCTTTCATTTGGCTTGACAACAAATTATATTCCACAGAACAAGTAGAATATAAGGTAAAGAAACTGCTCACTCACATAGCTGAAAACATTTAATGAGAAAACTATTAATCAATCTATTGATTTTACCTATCCGCTTTTATCGCGGATACATTTCTCCTATGACACCTCCGTCATGTCGTTTTACGCCTACATGTTCGGCCTATGCCATTGAAGCACTCAGCAAACATGGTCCTATCAAAGGACTTTATTTGACTATCCGACGAATTTTACGATGCCACCCATGGGGTGGATCCGGTTATGATCCTGTTCCTTAAACAACCATGGACTTTTTCAATATACATACCCATACGTTGGTATATCCGGAATCAGAAATTCTTTCTTGCTCT
>JAGAPK010000007.1 GCA_017623295.1 Lachnospiraceae bacterium | reverse complement strand
GGAAAGAAAATAATTGTAAAAGAAAGTAGACAAGACGTGAAAAATTTAGTAAAATCGTATAGAAAGGATATTTTTGCAAATTGATGCGAAATGAGTGGTGAGTAGCAGTGGATTTGGCTTCGATTATTGGACTCGTTGTTGCCATGGCCATGATGTTATTGGGTATCATGACAGGTGATGATGGTGTCGCCGGAATTAAATATTTTTGGGATTTCAAGTCTGTACTGATTACCTTTGGTGGAGCCTTTTTCAGTGTAATGGCTTCTTATTCCATGAAAGACTACATAGCAGGATTAAAAAGCTTTCTTTTGATTTTTAAATCATCGACGCAGAATATTCCGGAAATGATTACAAAGATTATTGATTTGTCCAATGTTGCCCGTAAGGAAGGACTCCTTTCTTTGGAAGAAGTGGCAAGTGAGTTGGATGATGAATTTTTAAAAAAGGGTATTTTACTTATAGTGGATGGAACAGATCCTGAACTCGTACGAGCAATTTTGGAAACGGAATTGATTAGTACGGAAGAACGTCATAAGAAGAAAATTAATTTCTGGCAGGATGTTGGTTCCATGGGACCGGCCTGGGGTATGATTGGTACCCTGATAGGTCTTATTCTGATGTTACAGAATATGTCAGATGCTTCTGCAATCGGACCTGCAATGTCAGTTGCTTTGGTAACCACATTTTATGGTTCTGTGCTTGCAAACTGGATTTGTGCACCGGTTGCAAATAAGTTAAAAGCTTATAATGCTGATGAAATTATGCTGAAAGAAATTATGATAGAAGGTCTCCTTTCGATTCAAGCGGGTGAAAATCCCCGTGTCATTGAAGAAAAGTTAAAATCCTTCCTTGCACCTGCTGAGCGTATGAATGCAGCAGAAGAGGGAGGTGAGTAAGATGGCAAAACAGCGTAAAGCGGAAGAACCGGCACCCGGGTCTCCGGCTTGGATGGCGACGTTTAGTGATCTTATGAACCTGCTATTATGTTTCTTTGTTTTGTTGTTTTCGATGTCAACTGTGGATGCGCAGAAGTTTGAACTGGTAGCGGCATCGTTTTCGGATACGTTTAGTATTTTTTCAAACGGCGGACAGGCGGTTGGAGAAGGGATGTTGATTAGCAATGGTGTCAGTCAGTTGAATGAGTTGGATGATTATCTTCACAGCGTAGGCCGACCGAATGATACAGACCAGACTATTACCGATGCATTGGATGAATTAGAGGCGCAGAAGTTGGCGGAATCCGAGGCTTTGGCAGAGAAAGTGGAAGAGGCTTTAGCGGAAAGCGGATTAGATGATGAAATCGGTGTCACTTTTAATTCCCAATATGTGCAGCTTACTTTAAATGGTTCTCTTTTATTTGATTCCGGTGAGGCACAGTTGAAAGAAGAGTCTATGACTGTTATGTCACAGATTGCTAAGATATTAGACCGATATGCAGAAGGAATTATTGAAGTAGAAGGTCATACGGATAACGTGCCTATGAATGGTTTTAAATATTCGAATAACGAAGAATTGAGTAGTGCGCGTGCGATTTCAGTTTTTCATTATTTGATGGAGAATACAACCATTGATCCTGCGCGTGTTAAATATTCCGGTCGCGGAGAGTATGTACCCATTGCAGACAATTCTACTCCGGAAGGAAGAGCATTAAACAGAAGAGTAGAAATTAAGATATATAATACATTAAGTTCCTATTAGGTTTGGGAACGGAGGATGATTCATGAAGAAGAATTTTATCTCAATTTTAATTTTGGGTTGTACATTAATTAACATAGTATTGAGTGCGATTACCATGTTTAGTGTAGTAAGTACAAATCAGAAGACTGCGTCAATTGTAACAGAAGTAGCGCAGATTCTTGATATTGAACTTGGTGGTACTGAAGCGGAGGAAAAGGAAAATGATATTCCTATCGAGAATATTGTTACTTATTCCATTTCCGAAGAGATGATGGTGGAGTTGAAACCGAGTGCTGACGGCACACGTCATTTCTGTTCGGTAACTGTATTCTTCTCTATGGATTCTAAACATAAGGATTATAAGAAATACGGTGCTACAATCGGCGAAAACGAGCTGATTTTAAAGAGCATCATTGGTGAAGTATTTCAGCAATATACGATGGATGAAGCCAGAGCAAATCAAGATGAAATCAGTGCAGAAATTTTGAAAAAAGTCCAAGCGAAATATGGTGATTCTGATTTTATATTTGATGTATCATTCAGCGATATTATGTTCCAGTAAGTCCGGAACGGTCCTTGGGACGATAAAAACAAGGAAAGACAGGAGGTGGACTTGTGGCTGACGTACTCTCGCAAAGCGAAATAGACAATCTACTAAAAGCATTGAACAGCGGTGAGATTGATGTTGATGAGATTAAAGATCAGTCCGCGGAATTGCAGGTTAAGAATTATGATTTTAAGCGTCCTGCCAAGTTTTCCAAAGAACATCTTCGAACCCTGGAACTTATATTTGAACATTACGGTCGTTT
>JAGAPK010000006.1 GCA_017623295.1 Lachnospiraceae bacterium | reverse complement strand
TCTTATCATAATCTTCTTATCATAATCTTCTTATCATAATCTTCTTATCAAAATTTTTTTCCTGCGGCAGCACGTCCGGCAATACTTCCGCTTGTCCATGCCCACTGCAGATTATAACCGCCACAGATGCCATCCATGTCAATCATTTCTCCTGCGAAATATACATTAGGAACAAGCTTGGATTCTAACGTATCCGTCAGTTCCTCTGCCACAACTCCTCCGGCACTCACCTGTGCCTGCTCAAATCCGTTTGCTTCATGTACCGTAACCGTAAGTGCACGGTATAAATTTTCTATTTTCTCACGTTTTGAATGGTTTAATTCAATCACTTTATCAAGTGGTTTACAACCAGCTAATTTTATGACAAGCTGATTGATTTTCTTATTGGTTATACCAGTCAGAAACTGCTCTAAATTCTGTTCTTTCTGACGATTCCAACGTTCCTGCCAGAACTGTTTATATGTTTTCTCATCCTTTTGAGCAAATTGGGGCAAAAAGTTAATGGAAACCGTTACTTTCTCTTTGTGCATAAGTGCATATGCTGCTTCACGGCTAAACTGGAATACCGGAATACCGGAAATGCCATAATCCGTAAGCTGTAATTCTCCCTGCACACAGCTTCGTTCTTTGCCATCAATATATAATGTAAGTTCTGCTCCGGTACGAACGCCTGCCACGCTTTTAAAAAAGTCCTCTTTACAGCGAAGTTGTACCAGTGCCGGAACCAATTCTGTCACATGATGTCCAAGTGCCTTCGCCAGTTTAAAACCGTTGCCATCTGAACCGGTTTTCGGTGCCGCCTTACCGCCACAGGCAAGAATTACTGCATCATAAACAGCTTTTCCTACTTGCAATTGTTCGCCCTTTATAGGTTTAATCGCCTCTACCTTGCACTCTGTATAAACCTTTATTTTCTCTTTGTCCAATGCAAAACGAAGTATATCAAGTACCGTAGCAGCCTGTTCGGATGCCGGATACAGATAACCGTTTCTGTCTTTGATTAACATCCCTTCTTGACTAAAGAAGTCAATCGTTTCATTTACATCAAATTTAGAAAAAAAAGTATCATAACGTTTCCTTGCGCTACCGTAATATGCCTGCGCACTCATATCCCTATTGGAAAAATTGCATTTACCATTACCAGTAGCAAGTATTTTCTTCCCAACTCTGTCATTTCGTTCATAAAGTTCTACCTTTGCACCGGTTCTTGCTGCTTGTATCGCTGCCATCATTCCGGCTGCACCGCCACCGATTACTGCAATTTTCTTTTCCATTGGTTTTTTATATCTTTCCTATTTCTCTTATTTTACGTTATATTTTTCGAGTCTACACTATTTTTAATCATATCACTAACTGGAATAAGACTCAAGAAAATTATATAATGCCTGCTCGTTCTCCATATATTTTCCCTGAATAATTTCTTCCTGTAATTCTGTACTTAAATTCTCTAATAAAATATCTGTGTTCATATAAATCGTCTTTTTATCTTCTTTATAAACAATCACGAAATGATCTGCTACCATCAGATAAAATCCCTGTTCTTCTTCCTCTGGTCTGTAATATTTGCAGATAACAACTCTATCTTTGGAAAAGCCGGAAAGTTCAATCGTTTCAAACCCCTGCTCTAAATCACTGAGGGCCGGATTACTGTCATAAGCTTCCAGTTCTTTTATCAGACTTGTTCTATCCAATCCGATATATTTGACCGGAATTACCTCTTCCAGTTCTTCAATTGTTCCATCCGACAAATTTACTTTTTCAATCAAATATTTCGTATCCGCTGTAATAACCGGTGTTTCTTCTACAATCGCTTCAATCACCGGTTCTTCCTCTAAGTCTGCTTTTTGTCCTGTTTCCTTGCTGCTTTCCTGTCCCGCTTCTTTTTCTGACTGTTCATTTTCAAAACGATTGGGATAAAAAAATTGTTCCATACGGAGTGTCACATAGCTGCCGGACAAAAACAAAATTCCGCCAATAATCAAAAAAAGACTGATACGTTTTACAAGTTTCATTTACGATAAGCCATGCCTTTCTCACAAAATCCTTTGTAATCAGTATCAGTCAAAAAAATCTTTTTATTCAATTATATTCCTTTTTCGTTCTATTTCTGCTTATATTACAGCACGCCAATCATTCTGCCAAGTGTAATCCAGATATTTCCAAATGGCATTTTGGAAAGTTCACCTTCATTAACCACACGAAGCACCATCAACATGATAATATACAATATAGTGCTCACAAGACAGCTGATAACAATAGTCATAATATCACCTACCATGCTTAACAATAATTTATTAAGCAACATCGCCACCAACCCTGCCACACACGCTGAAATTGCCGGAAAAGCCACTGATGCAACCCATTCTTGTCTATATTTCAGTTTTCTGCTTGTAAAGAAGAAACACAAAATGGCAAGTACAGCAGTAAACACGATAACAGAATACACGACTCCGTTTCCACCAAGTAACGCCTTCCGCACCAGAAAATAAATTGCTACAAAATGCAATGCAAAAGCAATCACTAACGTCAACAGCAATTCTTTCATCATATGCACCTTCAGCATAAGTTGACCAAATAAATAGGCAATACCATAGAAAACAATAATAATCGTTCCCTGCCTTAATAAGTTAATTGCTAACGTATTCTCGCCCTTATAAAAGCCTTTTACGAAAGGTTCTGCTAAAACGGCCAGATAAATTGCCACTGGAAATGCTATCATAC
Organism: Lachnospiraceae bacterium; assembly: GCA_017623295.1. Classification (GTDB taxonomy): domain Bacteria; phylum Bacillota; class Clostridia; order Lachnospirales; family Lachnospiraceae; genus UBA3282. The sequence goes on along the minus strand of JAGAPK010000006.1, from coordinate 75,058 downwards.
ATAATTTCTTCACTGCACTTCCAATGCGATCACGCATCATACGATACTCCTCTTTATCATATGCCATAGAAATTTTAGCAATGTAACCGTGAACTGCCAGACAAACAAGTGCTGCTCCTATACCAATAAGGACTGCAAATTTACCATAATATGCACCCCATAATGCAGTGCGCAATTCGCCTTGTTCCGTACGGTTCATACAGTAATTAAAAAACCTCTGGTCAAGCAGCATAAATACATTAGAAAATATAACAACAAATGCCACCGGAAGACCATTACTGAGTAACATTCCGGCAACCTCACCATTTGTTTCCAGTCTTTTACCACTATCCTGCATAATCTGACTTTTCCATGTACCGGAATAAACGCCGAATACAAACAAAAGATAAATTAATGTGATTATCTGGGCAATCATAATTCCAAAAATAACACCAAGCGCCCCATAAGCGTAAGCAACCATAGTATTCTGTAAAAGTGCTGCTACCTTTTCTCCATAGCTATAAACCATTCTGCCACCTACAAGCATACAAATAAACATAGCTATTTTCTCAATATATTGAGACTGGGCAACTAATACACCAAATCCGTTTCCATTAAAATATCCCCGGAAAACACTAATCAGTGCTGCCAGAAAAACAACAGGTGCTACTGCCAGAATCGCTTTTTTACTCATCGATTCCAATACTACGATTTCAGAAAGAAAACCAGCACCGAATATCAATCCCACCGCCAGAATAACAGCCAAAATAATAGTTATCTTAAATGACACATGAAAAACTTTTCTGGCACTTTTAAACTGTTCTCTTTTTACACGATATCGGATTAATCCGGTCATTGTTCTGGATATTCCATAAGTAAATATAATTGTTGCCAACGTTGCCAATTCTAATGCCGGAGCTACTAAACCAATTCCTTCATCGCCAATCATTCTTGAAAGCGGAATTCTTACCAAAAGACCAATGATATAAGTAACAATTCCCGCATATACTGTCATATTGCTTTTAAAGCCTCTGCTTCTCCCTCTTGCCGAAGCTTCTCTTTTGTGTACTTTCATTCGATTTCCATGCCTTCCCTTTTACTCTCTTGTAATGCCAAGCTGTGATAACACGGCTTCCTGCTTTTGTTCCATCACAACTGCCTCATCTGCTTCCATATGGTCATAGCCGCACAAATGGAACATACTGTGTGCTGTCAGAAAAGCAAACTCGCGCAATTCACTATGTCCATACTCCTTCGCCTGTTCTTCTACTTTTTCTACGGAAATAATAATATCCCCCAAAAGCAATTCTCCACTATCCGGGTCAAAGCAATCCGCCTCATCCATTTCTTCTATAATAGAAAAATCGCCTTCCTTCTCATAATCAATATTCGGAAAAGAAAGGACATCGGTTGCCCGGTCAATATCTCTGCATTCTTTGTTATAAGCCCTGATTCCTTCATTATCAGTTAATAACAGATTAATGCATACTTCATAAGGACACTTTTCCATCTCAAGTACTGTGTCTGCTATTTTTTCTAGGATTTCCTGTACATCAAACGGAAATTCTTTCTTCGTTTCATTCTCAACGTAAGAAGTCATAATATAATTTCTCCTCAATAAACATCTTTCGCATTTCCTGTAACTCTGCAAGTGTTATATCATTTTTCCATAAATCATTGCTTTCCACTATTTTCTTACGGAAAACAGCATCTACAATCTGCTCATAATCCAATTCCGCCTTTGCATCCTGTGAAAACAAATACAAGATGGAAGAAACAATTCGATCTGAAAATAAAATGGCAACTGCTTCCTTGGACGTCATTGGTTGTGACGGGTCAACACACTCCTGTAAAACTTTTCGTGCATTTGGAGGAAAATTGTATTCATCACAGATAGATTCTACATTCTCCCATGTATTCTCACCCTTCAACTGACCAATTCGGTAATAATAACCTCCCGCTTTCGCAGCAAAATCATCCAAACCAAGGTTTCTTGCTATTTTATCGCTCAAGTATGCCGTATGTATGGCATGGTAATATTCTTCTTTGGATTTCTCTTTTAACTGTACAAGTAAAGGACATTCCGGATCATTTATTTCCAAATAACGCTCCCTGTACTTATGAATTACACTGTTACTGAATATTTTTAAAACAAGTAACAAAAGAATCAGTGTCAGCATCAAATTAAGTGCAGCAATCATAAGTTGTGATAAGTTAAGTCTTTCCTGCTCAAACAAAACCAAATTAGCAGTCAGACAAATCATCAGACATAGCAAGGAAATAAAAATGGGCAATCCAACTTTGAAATTCGCATTCAGTCTGCTAAAAACCATAATACCTACCAGACCGCTAAAAAAATATAAGAAAAATTCATGATAACTGCCGCTGCTTTCCAACATAACCGAAAGCATTAAACACACACTTCCTGCAATCAACCCCGAAATACTGTTACTAAACAGACTAAGTACAACAAAAATAACTAAAAAAGGCCATCCTGCAACCGGAAGGAGTGGAAATAACGCAGCCGCCACTAAAGCAATTATATAAAAAATACTAAAAATCTTATAATTCCCCTGATTCTGGTAAAAATAAAGTTCATTTATTTCACTGGCTACAAGTGCAAACAATACAATTCCTGTTCCGAGCATTACCATAACCACATTACAGAGAATCTCATTTAATCCTTTGCCATACAAAAAACTGCCTGCACCAGCAACCATACCGGACAATAAAAATACCAGAATAAACTGCAAAATCTGTGTTTTTTTCTGTTTCTTGTTATTTTCTTCCATGCTCATAGTTCCTGCTTCTTCTCTTCTGGTCGTTATTTTTCTTTTCTTTCGCCTCATAATCATCATAGGCTTTGACAATCTTCTGTACCAGTGGATGTCTTACAACATCTTTGCTTGTCAGATTACAAAATGCAATATCATCAATCTTAGCCAACACCTTCGTAGCTACATCCAGTCCGGATTTGGTATCCGGTGCCAAATCCTTCTGCGAAGCATCTCCTGTTACAACGACTTTGGAGCCAAAACCGATTCTTGTTAAAAACATCTTCATCTGTGCCGGTGTAGTATTCTGTGCCTCATCCAGAATAATGTAGGCATTATCTAAAGTTCTTCCTCGCATATAAGCAAGAGGTGCCACTTCAATTAACCCCTTCTCCATATTTTTGGCAAAACTCTCAGCTCCCATAATCTGATATAAGGCATCATACAACGGCCTTAAATATGGGTCTACCTTACTCTGTAAATCCCCCGGCAAAAAACCTAACTTCTCGCCGGCCTCAATTGCCGGTCTTGTTAAAATAATACGACTTACTTCGTTATTCTTAAAAGCGGTAATTGCCATTGCCATTGCCAGATAAGTCTTTCCGGTTCCGGCAGGGCCCAGTCCAAACACAATCATATTATTTCGGATAGCATCTACATACTGTTTCTGTCCCAAAGTCTTTGGCTTAATCGGCTTGCCGCTTATAGTATGACAGATACAGTCTTTGTCTATTGTAAGAAGGACATCTTCCTTGCTTTCTTTCCCCATCTCTATTGCATAATCTATATTTTGTTCCTGCAAAACATTTCCTCTTTCTGACAAGGTAACGAGTTCTTCTACGATTCTGGCTGCTCTCTCTACATCTTCCTGTCTGCCGCTTATCTTCACAGCACCATCTCTATCCACAATCATTACCCGTAAGTCTTTTTCTATCTTCTTAATATAATTATCGCATTCCCCAAACAGGTTCTGCATATGTTCCATAGGAACGCTCATTCTGATTGTAAATTCATCCATCGGATTCTATCGTTGCCTCTTCACTTTCCGTAACAGGGATTTGCTGTGTGGTATTTGCCACCTTTTTGACAGCTGCTTCTTCCAACTGCATTCTGGCATTCAAAATCCATTTTTCCCTATTCCTTTTTATTGTAACATTTTTTTCTGTAATTTGTACCCCTTTTTCCTCTAAAGTCTCTAATATTTTATTCCATTCCTCTTCCATAATCTGTTGCATCTCTTCTTCGGTATGTTGTTTCTCTACTACCGTGTACTCTTTGGCATATTTTACCCCATAAAAAGCGGGTAAATACAAGTGTTCCAACAACTGTACCTGTTTCTTTTCCCCAATCACATCATAGGTTTCGTATGAAACTTTTCCCAAAGAAAAATTCCACTCTTTATCCCGGAACCCCAAAAGCCATATTTTTTTTTCTTCACCGGAATATTCTTTTTCCTGATAAGCAACTGCCTTTTCTACAGAAATTGACTTATCATACGAAATCATAATATCTGCATCTGCATTATAATACTGATATTTTCGTACCGTAGCATCCTCATTATACACGGGAACTGCACCGCTTACCAAAATCTGCCCTTTTTCCACCGTATCACCAACTGCAACCTGTGGAACGCCTTTTCTGGTAATCATATATACAACGACTCCATTTTTTGTAGCAACAATGTCCTGTTTTGATTGACTGACTTGGTCATATTCAGACATCTCGTTTTCTTTTATCTGGATAATCAGACTCGTTCCATCTAGTTTTAAAGATGCCCAGGTAATCACATCATATTCTTCACGCAGCCTCTTTTCCAGTTCTTCAATCTGTAAGCCATCTTTCTTCATGGCGGTATGTACACCCTGACTCTCCAGATAATCGATAAGCACATCTTCTGTCAGGGAATAGTTTCCTTCAATCTCTATATTCCAAATATACTGTGCCGTAATAATCCAGAAAAGCAGGCAAGCTAAAAGCCCCAGTACAAAGATTTTTCTCTTTTTTATTTTAGGCACAAAAAAAGGCAACCCATACCTTCTCAGGACGGATGCCCTTGTCCCTGTTTTCCGAAGAAGAGTTTTCAAAGAAAAAAATCCCTGAACACTAATCTTCATCGTATAATAGTCACCATGATTTTCAATATCCCATACCAGAATATCATGATTGCCACACAGATTCAAAAAACGTTCTGTTGAATATCCCCATACCTTAATGGAAACATAACCTTTGATATATTGCATCCAATGAAGCATATTTCTCCACATGCCTTTCTAAGTTTTACGTCGTTTCTGCAAATCTTGCATATGTATTTTGCATATACCTTTTGTATACGCTCTCATATATACCGGATTTGCTCAATATTTCCGCTTATTTTCATATCTTCATTGGTATAATAATCAATGGAAAGCTCTTCGCCTTCAAAACAGATTTTACAGTTTTTCCCCTGTAAAACAATGGATTCCTTAGTATACTCCAGAATCCCTTTATAATTCTCAATCAAAGCCTCTCTGTTCCCTGTTACGGTTACAATTGCAGCACCTAACAGGGAATCTTTCGGAAGCTTCAATGATTCTACAATCAATTCTTTTTGTCTTGTTAATGACTTTTTCGTGTTTTTTCTCATAGTAAACTATATGAACCAATTTACTAATTGATAACTCCAAAATCATATTTTACTGCACAATACCTTTGATAAAAGCACTCTTCTCTACCGGCTTGTCACAGAATGTATAAGCTTTTAAGAAACGTTCCTTCGCTGCCGCAATTTTCTCTTTATCATTCGCATGAATGGTAGCCAGAGATTCGCCTACTTTTACATAGTCCCCAACTTTTTTATGCAAAACCAAACCTACGGATAAATCAATTTCACTTTCTTTCGTTTCTCTGCCACCACCAAGTATCAGAGAACAGATGCCGATTTCGTCACAAACAATTTTTTCGATATAACCTTCTTTTTCAGAACAAATTTCTTCCACAATCGCAGCCTGCGGTAAAAGGGAAGTATCATATACTGCCGCCGGATTGCCACCCTGAGCTTCTACAAATTCTGCCAGTTTTCGAAGCGCAGTTCCATCTTCTATGGCTTTTTGAAGCATTGCTTCTGCCTGTTCCAGGGTTTCTGCTTTGCCACCGGCAACAACCATTTGCGAACCTAACGTCATACACAGTTTCCTAAAATCTTCCGGCCCTTTGCCTTGCAGCGTTTCTATCGCTTCCTTTACTTCTAATGCATTTCCCACTGCATAACCAAGTGGCTGATCCATATCGGAAACAACAGCAATTGTCTTTCTGCCGGCATGTTTACCTAGTGTAACCATTTCTTTTGCAAGTGCAAACGCATCCTCTTCCTGCTTCATAAAAGCACCGCTTCCGGTTTTTACATCCAATACAATCGCATCGGCACCGGATGCCAGCTTTTTACTCATAATGGAGCTTGCTATCAAAGACATATTATCTACGGTTGCCGTCACATCACGAAGTGCATATAACTTCTTATCTGCCGGAGCAAGGTCCAGTGTCTGTCCCATAATAGAAATTCCAATCTGATTTACCTGTTCAATAAAATGCTTTGAAGTAATTCCGGTTGAAAAACCTTCAAAACTTTCTAATTTATCAATGGTTCCACCGGTATGACCTAATCCTCTGCCGCTCATTTTAGCAATTTTTACACCACAGGATGCCACCATTGGTCCAAGAGCAATAGAAGTTTTATCGCCAACGCCACCGGTCGAATGCTTATCCACTTTCGTACCGTCAATCGCAGATAAATCCAGCATATCCCCACTCTTTGCCATCGCAAGAGTCAGTGCCGCTGTTTCTTCCTCGTTCATTCCCTGAAAATAAATTGCCATCATCATAGCTGACATCTGATAATCCGGAATGTCGCCTGCCGTATACTCGGAAATCATGAAATCGATTTCTTCGGTTGATAACGCAGCGCCATTACGCTTTTTCATAATCAAGTCATACATTCTCATAAAAATTTCCTCCTATACACCATCTATCTTGCGCATAAAGCACATTTCACATTAATAACTTTTATAATAGCTTCTATTTATGGTATGGTTCTCCGTTTATAATGCGATACCCCCGATAAATCTGTTCTAACAGAATAACCCTCATTAGCTGATGCGGAAATGTCATTTTGGAGAAACTGACCGCAAGATTGGAACGTTTGCATACGCTTTCATGTAATCCAAGCGAACCGCCAATGATAAACTGAATATGGCTTGTCCCCTGTACTCCCAGTTTCTCAATTTTTTCTGCAAATTCTACCGAATCAAACATCTTCCCGGCAATTTCCAATGTCATAACAAAAGCATCATCCTTAACATACTTTAAAATTCGCTCTGCTTCTTTTTCTTTAATCTGAGTTTCTTCTGATTCACTTGCCTTATCCGGTGTCTTTTCATCTTCTACTTCGATGATTTCCAGTTTACAATACCGACTCAGTCTCTTGGTATATTCTGCGATTGCATCCCTGTAAAATTTTTCTTTTATTTTGCCTACTACAATAATCGTTATTTTCATCTAATCGCTATTCTCGTTTAATTATTATTCTTATCTAATTATTCTTATCTAATTATTATTCTTATCTCATCATGGCTCTTATTCTTCAAATAAATTCTGATAATAATCATCTACAAAATGATCCAGAAACGCTTCATCCAGATTCATAAACTTATCTTTTATCATTTGCTTCATTTTATCCGCACGTTTAAAATATTTCTGTTCTTCCGGCAAATCTTCCATATCCGATAAACCACTATCGACTACCTGTGCCGATAAGTTTTCCTGACACCATTTTGTGATTTCCATTAATAAGGTATCTTCTGACTTTGCCTGTACAGACAATACTTTAAATGTCCGCATGGACACAATACCAAAAATGATAAACAGCAAAAACAATACACCCATAACACCACAAAGAAGATATCTGGTTGTTGCATTATTCTGATATAACGGAATAATTCCAAATAAAACAAGTACCACTGCAACTAAACCAAAAAATCCAACAACCAATAATGTATATGCAGATGATTTATTTTCTTCTGCTTTCTGAGCGCTGTTACGGTATGCACCCGTCCGTCTCTGAGGTTTTATCGGTTCCGGATTTTCCTCCGACATTTCCGTCTTTACGGCTTCTTCTGTTTTTTCTATTTCTTCTTCAACTTCAAAGTCTTCTACTTCCATAAATCCTGCTGTCTGTTTCTCCAACGCCTCAGCTTCTTGCTGTGCTTTGTATTCTTCCAGATTTTCAACCAGTTCTGTTCCGCAGTCTGCACAAACTTTGATACCTTCTACATATTCATTTTCGCATTTGGGACACCAAGCCATGTGGATACCCTCCTTATGTATTTTTTATTTGCTTATAATTATAAACGATACTGTCTATCGTTTCAAGTTTCATGCATTCGAACCAAAAAGGCAAAGCTTGTTTATTATTTGCAAGCTTCGCCTTGTATCTTTTAGTGATTATTGTTCCGGATTAAGGTCAAGCATCTCTGTCATGCCTTGATTCTTATTGTCCTCTTCCATAATGTCCATGTAAACACTGGTATCTTCACTTTTCTGCCATACAGAGCATTCACCGATGGCACTTACGTCCCGCCACAAGTCGAATACGCCATTATGGGCTGTACCGCTCCATTCTTCTACATTTCCGGTATAATCTACGGTATTGGCATATAACTCGCCATCATAAAGACCATTAGTAAAATTACCTACTACATTCTGTAAGATTCTCTCTCTGACCTCTAACTGCGTAATATCTACATCATAGTGCTCCGCGCCTTCACCATTTGGCAAATCGTTTGCCCACTGACCAGAATAGCTGTGCGCCTGATATTTCTTTTTTGTTGTCGGTTGACCAATTGGGTCGATATAGAATCGATACCATCTGCCGTCACCGCTTCTGACACCATGTGACCATGAACCATAATAGTAAGTGTTCTTTTCATAAATAGCAAGCCCTGTGCCATCTGGCAGTCCGTCACTGTCTACACCACCCATATAGTAGTAATTATCTGTATTTTCCAGACTGGCAGATAATTTTACATAGCGCTTCAGATGTGCCAGATCCCATACTGCATTGAGATTATTATCTGCAAAATATGGTAACATCTCATTTAAAATAAATTCTTTTGTATAAGATACATCACTTTCATCTTCTACATCAACAACAATCGCTGTTTTATCAACGGTCTCCGAAACCGGTTCTGACGTTTCTTCCACCACCGCTTCTGATGTTTCTATATCTTTCGTTTCGTCCTTTGTTACCACATCAGAAGAATCTACCACAATCGCTCCGGTATCCGGTTTATTAGCCAGATTATCATTTTGTTTCTGCTCATACGCATAATCAGTTATGCTCTGCTGTAACGCATCATTACTGCTCTGCTCATCGGATTTGGCTTTTCCCGGTAAAACAAGCAAAAGAACAATAATGCACAAAAGAAGAATCAAAATAACGCCCATAAGAATCACTGTCAAAGAATTACTTTGTTTCCATAAATTCTTCATTGTGCCGGTCTTTTGTTTTTTCTCTTCGTCATGGTTGTTTTTTTCCAATAAGTTCATACGCTCACTCCATTCTGCTATTTAACAGACTGTTTTTTATTCTTCATAATCCAGACAGGTTCTACCGGTTGTTACTGACTTAATAAAAGTTCCTGCTGCAACATGTGCCGGATGTACCTGATATGCCTTCAAAGCTTCTTCGGTTTCAAATACAGAAATCAAACCAACATCTTTATTACTGGAATCCAACTTATCTGTTACTACTCGTAAAGAAACCGTTCCCGGAACCTGATCTTTAATTGCTTCAAGTTCACTTTTCATACGAATTGCGGCTTCTTTTTTCTCTGCATCTGTCATTTCTTCTTTAAAGTTCCATAAAACAATATGCTTTACCATTTCTTTTTCCTCCATGTTACATTTTCATTCTACAATCATTTCCTTAAAGAAATATTAGGAAAATTATTAAGTTTTTCTTATGATATCATATCCGCAAAAAACGGTAAATAAACAAAGAGGTACAGTGATTCTGCACCCCTTTTGCTATTGTAAATTTTTATTTATTAGATAAATATTCATCAATACCTTGTGCTGCTGCTTTACCTGCACCCATAGCAAGAATTACTGTAGCTGCACCTGTTACAGCATCACCACCGGCATATACGCCTTCCTTGGTTGTTTTACCATGTTCTTCATCAGCAACAATACATTTCCACTTATTTACTTCCAAACCTTCTGTTGTAGAAGAAATCAATGGGTTTGGAGAAGTACCGAGTGACATAATAACAGTATCTACGTTCATTACGAATTCAGAACCTGCAACTTCTACCGGTCTTCTTCTTCCGGAAGCATCTGGCTCACCAAGTTCCATTTTCACACACTTCATACCACATACCCAACCGTTTTCATCAGCCAGAATTTCAACTGGGTTTGTTAATAAATCGAAGATAATGCCTTCTTCTTTTGCATGATGTACTTCTTCCACACGAGCTGGTAATTCTTCTTCGCTTCTACGGTATACAATATGTACCTTAGCGCCAAGACGAAGTGCTGTTCTGGCAGCATCCATTGCTACGTTACCACCACCAACAACGGCAACTTCTTTACCTCTCATAATTGGTGTATTGGAATTTTCATCAAAGGCTTTCATCAGGTTGCTTCTTGTTAAGTATTCGTTAGCAGAGAATACACCGTTTGCCTGCTCACCAGGAATGCCCATGAACTTAGGAAGTCCGGCACCAGAACCGATAAATACAGCATCAAAGCCTTCTTCATCCATCAATTCATCAATGGTTACAGATTTACCAACAACTACATTTGTCTCAATCTTAACACCAAGAGATTTTACATTTTCAATTTCTTTTGCTACAACTGCCTGTTTTGGAAGACGGAATTCAGGAATACCATAAACAAGTACACCGCCTGCCTCATGCAATGCTTCAAAAATAGTTACATCATAACCCATTTTAGCAAGGTCGCCCGCACAGGTAAGACCGGAAGGACCGGAACCGATAACTGCAACTTTTTTGCCTTTTTTCTCTTTTGCACCTTCTGGTTTTACATTGTTTTCTCTTGCCCAGTCAGCTACAAAACGCTCTAATTTACCGATAGAAATCGGCTCACCTTTGATACCACGAATACATTTACCTTCACACTGACTTTCCTGTGGACATACACGACCACATACAGCCGGAAGTGCGGAAGATTCGCTGATAATCTGATAAGCAGCTTCAATATCGCCTTCTTTTACTTTCTCAATGAAGCCCGGAATATTAATAGAAACCGGACATCCTTTCATACACTGTGCGTTTTTACAGTTGATACATCTTTCTGCTTCGCACATTGCTTCTTCTTTGTTATATCCAAGACATACTTCTTCAAAATTTGTTGCACGTACTTTCGCATCCTGTTCACGGACAGGCACTTTCTTTAAAACGTCCATTAGTCATTACCTCCGCAATTTCCGCATCCGCCATGATGTGTATCTCCCTCTTTGGCTTTTAAGAATGCTCTTCCTTCTTCTGTTTTATAAATCTGCTGACGTTTCATCGCCTGATCAAAGTCAACCTTATGTCCATCAAATTCCGGTCCGTCAACACATGCAAATTTCACTTCGCCGCCAACAGTAACACGACATGCACCACACATACCTGTACCGTCTACCATAATTGGGTTTAAGCTGACAATTGTTGAAATATTTAATTCTTCTGTCATTTTGCAGACAAATTTCATCATAATCATTGGTCCGATTGCTACGCAGACATCATATTTCTTACCTTCATCCACAAGATCTTTGATTGTCTGTGTTACCATACCGCTTCTGCCATAAGATCCATCATCTGTTGTTATGTAAAGATTTCCTGCTACTGCTTCCATTTCTTTTTCCAGAATCAGTAAATCTTTGGTCTTAGCACCAACGATAACATCTGCGTTAATACCTTTTTCATGCAGCCATTTTACCTGCGGATATACAGGAGCTGTACCAACGCCACCTGCTACGAAAAGAATGTTCTTCTTTTTCAGGCTTTCTTCATCCTCCTTAACAAATTCGGAAGGACAACCTAAAGGTCCTACGAAATCATGGAAGCTGTCTCCGGCTTTTAAGCTGGAAAGTTTCTGAGTTCCTGCTCCAACAATCTGGAAAACAATTGTAATTGTTCCCTGTTCTCTGTCATAGTCACAAATAGTCAGAGGGATTCTTTCTCCTTCTTCGTCCATTCTGACAATAATAAACTGTCCTGGCTGACAGGATTTTGCAACACGTTTTGCCTCAACTACCATGAGGAAAATATTTGTTGTAAGCTCCTCAGCTTTTAAAATCTTGTACATTATTCTGCTCCTCCTAAACTAAAACATCCCTTTCACATTATCACATAATAACGCATCCTATTCATGATAAAGGAAGTTTTTTGATTTTGCAATAGTTTTTTTATAATGGTACTGCAATATATGCTCCGTTTTCGTCATATCCGAGTCTTGCAACAGCACCGGTATATACCTGAACAACAAAAACTTTGTCCGTTCGATTCAAAACTCCGGTTCCATCATCATAATATTCATTAATTGTAAAATAGCTTTCTTCATCAATGCTGATAACAGAACTAAACTCATAATGATATGTGATATTCTGTTTCGCCACTTTGCCGCTTGCATCCTCTAAATAACCACTTGCCACAAGACCTGTAATCAATCTGGAAACTGCATCCTCAGTTGAAATCGTATTGTTCAAAGTCAATTTATAGGTTCGCATTGTTACTTCGCTGGACACGCCTTCTTTACTAATATTAACAAATTTAAAATGAGTGCTTCCAAGTGGCATCGGAATTGGCCCTGTATATGGCACGCTGTCTTTGGTCGGTTCAGAGCCGTCTGTTGTATAATATATTTCGCAGCCTTCCTGTCCCTGTACTGAAATTACCATTGGTTCATGGTATTCACCGCTGTAAACCGCAATTTCCGGTGCATTCGGAACTTCCAAATCTATGTGATATGTTTTCTGGACAATCTGGCTTTCAATTCCATAATCATTCACAAAAAAAGCACTTATGGTATAATCGCCACTTTCCAAAAACAATGGTGCGGTATAAACATCACTATTTTTATCCGGTGTAGAACCGTCCATCGTGTAGTAAATCGTTCCCGATGTATTGGAACTCAGCTTTAACGGAATAATTTCCGCATAATCTCCTTCTACATAACTAAATTCCGGTTCTTTGGCCATATAACTCTGAAAGAGGTTTACAATCGTATCCTCCTTGCATGCAAGCAGAAGTTCACTAATCTCTTCGTAACGACCCTCATTCGAATAAATGGTAATCATCTTATCATAAGCTTCTTCTACATCTTCATAAGGGTAAATTCCCTTATCAATAATCTGTTCCAAAGCCTTTAATGCGGATTCATTGTCAAACAGTAGATAATAATAATCTGCTTTTAGAAATAAAATTTGTGCCAGCGAATCGTCTTTTTCGTAGGCTGTGTCTAAATAAGTTATTGCCTGTTCATATTCGCCTTGTGCCGCATATTCTTTCGCTTTATCAATCTGATAAGAAACAGTGTTTACATGATAAGTATACAGCGCATAAGTACAAAGAATAATCAAAAAGATAATAACAGTAGAAATCATAATTCCAAATTTACTGTTTCTCTTTTCCTTGTCTTCGTCCTCGTCCACTTCCTTATCCAACTTCTGCATTCCCTGCTGTGTTTTGTTCTTTAGTCCTTCATCCTGTAATGCAGCCAACGTAGAAAGTGTTTCCGTTATACTATTTTCTATCTCCGGTTCAAAATCAGGCACCATCTGAATTTCATTTCCGCAAACTTCACAAATCAGATGTCCTTCTTCTATCTCTTTCCCACAATTTGGGCATTTCATAAGCAGTTTCCTTCCTAACGATTCAAAGCTGCTGACTCCACACAATTATGCATTAACATAGCAATCGTCATTGGTCCGACTCCACCCGGAACCGGTGTGATTGCACTGCAGATAGGAGCAACATCATCATAATCTACATCTCCACATAACTTATTGTTTTCATTTCTGTGGATACCTACATCAATAACAACAGCACCTTCTTTTACATATTCTTTTGTAATCATCTTTGGTTTGCCAATGGCTACCACAAGAATATCTGCTCTTTTGGTTACTTCTTTCAAATCTTTGGTTCTGGAATGTGTCACTGTTACCGTTCCATTTTCACGAAGCAGTAATAATGACATCGGTTTTCCCACAATATTGCTTCTTCCAATAACAACGCATTCTTTTCCCGCAATTTCAATACCAGAACGTTTTAAAAGCTGAATAATGCCTGCCGGTGTGCAGGAAACAAATCCAGGCTGTCCAATACAAAGTGCACCAACACTCTGTGGGTGAAAACCATCTACATCCTTCATTGGATCAATCGCACGGATAATGGCATCCTCATCAATGTGCTTCGGTACCGGAAGCTGTACTAAAATACCATTTACATCTTTTCTGTCATTTAATTCTTTAATTAAATCAATCAGCTCTTCCTGTGTCGTTTCTTCCGGCAGTTCATAGGAAAGAGATTCAATTCCGATATAAGCGCATGCTTTTTTCTTGTTATTTACATACACACTGGATGCCGGATCGTTTCCAACCTGAATAACTGCCAGACAAATAGATATTCCATCTGCTTTCATAGCAGCTACTTTTTCCTTCAATTCATCTTTAATCTGCGTTGAGATTAATTTTCCATCAATAATCTGTGGCATTCTTCTACCTCCTAGAAAAGTCCTGTAATTACACCATCTTCATTTACATCAATTCCGTAAGCTGCTGGTTTCTTTGGTAAGCCCGGCATTGTCATTACCGCGCCTGTTAAAACAACAACAAATCCTGCTCCAGCAGAAACATATGCTTCCCTGACTGTAATTTCAAAATCTTCCGGTCTACCAAGAAGTGCCGGATCATCTGATAAGGAATACTGTGTTTTAGCCATGCAGACAGGCATATTACCAAAACCAAGTTCCTCTAATTTCTGTAACTGTTTACTTGCTGACTGCACATAATTTACACCTTTGGCACCGTAAATTTCTTTCGCTACCGCTTCGATTTTTTCTTTCAAGGAAAGAGAGTCTTCATAAAGAACATGGAAATTGGATGGCTTGTTTTCCAAAGTATGTAATACTTTTTCTGCTAAAGCAATACCGCCTTCGCCACCTTTTTCCCAAACCTCAGAAATAGCAAATTCACAGTTTCTGTCTTCACAGAATTTCTGCACATAAGCAATTTCCGCATCGGTATCTGTTACAAAGGAGTTCAAGGTAACAACAATCGGAGCTCCATACTTCTGTAAGTTTTCAATATGTTTCTCCAGATTAACAATACCTTTTTGCAAAGCATCCAGATTTTCTGCGGACAATTCTGCTTTCAGAACACCACCGTTATATTTCAATGCACGAATGGTTGCTACCAGAACAACTGCATCCGGTTTCAAATCTGCCATACGGCATTTGATATCAAAGAATTTCTCTGCACCAAGGTCAGCACCAAAACCAGCTTCTGTAATAACATAATCAGCCATTTTAAGTGCTGTTTTTGTTGCACGAATCGAATTACATCCATGTGCAATATTCGCAAAAGGACCACCATGAATGAGCGCAGGTGTATGTTCCAAAGTCTGAATGAGATTTGGTTTCATAGCATCTTTTAACAACGCTGCCATAGCACCTACGGCTTGTAAGTCACCTGCTGTAACAGGTTCTCCGGCATAATTATATGCTACTACAACACGACTCAGTCTTTCCTTTAAATCATTCATATCAGAAGCAAGGCAAAGAATTGCCATAATTTCAGATGCAACGGTAATAACGAAATGGTCTTCTCTTACAACACCATCCATTTTGTTACCCAGTCCGACTACTACATTACGAAGAACTCTGTCATTCATATCCAGACATCTTTTCCATACAACCTGTCTGGTATCAATCCCAAGTTCATTTCCTTGCTGAATATGGTTGTCAAGTAATGCTGCAAGTAAGTTGTTCGCAGAGGTAATGGCATGAAAATCTCCAGTAAAGTGAAGGTTCAAATCTTCCATTGGAACTACCTGTGCATAACCGCCACCGGCTGCACCACCTTTGATGCCGAAACAAGGTCCAAGAGATGGTTCACGCAAAGCAAGAATCGCTTTTTTATCCATTTTGCCAAACGCCTGTGCCAGTCCGATACTGGTTGTTGTTTTACCTTCTCCTGCCGGAGTCGGGTTAATCGCTGTTACCAGAATCAATTTTCCATCCGGATTTCCCTGAATGCTATTCATATACTCATCCGAAATTTTTGCTTTGTATTTTCCATATAATTCCAAATCGTCTTCTTTTAATCCGATTCGCTCTGCCACTTTCACGATTGGCTCCATTACCGCTTCCTGTGCAATTTCAATATCTGTTTTCATGATTTTTCCTCCTCATTACAACAACTTCTTTTGTTACACTTCCTGCTTCCTTAATTTCCCCTATAATGTGAGTTTTATATAATTTCTTCTACCAGCTGTTCAAATTCCTCAGCGGACATCAATACTTTACGAGGCTTCGTGCCTTCTTCTTCTCCAACAACACCAACCTCACACAACTGATCCATAATTCTTGCTGCTCGGTTAAAACCGATTTTGAAAACTCTCTGCAGCATACCAATGGATGCTTTATCTTTCTCAATAATAAATCTGCCCGCTTCTGCAAAATACTGGTCATACTCTGAACCGGAATCGGAACCGCCTGCTCCGGCATTACCGCCACCGGAACTTCCCATATTTTTAATTTTTTCTTCCACATCTTCGCTGTAAACATTTCCAATTGCCTGATTCTTTAAGAAATCTACAACATCGGAAACTTCTTTATCCGATACAAACGCACCTTGTACTCGTGCCGGTTTCGGATATCCCTGCGGATAGAAAAGCATATCACCTTTACCAAGCAGTTTTTCTGCACCGTTCATATCCAGAATGGTTCTGGAATCCACACCACTGGATACCGCAAATGCAACACGGCTTGGCATATTCGCTTTAATCAGACCTGTAATAACATCTACTGACGGTCTCTGTGTTGCAATAATCAAATGAATACCCGCTGCTCTTGCAAGCTGTGCCAGACGACAGATAGATTCTTCTACCTCTCCCGGTGCTACCATCATCAAATCAGCAAGCTCGTCTACAATAATCAGAATCTGAGGCATTTTCTCCGGTGCATCTTCTGCGCCTTCTGCCTTCATACTTTCTACTTTTTTATTGTAGCCCTTCAAATCACGTACGTTGTAGTCTGCAAACTTCTTGTAACGTTCCGTCATTTCTGCTACGCCCCAATGCAGTGCTGCCGCAGCCTTCTTCGGGTCTGTAACAACCGGAATAAGCAAATGCGGAATGCCGTTGTAAACACTCAGTTCAACGACTTTTGGGTCTACCATGATAAGCTTTACGTCATCCGGATGTGCTTTGTACAAAATACTCATAATAATCGTATTAATACAAACAGATTTACCGGAACCGGTAGCACCTGCAATCAGCATATGCGGCATTTTGGCAATGTCTGCCACAACCGTCTGCCCACCAATATCTTTACCTACTGCAAAAGCCAGATTGGACGGAAATTCTCTAAATTCTTTGGATTCTAACAAGTCACGTAGTGCCACCGCAGAATTCTCTTTGTTCGGCACTTCGATGCCGACTGCCGCCTTACCCGGAATTGGTGCTTCAATACGAATATCAGTTGCTGCCAGATTTAA
This sequence comes from Lachnospiraceae bacterium, assembly GCA_017623295.1. Classification (GTDB taxonomy): domain Bacteria; phylum Bacillota; class Clostridia; order Lachnospirales; family Lachnospiraceae; genus UBA3282. Next base: position 57,550 of record JAGAPK010000006.1, on the reverse strand, counting down.
TTTAATATCATCTGCCAGACCTACAATTTTACTTACTTTAACCCCTTGCTCCGGCTGTAATTCATAACGGGTAACAGAAGGTCCCTGACTAATGTCCGTAACTGTTACTTTTACACCAAATGTATTCAAAGTCTGCTGCAAACGCATCGCAGTCTCTTTCAATTCTCTTGCGGAATCTCCGTTGTTCTTACCACTGCCTTTGGCAAGTCTGTTGTATGGCGGAAAATGATACTGCTTTGGCACATTGCTCTCTGCCTTCTTCATTTCCTGTGCAATACTAACTTCTCCGGCACCAGTGCTTTCCTTTACTTCTTTTGCCGGCGCTTTCGCAACCGGACGTTCTCTGTTCATTCCTGTTCCGGAAGACATTGTATTTCCCATCTCTACCGTATAGGAATTCTGTGGTTTAAGCGGTTCATAGTCATCCTCTATTGTCATGCTTTCTTTATGTATTACAGGCGATACCGGATTGCTTTCCGTTACTCCTGCAAACGAAGAAATCTCATCCAGGTCATCTGACTCATTTTCGATGAAATGATATGATTCCTGCGGTCTGGGTGATTCTTTTTCAAAAGTCTGACCAACTTCTCTTTCATCATCAAATATACCATGCACGGTAATTTCATGAATATCATCTCTTACCTTCTCTGCCGCTTCTCTTTCTTTATCCTTGCTTAATGCTGTATCAATCATAACACCGGAAACTTTCTTATCCATGCGAAGAATTTTTTCATTCTCCCGTTCTTCTTCCTCTAATCTCCGACGTTCTTCTTCTCTGGCACGACGTTCCTCCATCGCTTCCCTGCGTTCTCTGGCGCGTTCTTTGCGGTACGCAGCATCTTCTACTGAACGTTCATACACCTTTCTTCCCTGATTGGTCACACCACCAATAAAAGACTTGTCCGTTACGATAACAGCACAGATAATACCAATAACAATCAATGCAAGTACCGTTCCAACCATACCAAGTAATTTATAAAATGCAAATGCAAGCGAACCGGCTATAATACCACCGCCATTGCGATTTTCACTACATCTACCATATATTTCCAGTAATTGATAGGTATCTGTTTCCGTATACTGTGCACTCACAAGTTCAAAAATCATTCCAAGAATCAGAAACAACACGCCGCCTGCTACTAATTTTCTGGTTGCAATATTATTTCCAACATTGGACATACCAAAAGCAATCGCCAAAAAAATAACGACTGGTGCCACATATGCCAAAAGACCAAATACACCAAACAGAAAACTGCTGACTGCATCTCCGACTTTTCCTACGATACCAAAATTACATAAAAACAGAATAACGGAAAGTGCAAGAAGTACAATTAAAAGAATTTCATTGCGGATAGCCAAATCCATTGGTTCTCCGCGCCTTTGTCTGCTTGCATTCTTTCCCCGTCCTGTGTTTTTGCTGTTTGTTGTTTTTCTCCTGGAAGTGCTGGAACTGCTTTTTCGTGTTCCGGCTCCTCTTCCCTGATTTGCTGCCATGTTTAACCTCCATACCATATACTTATGTCCTTCCTAAATAAGCAGCATATGGCAACTTATAGTATAGCATTTTCAAATTTACTTGTCATCCCTTATTTTGTATCTGTCTTTTTCTTCTCTACCATATCATGGAGATGACGAATTGCATCCTTGATTCCCCCTACTTCATTAATAATTCCTTCTTCAACTGCTTCTTTTCCTACCAGAACGGTTCCCACATCTTTTGTCAGCATTCCGGTTTCCATCATCAACTCTTCCAGGCGTCCTTTGGATATCTTACAGTGATCGCATACAAAACCGGTAATACGATTCTGAATCTGTTTAAAGTAATCAAATGTCTGCTGTACACCAATTACCATGCCATTTAAGCGCACCGGATGAATTACCATTGTTCCTGTCGGTACAATATAAGAATAATCCGTACTGACAGCAATCGGCACTCCAATAGAATGACTACCACCCAACACCAGTGATACCGTCGGCTTACTCAAGGAAGCTATCATTTCCGCAATTGCAAGTCCAGCCTCCACATCACCACCCATAGTATTTAGCAGAATCAAGACCCCATCAATTTCCTTACTGTCTTCTATTGCTGCAAGCTGCGGCAAAATATGTTCATACTTGGTTGTCTTGGAAGAACTTCCCAGATTGTCATGTCCTTCTATTTCACCAATAATGGTAATCAAATGAATATTATGCGCCGATTCACTCTTATCAAGGGTAAGCTGTCCCGTTTCTTCAATTCTTTCATCCCTGTGTTTCTCTGCCTCTATCTTATTCTCTTCTTTCTGCTTATTTTCTTCTTTCTGCTTATTTGACTTCTGTTTGTTACCCATTTTATAAAATCCACCTTTCCGCTTTTTGTTTATATCTTTCCCTCTTTTTCTTTTCACATACTAATTTCACAAAAATATCATACAAAAAAGAGAACCACACTACTGTGATTCTCTTTGTCATATATTTATATATTTCATTCTATTGATAATATATAATATCACTTTGAAACTCTAAATATCAAAATCATCATTATCTTTGATATCTACATCAAATTTCATTTTTTCTTCTGCCACATCGTACTGATAGTCCATTTCCTTTTTCTCATGCTTCTTCGGAAGCGGAAGCGGATTTTCTATGAAACGAGGCTTCGGAGGCTGCACCGGCTGTTCAACAGATTCTTCTACTTCATTCTCGAGCTCTGCTTCATTCTCGAGCTCTGCTTTAACTGTATCTGTCACAAAGCATTGCTGTAAGCCAATTCCTGCCAAAACACTCCATATAAAAATGGAAAACACCTGATAAGCAAGAACACCCGATGTTGCTAGTGGTGTTGGTGCAAGCAACAACATAAAACATATCCAAGGTGTGCAATTCTGCTCTTTGCTGTGATTCCAGAATGACATAATAAGGAGCGCTGCTATCACTACCTGTACTAAGCACTCTATAATAGAAAATTCCGTCTGATACAAAATATATCCCATCGGCAAATAAGACTGATATAATGAAATCCAAGCATTCGCTACTGCTAAAAATGTCTCTCCACAAAGCATTGCATCAATTTCAAACATTCCAAGCAAAACAAGTCCACTTGCCACAACAGAAATCATAAACAATAAAATCGAAAAACTAATCTTCGGAAAGCACTTGTTTTCATTCAAGTGACGAATACCTGAAAAAATACCGGCAAGAAGAATTACTAAAGAAACAGCAATTGCATCAAAATACATCAAACAACCTATTACGATGCCTGCCATTAGTGCTCCTAAAACAGCAGGTATCCTCTTAAACTGATTGTTTATGTAAGCACGCACGAAACTTCCTACCAGAAGTATGCCAAGCAGATAAAAAATAAAATACAGATTTTCTGAAGTTAACACAAAAATCTGATTCGCATAGACAGATGAGGCTGCTAACATAATTATCGTCACACAAGCGGCAACTCTTCCGACCATTCTTCTGACTACAAAGAATGCCAAAACAAGAATCATCATCTGCAAAACAATCTGTAACCAGACTCCTGCTATTACTTTATTTCCCAAGAAAGACAATACAAAAGAAAGACACATAGTATAAAGGTAAGATGCCCCATGTATCATAGGTTCTACGCTCTCACCTGTTTTTACCATCGCGTGCTGATAATATGGTGTTTCTGCTATTGTTTCTACGCCTGTTTGTGTATATAAATAGATACGGTATAATAAGCCTCCAATGAAAGCACAGATTACTATAATGGTTTCCAATAATACAGTAATTCGCTTGTTTGCACTAAATTTCTGTGTCGCCGGATAGATTACTTTGCGAAGCAACAAATATAAGCCGACAATTGCTGCAAAAACAGCCAAAACAAGTGCTATCGTGCCAATACCTACCGTAGAATCTATTTCTTTTGTCCAGAATAATATTGTATAGTTAGCCAGCATGACACCGGTAATACAAGTGAACACCGCCCATATCACATAGCTTAACCATGTCTTCTTATATGTCATTCCTTCATCCTTCGTTTCTAAATAAATCACTAAATCTGGCTCAGTGCCTGCTCCAAATCAGCAATGATATCGTTTACATGTTCAATACCAACAGACAAACGAATTAAATCCGGTGCAACACCAGCTTCTACTAACTGTTCATCATTCATCTGTCTATGTGTATGGCTTGCCGGATGAAGTACACAGGTTCTGGCATCTGCCACATGTGTAACAATCGCCGCGAGCTGTAATTTATCCATCATTGCAGAAGCTGCAGCTCTGCCGCCCTTCAATCCAAAAGAAATAACACCGCAAGTTCCTTTTGGCATATATTTCTGAGCTAAATCATAGTATTTATTGCTCTTTAATCCCGGATAATTTACCCATGCTACTTTTTCATGCTTCTCAAGATATTCTGCTACTGTCTGAGCATTGTAACAATGTCTTTCCATACGAAGCGGTAAAGTTTCAAGACCAACATTTAATAAAAATGCATTCTGAGGTGACTGGATAGAGCCCAAGTCACGCATTAACTGGCTTGTTGCTTTGGTAATATAAGCTGCTTTACCGAATTTCTCAGTATATGTAATTCCATGATAAGATTCATCCGGTGTACAAAGCCCCGGGAATTTCTCGGGATATTTTGCCCAGTCAAAGTTACCGGAATCCACGATGCATCCACCCACTGACATTGCATGTCCATCCATATATTTTGTTGTGGAATGGGTAACAATATCCGCTCCCCATTTAAAAGGATTGCAATTAATCGGAGTAGCAAATGTATTATCTACAATAAGCGGCACTTGATGATTGTGTGCCAATCTTGCAAATTTTTCAATATCTAACACAACCAATGCCGGATTAGCGATTGTCTCTGCAAATACACATTTTGTATTATCCTGAAATGCCTTGCTTAACTCTTCTTCGCTCGCATCCGGATCAACAACAGTACACTCAATTCCCATTTTCTTCATCGTACAGGTCAGAAGGTTGAATGTGCCACCATATACAGTAGAGGACATGACTACATGGTCCCCTGCTTCACAAATATTAAATACTGCATAGTAAGTTGCAGCCTGTCCGGAAGATGTAAGCATTGCTGCCACACCACCTTCTAATTCACAAATTTTAGCCGCAACACAGTCATTGGTAGGATTCTGTAATCTGGTATAAAAATATCCGCTTTCTTCCAAATCAAACAATCTTCCCATTTGCTCTGATGTCTCATATTTAAAAGTTGTGCTCTGATAAATCGGCAGAACACGAGGTTCTCCGTTTTTCGGTTTCCAGCCGGACTGGATACATATTGTTTCTTTTTCATACTGCTTATTCATCACACATTCTCCTTACGATTGGTAATGATATACTGCTTACGCAATTCCTCTACCATTTCTTCGTATTTCTCTCTACATTCTTCAAACTGTCCCGCCTCAATCATAGCAACGCAGAATTTCAGATAATGCTCCCAAAGATACTGATATTTCTCTTCTGATGCACTATCCTTATCAATACGCTTTACGATTGTCGGCGCAATGTTATAATATTCCCGGACAACCTGTTCGCCGCCTTCCTGATGCAACAAATATTCATCTCTGTACTTCTTCAGTGCAATCAGTTCCGGGCAATTCTGTGGCTTATGAAGTGCCTTACAAACTGCTGTTGTAACATAACATAATTTCTGCTTAAAACCACTCTGAATGGATGCGAAATCTGCATATTGGATTGCATATTTAGGAAAAGCTACTTTCCACGCCTGGCAAATTGCATCAGCCATTTTACAAGCATTGCTGTCCTTCTTCTGATAACCCTGACATTCTATGATTGCCGGAAGAACATAAGACACTACATAAAGATTAATATTCAGCTGCTTTTGTTCTTTTTTTACACGTTTTTCCTGTGCTTCAATCATTTTCTGTGCTCTCTGCACCAAAGCATCTGCAACCGCTTTCTCCGTTTCTTCATCATTGTTTTCTTCCTGAAAAAGTCTTCGAAAACTATCCCACAATTCTTTATTGTCTTCCAGAAATGTTTCAAAAGAATCGGCATAAGTGTCTCTGCCAAACTCCTTAACTCTTAGTTCTTCCTGATCTAACAGTGCTGCCACTGCTTCCAAATCAATTTTACTCATATTTTATTCATCCCAGTTATGGTATACTGCCTGAACATCATCATCTTCTTCTAATAAATCCAATGTTCTCTGCAGGTTCTTGATTGCAGTTTCGTCCGTTAATTCCACCCAGTTCTGCGGAATCATTGTTACTTCGGAAGATACCATAGTAACACCTGCTTCATTCAAAGCATTGTTAACTGCTTCCCAATCCTCCGGAGCTGTATAAATTTCAAAGCTGTCTTCTTCTTCAGAGAAATCTTCTGCTCCCGCATCCAGTGCAGTCATCATCAGATCATCAGCTTCCATATCACATTCTTCTTTATCCACAATGATAAGACCTTTTTTGTCGAACATAAAGGATACACAGCCCTGTGTGCCAATGCTTCCCTGTCCTTTTGTAAAAGCACTTCTAACATTTGCTGCTGTTCTATTGGTATTATCTGTCAAAGCATCTACAATGATAGCAATACCATTTGGTCCATATCCTTCATAAGTAACATATTTATAATTTACGTTACCATTATCACCGGCTGCTTTTTTGATACCTCTTTCAATAGTGTCATTTGGCATGTTGTTTGCTTTTGCTTTTGCAATTACCTGTGCCAGTTTAAAGTTATTATTAGGGTCTGGACCGCCTTCTTTAACGGCTACCGCAATTTCTCTACCGATAATAGTAAAAATCTTACCTTTTGCAGCATCGTTTTTCTCTTTCTTATGTTTAATATTCGCAAATTTTGAATGTCCTGACATTTTTATTCTCTCCTTTGTTCTTTATCTACTTACCAAAATAAGCCCATAATATGTTATCTTATCATTTTTCTTCTACTTCTTCAACTATCAGCTCATTTTTTTCTTCGCCTGCTTCCGGCTCAATAATCTTGGAAGCCATCACGCTCTGCACCATTCTATCTTTTGCTTCCAGCATACGGAACAGGTAGCCCTGACACTTGAATTCAAATTCTTCGCCATCTTCCGGAATATGCTCCAGTCTGGAAATTACGAAACCATTAACCGTATCAAAATTTTCCTCTTCTAATGAAATACCAAGTTTTTCTTCTAATTCATCTAACGGCATCATACCATCGATAATATACTCATTCTGTCCGTTTTCTTTGATATAACTTTCTTCTTCATCATATTCGTCCTGAATATTACCTACGATTTCTTCCAGAATATCTTCCAACGCAAGAAGTCCGGCAGTCTGACCATATTCATCAATTACAATTGCCATCTGAATTTTTTCAGCCTGCATTTTTTTCAACAGGTCGTTTAGTTTCTTGGTCTCTGTAATAAACAACGGTTCACGCAGAAGTCCTCTGACCTTACCGATTGGTTTGCCAAGCATTTTCTCATTCATCTGCATGCGCATAACATCTTTCAGATGCAGAATACCTACAATATGGTCAATTGTGCCGTCATACACCGGAAATCGGCTGTTATGCTCGCCTATTACAAATTCTGCTGCTTCCTTCAATGTCACATTACAGTCAATGGCAATCATATTGTTACGATTCACCATGACATCCTTGGCTTCTTTTTCACCATATTCAAAAATATTAGTAAGCATTTCTGCTTCACTTGCCAATAAGACACCCTGCTCATGTCCTACATTAATCATGGATAAAATTTCTTCTTCTGTAACATCTGCTGCTTCGTCTAACCCTTTAATACCAAACACCGACAAAACCTTTTTGGCGGAAATCGATATAAAAATAGTAAAAGGTGCCACAATCCGTACAAAATAATAAATCGGACTAATAAAAAAGGAAACCCATTTCTCCGGGTATCTGGATGCGGCCTTCTTTGGAATCAATACACCAAAGGTTAGCACTATGTATAACAGGCAGATGGTAACTACAATCGCACTCAGCACGGAAACGCACTGAATCTGCCACGCCTCTAATCTGCCCACATATTCCGTCGCTAATAGCTGAACATTATTTCTGAAACAAGCGTTCAACCGATACAGATAGAATGCCCCCAACAGCATGTTAATCGTTACAAGTCCAAGCTGGATTGCGTTCGTATATCTGGCCGGATATTCTTTAAAATACTGTAATCTGAGTGTCTTTTTATCCGGTTCTTTTTCATCATCTTCCTGCTCGTTGTTTCGCAGATTCTGCATTGCTGAGCTGAATCCATAAAACATCATCTCCACAATCAAAAGTACCAGAAACAATACTATAATACTGCCACTCGCGCCACTGTCTTCCATATAAAATTTTACCTCTCTTCCTTTCTCGTCAGTATTCCCGTACAATTCTTATGTACCAAGTTCAAGACTGACCATCAAACCTGTGTTAACTTCTTTCATAATTTCATTGTCCAGATGACAAACTCTGTCTTTCAAACGCTTCTTATCAATCGTTCGAAGCTGTTCCAATAGAATAACAGAATCCTTTACCATATCATATTTACTTGCATTCAATTCAATATGCGTCGGCAATTTTGCCTTATTCATTTTCGATGTAATTGCTGCACATATTACAGTCGGACTATGTTTATTTCCAATATCGTTCTGAATAATCAAAACCGGTCTTACACCGCCCTGTTCCGAACCGATAACAGGTCTTAAATCAGCATAATAAATATCTCCTCGTTTCATATCTCACACTTCCTTCAATCAATCTAGCAATCTAACTGACAGCAATAGTATTGCCAATTTCTCTGAAGGTATACGCATAAAATATATGCAAAATTATTGATAATCTTTGAAGTAATCTTTGGTACTTACTATCTGATTATTTTTGATATAAACGCGTGGAATTCTCCTGCCTAAATCGCAGGCCAGTTCATAATTAAATCTGCCGGACAGCTCCCCTAACTGCTCCATAGAAATACTTTGTTCTCCATCTCTTCCAATCAGAGTTACCGCATCCCCTTCTTTTGCTTCCGGGATGTCATCCACGCTGACCATAAACTGATCCATACAAACTCTTCCAAGAATAGGTGCTTTCTTTCCGCAAATCAGGACGTATCCTTTATTTGACAAACCTCTCGGATAACCGTCACCATAACCTACCGGAATGGTTGCAACACGCATTTTTTTCTCTGTTACATAAGTGCCGCCATAACTGATAGGCACGCCTGCTTCTACCTCTTTGATATAAATAATATGACTCTTTAATTCCAATGCTGGCTGAATAGAAATAATATCCTGTCTTACCTCCTCTGATGGCCATAAACCATACAAGGTAATTCCGGCACGTACTATATCCATATTTGCATCTTTCATTTCAATGATTCCGGCACTATTGGAACAATGCTTTACCGGAATATTATAATTTAATTCTGTTTCTATCCTTTTTACAAATTGACCAAATCGGTCAAACTGCATATTTGCAGAAGTTTTATCAACTTCATCAGCTCTGGCAAAATGTGTAAAAATACCTTCTACCTCTAACATATCATAGGACAATGCCTTCCGTACAAAAGCAAGCCCCTTTTCATCCGGCATAATACCGACTCTTGTCATTCCGGTGTCTACTTTAATATGAACCTTCACTTTTTTGCCAAGTTTATCAGCGCATGCTGCTAATTCTTCAAGCATATCTTCCCGAAATACCGCCGGTCTGATTTCCTTGCGAATCAACTCTTCATAGCAATAGGGAAAAGTATATCCCAAAATAAGAATCGGTTTCTTAAGTCCGGCTTCTCTCAAAATATAGGATTCCTCCGGCGTTGCCGTAGCATAACCATATACATAATCTAATTGCTCCAGTTCTTTTCCAATGGGCACTGCACCATGTCCATAGCCATCGGTTTTAATGACACCCATTATTTTCGTTTCCGGTGCAATATTTCCTTTCATCTGTTCCATATTGTAACGGATTGCATCCAGGTTCACCGTTGCATATACTCTCTTATAATTCTCTTTTACATCTAACACTTCTTTTCACCCGTTTCTTAATAATTCCGTTAACTGTTCTATGATATCTGTTGCCATCATACTGCGCTCGCCCAAACGCGCCGCCGCTTCGTCCCCCGCCAGACCATGCAGATATACACCACTAATTGCTGCCTGACTCACTTCTATTCCTTGTGCCAGAAGTCCTGTTATGACTCCTGCCAATACATCCCCGGAACCGGCAGTCGCCATGCCTGCATTTCCTGATGTATTGATATACTGTTCTTCCTCATCCGGCAACGCTACAACGGTTCTGGCATCCTTACAAACTATAATGCATCCTGTTTTATCGGCCAACTGTTTCGGATAACGCAACAAATTCTTTTTTGCTTCCGCAACACTGCAACCAAACAATCTGGCAAACTCGCCCATATGAGGTGTCAGAATGATTTTACGTCCATCCGTCGAATTTTCTCCGGTTGTAGCAGAATGCCAATTATTAGTATCTATTGCTTCTGATTCTTCCGCCAACAGATTCAATGCATCGGCATCCATTACCATAGGAAGTGTACTCTTTTGCAAGCAAGAATGCAATAACCATTTTGCTATCGGACCGGTTCCGATACCCGGACCAATCAAAATACAATCTGCCCAGTTAAGTGCTTTTTCAAATTCCGCTTCAAACTTCTCAGTAACTTTTTCAATATCACACATTTCTTCCGTTTCTGTCTTTTTCAAACAGAAATTATCATAAGCGGTAATCATAGCCTCCGGCAACGCCTGTTGCAAAAGCTCCCGGTTTGCCGCAGATGTTACAACCCTTACCATCCCCGCGCCCACTCGGAAAACACTTTTAGCCGCCATCAGTGCCGCACCACACATCGTTTCATTTCCGGCAACTACCAATACCTTGCCAAAAGTGCCTTTATTTCCATCGGCTTTTCGAACCGGCAGCTTTACATCTGCCAAACCGGTATATGTGTAATAAAATGGCATCTGTCCCAGAAAACTTTTATCATCAATTCCCATCTGCCCGCATATGATTTTACCACAATAAGTCGCTCCCGGGTAAAAACAATGCCCCAATTTGCGAAAACCGTAAGTAACAGTCAAATCTGCTTGCACAGCACATCCCATTACCTGACCGGAATCGCCATGTATACCGGACGGGATATCCACTGCACAGACATAAGTATTTTTTCGATTGATTTCTCCAATCGCTTCTTTGAAAATCCCCTCTACCGCTCTGGATAAACCGATTCCGAATATGGCATCGATTACTATATCATATTCAGCTTCCGGAATTCTGTCATAAATCTCATTGCCATACTGCTTCACAATTGCAAGTTGTAAAGCTGTTTCTTCGCTGCATTTCTCCTCTTTTCCAAGCAAAACAAACTCTACTTTGCATCCCTGCAGCATGAAAAGCCTTCCGACAGCCAAACCGTCACCGCCATTATTTCCGCATCCGGAAACTACCAAAACTCTGAAATTACCATCGCCTTTTTCTTTCCGAATCGCTTCTACGGTTACCAGTGCAGCCCGCTCCATCAAAACAACAGACGGCACTTTATAATATTCTATTGTATTTTTATCATATTGCTTCATTTCAGCCTGCGATACAAGGTATTCCATTCTTCACTCCTAAAAAAGTGCACCAAAATCCTTATGATTCCGGCGCACCTTCGTCTTTTTTCTTTTTCTTCGATTCTTTTTTGATATTCGGCTTCTTGCTATCAGTCTGCTGATACTTCATATCAAAAATTTCTATTACATCCGCTCCAAAAATATCGTGCATATAGGAATAAAGTTCATTGTTCATTGCTTCTGCTTCCTGTTTACGCACCATTTTTTTCTTTAATTCCCGGCGTACCTGTTCAATCCAATTTGAAATTGTTTCAATTTCTCTGGTATTATTATGTATCTTTTTGTAACACGCATCCATCGATGCAAGCATCAAAGCTCTGTTCGTCTTGTCAATTTCTCTTGGAAGTTCTAAAAGTTCCTGTTCATAGGCATCCAGCTTTTCATTGCATTCATTCACTAATCGCTTATGCTCATCCATATCCTTTGACAGCTTCTTGCTATCCGGATTTTTCACAAGTTCATCTGCTAAAAGCACAATTTCTTCCATCAGCTTTTTCTTAATCTTTTTAATATCCTTCGATTCAGTATTCGCCTTGCTTTGTCGCTTCACAAGATCATTCAACTTGCTTTCCAGCATATGGATTTCGACCGTTATATCTGCCTGTGTAAAAAGCTGATGCCACTTATTATCTAATGTTAAAAGCGGAATCTTTTTATCCGCTAACGCTCTTTGAAAAACCTCATCCCTTTTTGCCATATGAAATCCTTCTCCCCTTTTCCTATCGCCTCTATCTTCCGTACTTTTCCAATATAGCTATTTCGTTAGTTATCACGGGAAGCAAGGTTATAAGACAACTTCATCAAACTATCTGACAAATGTACATTTTCTACCTGAATTTCTTTTGGTACATTTAAATCCACATGTGCAAAATTCCAGATTGCTTTGATTCCATACGCTACAAGCTGCTCTGCTACCGCAACCGCACCACTTTTGGGTATGGTAAGAACTGCAATATCAATATTATTTTCTTTCACAAAGACTTCCATATTCTCCATCGGCTGCACTTCAATTCCACGAATCTTCATGCCGTGAATTTCCGGGTTACAGTCAAACACACCTCGGAAAATGAAACCTCTTCGTTCAAAATTCATATAATTCACAAGTGCCTGGCCTAAGTGACCTGCACCAACAATAATCAGGTTATGCTCTTTATCCAACCCCAGTATTTTACCAATTTCTTCATACAGATATCCGACATTATAGCCATATCCCTGCTGTCCAAAACCACCAAAATTGTTAAGGTCCTGACGAATCTGGGATGCTGTTACCTTCATAATATCACTTAATTCCTGTGAGGATACTCTCTCTATTCCTTCATCCTTCAGATCACCAAGATATCTGAAATATCTCGGCAAACGGCTAATAACAGCCTGTGAAATTTCTTTCTCTTCCACTGATGCTGCCTCCTGTTTCTATAATGCATTAACACTTTTTTATTATATCGAAATGTTAAAATTATGTCAATGAATTGACAGTTCCATTTGACACATTCCCATTTGCCTTGTAAACTGGAAAAAGATGCGAAAAACAAGCATAGATACAAGGAGTTTTTACAATGATATTATCTGTCAGCAATATACATAAATCTTTTAATGAAGTACCTGTTTTGCAAAATGTATCTTTTCATATTGAAGATTACGACAAAGCTGCTATTGTTGGTATCAATGGTGCCGGCAAAACAACACTGCTTCGTATTATTATGGGTGAGCTTTCTGCCGATGACGGCATCGTTACACTCTCCAAGGATAAAACGGTAGGTTATTTATCACAGCATCAGGCAGTTTCCAGTGAAAATACTATCTATGATGAACTTCTGTCTGTGAAACAGGACATTATTGATTTAGAGCGCAAAATCCGTTCTGCTGAATTACAAATGAAAACTGCTTCTGAAGAAAAATTGTCTCAGTTAATGGAAACCTATTCCAATCTGACACACGCCTTTGAAGCTGCAAATGGTTATGCCTATAAAAGTGAACTTACCGGTGTATTAAAAGGACTTGGTTTTGACGAAAGTGAATTTAGTAAATCCATTTCTACTCTCTCCGGCGGTCAGAAGACCCGCGTGGCACTTGGTAAGCTTCTGTTGTTAAAACCAAATCTGATTATTCTGGATGAGCCTACCAACCACTTAGACATGTCTTCGATTACCTGGTTGGAAACTTATCTGTTAAATTACAAAGGTGCTGTTATTATCGTATCCCATGACCGTTATTTCCTTGACCGCATTTCCAACAAAGTCATTGAAATCGATAATACCAAAGCAACAGTTTTCTCCGGTAACTATTCTGACTATGCCGCCAAAAAAGAACAGCTTCGTGTGGCACAGTACAATGCTTATATGAACCAGCAACGTGAAATTAAGCATCAGGAAGAAGTCATTGAAAAATTAAAATCCTTCAACCGTGAAAAATCCATCAAACGCGCTGAAAGCCGTGAAAAGATGTTAAATAAAATCGAAGTATTAGAAAAACCGACTGAGGTTCGTTCTGATATGCACTTACACTTGGAACCGAAGGTTATCAGCGGAAATGATGTCATTCATGTAGAACATCTTGCGAAATCTTTCGGTGAACTGAACCTGTTTGAAAATCTCTCTTTCGATATCAAGCGCGGTGAGCATGTTGCGATTATCGGAGATAACGGAACGGGCAAAACAACGATTTTAAAAATGATTAATGAACTGTTACCACCAGATGCGGGTATCATTCGTTTGGGTTCCAATGTGCAAATTGGCTATTACGATCAGGAACATCATGTTCTGCATCCTGAGAAAACCTTGTTTGAAGAGATTTCTGACGATTATCCTACTCTGACAAATACAGAAATCCGCAACACTCTCGCCGCTTTTCTTTTCACCGGCGAAGATGTATTCAAACAGATAAAATCCTTAAGTGGTGGTGAGCGCGGTCGTGTATCACTTGCCAAGCTCATGTTATCCGAATCCAATTTCCTGATTCTGGATGAGCCTACCAACCACTTGGATATTATGTCCAAAGAAATTCTGGAGGATGCTATTAACGGCTATACCGGAACCGTACTTTATGTTTCCCATGACCGTTATTTCATCAACAAAACAGCCACCAGAATTCTGGATTTAAACCACAAAACACTGACCGGTTATCTTGGTAATTATGAATATTATCTGGAGAAAAAAGACGAACAGCTTGCACGAATTCTTGCAGAGTCCGGCAATACCACTGCTGGCGGAAACACTAGTGGTAATCCTACTGGTTCTGGTGCATCTTCACATATTGAATCCGAAACGAAACAAGACTGGAAAAGTCAGAAAGAACAACAGGCTGCGAAACGTAAAAAAGAAAATGATTTAAAGAAATGCGAAGAACGTATTGAGCAATTAGAAACCAGAAATGCCGAAATCGACGAACTCATGGCCTCCCCTGATATTTGTACAAACGTTGCAAAATTACAGGAACTGAACAAAGAAAAAGAAGCCAATGAAACCGAATTAGAAACTTTATACGAGAAATGGGAAAATCTCTCAGAGTAAGAATAAGAATGAGCATAAACATTTTGTTGTTTATGCTCATTCATTTCATTTTAGAGTGTTTCGAATGTTTCGCGGATTGCTTTGATAAAGTTCTCGCTGTTTAATACAGTTACATCTTTCAAAGACGTAATCAACGCTAAGTCTTTCGTCATTTTTCCGTCTTCAATGGTCTTAATGGTTGCCTTCTCTAATTTATCTGCAAACGCCATCAAATCCTTGTTTCCATCTAATTCTCCACGCTTTCTGAGTGCACCTGTCCATGCAAAAATAGTTGCTACGGAGTTTGTGGATGTTTCTTCACCTTTCAGATGTTTATAGTAATGTCTCTGAACCGTTCCGTGTGCTGCTTCGTATTCGTAAACACCGGATGGAGAAACGAGTACAGAAGTCATCATAGCAAGAGAACCAAATGCGGAGGATACCATATCACTCATAACATCTCCATCATAGTTCTTACAAGCCCAGATAAAACCACCTTTGGCTTTCATAACACGGGCAACCGCATCATCAATCAATGTATAGAAATACTCAATTCCCGCTTCTTCGAATTTCTTCGCATATTCATTCTCATAGATTTCCTGGAAAATGTCTTTGAAATTATGGTCATATTTCTTGGAAATCGTATCTTTTGTAGCAAACCACAAATCCTGCTTTGTATCCAGTGCATAGTTAAAACATGCTTTTGCAAAGCTTGTAATGGATTTGTCTGTATTATGAATACCCTGTAAAATACCTGCTCCAGTAAAATTATGTATTGTTTCTCTGATTTCTGTTCCGTCTTCTGCGGTGAAAACCAATTCTGCCTTTCCGGGACCCGGTACTTTGATTTCTGTATTCTTATATACATCACCATAAGCATGACGAGCTAATGTAATTGGTTTTTCCCAGTTTTTCACACAAGGTTCAATACCTTTTATAATAATCGGCGCACGGAATACAGTTCCATCCAAAGCTGCACGAATCATACCATTGGGACTCTTCCACATTTCTTTCAGATTGTATTCTGTCATTCTGGCTGCATTCGGTGTAATGGTTGCGCATTTAACAGCAACACCGTATTTCTTGGTAGCTTCTGCAGAATCAACCGTAACCTGATCGTTTGTTTCATTACGATGCTCTAATCCCAAATCATAATACTCTGTCTTTAAATCAATATAAGGCAATAACAATTCATCTTTAATCATTTTCCAAAGAATTCTTGTCATTTCATCTCCGTCCATCTCGACTAATGGCGTTGTCATTTTAATTTTGTCCATAATTAGTCTGTCTCCTTTGATTTCTTATTCCTATTCTTATTTTTCTACTTCTTATTCTTCTGATGATGCATCACCATAAATTTCATATAAACCATTTTTTACCATATTGTCATATGCATTTATCATATGCTGATTGGCAAGCTTTTCTGCACGGTCTGCATCTTTTGCCTTAATCGCTTCCATAATCTGTTTATGCTCATTATTAGAGGCGTTTCCTCTGCTATTAGTCGCAAGTGTTTTCTGTCTGACACGAAGTACATATTGATGAAAATCTTTTAACAAATGTTCTAACATCTTGGAATCACAGGCTTCATATAAAATGTCATGAAAGCGGTTATCCAACTCCGCCATCTGGTCCATATGGCCTTTGCCCGCATGGAACTCTGCCAGATAGATATTTTCTTCCATTTCTTCCATCTGTTCTTTCGTAATTTTCTCCGTTGCCATTCTTGCACAAAGACCTTCTAACAAAGAACGAATCATATAAATATCTTTTACATCCTTTGCTGTAATACCGGTTACATAAGCTCCCTTATTCGGAATAATCTGAATCAGACCTTCCAGTTCAAGCTGTCTGAAAGCTTCTCTTACCGGTGTTCGGCTGACACCAAGTTCCTCTCCAATGGCAACCTCTTTCAACTCTTCATTTTCTTTGTATTTTCCACTCAGAATATCTTCCCGAATTTTTTGAAAGACTCTGCCACGCAAAGAATATTTGTCATTCACCGTATGCTTGATATCATAATTGTTCATTTCAAATGCCTTTCCGTTTCCCTTATCGCTCTATTCCCCTTTATTTCACTTATTTTCTTAGGGTAATATTGAGTTTTTCACAGGTTTTCTCAATCTGTTCAACCAGTTCTTCATCCGTTAATACAGTAACACGTCCTGCAGCATATTCTTCGTCTACCCAGACTTTGAGTTCTTTTACAAGTTCACAGTTCTTGTCCACCGCATCTTTTTCACTGAGTTTGTAATATGTATTAATCCAGTGTGCAATACCTGCCAGTCCTGAAGTATTGGAAACTGCACAAAGTACTGGTCTGTTCAGGAATTTATCCGTATCAAAAATATTGTAAATTTCTTCGTTTTTCAACAGTCCATCCGCATGAATACCGGCTCTTGTTACATTAAAATTCTTTCCGACAAAAGGAGTTCTTGGCGGAATCTCATAGCCGATTTCCTTCTCATAGTATTCAGCAAGTTCAGTAATGACAGTTGTATCCATGCCATTCAAATCACCTTTTAACTGCGCATACTCAAATACCATAGCTTCCAGTGGTGTATTACCGGTTCTCTCACCAATACCAAACAAAGATGTATTAACACCGGCACAACCATAAATCCATGCTGTTGTAGAATTGGATACTGCCTTATAGAAATCATTGTGTCCATGCCACTCTATTAAGGAATGTGGCACACCTGCATGCGTATGAAGGGCATAAATAATACCCTGAACGCTTCTAGGTATAACGGCACCAGGGTAATTAACGCCATACCCCATCGTATCGCATGCTCTAATCTTAATCGGAATCTTATATTCTTCCATTAATTTCATTAATTCCATACAAAACGGAACTACATAACCATAAATATCCGCTCTTGTAATATCTTCCAAATGACATCTTGGGCTGATTCCCTCTTCCAGACAATCACGAATAACACTTAAATAATGATCCATTGCCTGTCTTCTTGTCATTTTCAATTTCAAGAAAATATGGTAGTCAGAACAACTTACTAATATACCGGTTTCTTTCATACCGATATCTTTTACCAGTTTGAAATCCTCCTTGCTGGCACGAATCCAGCTCGTAATCTCCGGGAACTGATAACCACGTTCCATACATTTATAAACTGCATCTCTATCTTTCTTACTATATAAGAAAAATTCGCTGGCACGAATCATACCATTCGGACCACCTAATTTATGCAGATAATCATAAATTGTCACAATCTGCTCTGTTGTGTAAGGTGCTCTGGACTGCTGTCCATCACGGAAAGTTGTATCTGTAATCCAGATATCCTTCGGCATATTGTGCGGTACCGTTCTATCATTAAAAGGAATCTTCGGTATTTCTGAATATGGGAACATATTTCTGAATACATTTGGCTTTGGTACATCATCCAAAATATACATATGTTCTTCAATTTCCAACAAATTGTTCTTTTCGTTCATTGTTACCGGACGATTCAAAAAAGTTCTTTCATCACTCATGAGTATCTCCTCCCAACCTATCTCGTATAATTGTATACAATCATACCATTTATGTCAATATCAATATTCCAATAATTTTTCAATGTCAAGCATTCCCCACCCTTGCTTGTTCCAGACATCACCTAAATCTTTTGCACTGTACACCATTTTCCTCTTTACCTGCTCATTATTTAAATAAGGATATTTTTGCAAAAGTAATGCCACTGCGCCTGATACAATCGGCGTTGCCATAGACGTACCACTCTTTTTCACATAAGAATTTCCTTTGTTACTGCAAGACATAATATCGGTGCCCGGTGCGACAATATCCGGCTTACGTATTGGCTCATCCACATCTCCTCTTCCGGAATAATTCTCGCACAAATCATTTCTTTTTCCAAAATAGCCACCTTCATGACAGCCTACGGTAATGACTTTTCGACTTTTACCAAGCGGTGAAATTGTTCCGTTACTCGGTCCGGCATTTCCAGCTGCACAGACAACAACAATTCCAGCATCCCATACAGCTTCCAACAGTCCAGCTACCTCTTCTAACTTTTTCTGTTCTCCGTTCTGCCCAATTCCAACCGAAATATTTAAAACACGAATGCGATACTTCAACCGATTCTGCATAATCCACAGCAAACCATGATACATATTTTCAATAGAACCATCCCCTTCGCGATCCAATACTTTTCCCACACATAGCAAACTCTGCGGCGCAATTCCTCTATATTTTCCACCAGACGACAAACCACTTCCACCAATGCATCCTGCAACATGTGTCCCATGTCCGCTGTCGTCATATATCATACTTTTCTGATTCACAAAATCTTGAAAAGCTACAATTCGTCCCATAAAATCCGGATGTGGATAGATTCCGGTATCTAATACTGCTACTGTCACCGGGCTGCCTTTGCACGTCTGCTGTAGCATATCACTGCAGCCAAGTTGTTTTCGAACACGATACATAGAAAAAACTCCCGGCTTTTTCCTTATTTTATGCCGGGAGTTTGCTTGTGGTTACTATTATTTTATTGTCTATGCTTTCTTAACACGCACTGTCCGTTTTTTCCCATTATAGAAGAACAATGCAAGTCCTGTGAAAAGAAGTCCGGCTCCTAAGAACCACTTCGGATGAATACTGTTATCGCCGGTATTTGGTGAATCATCCTTTTCACCAGATAAGGAAGTAAAGATTGCTTGTCCATTACTTACCTTTGCTATATTACCGGAGAGATAATTATATACACCATAGTACGAAAAATGGTTTGCTTTGAAAATAATACAATCTGTACCATTTACAGAAGAAATTCTGCTTTCAACCTCTTCCAACTGACCATTTTCATCCAGACATACTACATGAAGGTTCTCTTCTCCTATGCCTTCCGGCATCGGGATTGTAATTTCCATTTCCTGTCTTCCAAGTCCGGTAATCGGAATGGCTGTATTTGTTTCCTGCAAAGTAATATCAAAAGCCTTCAAATTAGATGGAATCGCATCACCATAGTAAATCTGATATGTTTCTTTGATTTCCTTAGCTGCGCTATCGCTGTCTACAATCTTAAGGATATAACTATCTTCTGCTCCATCCATAATCGCACTGGCTGTTCCATCATCCTGAATCGACTTGCTACTGATTCGAACAATGATATTCTGTCCACCCGAAGACTCATTCATTACAGTTGTATCACTGGTCTCATCCGTATTATTACTTTCAGCTACATCGCTAGTATCCGAAGCATCTGCATCTTCTTTCGGAATATTAACCTTATCAATCGGATACATCTTGCCGCCAATATTAACCTCATCCGGATAATGCACTAAAGATACTCCATCTGTCTGAATCTTCTTAATCTTCAGATAAGATTCTTCCTCTTCTGAACCTTCCGGTGTACGCATATCAATACTGCAAATCAATCCTTTAAAACCAGATAAATCTTCATCCAGAACAGTGTCATCAAAATTCGTCATGTTCTGTGGCACTACTGCAATATCAACTCCTGCAAATGCCAAATCTCTGTAATCATCATTATACAATTTGGTAGATGTTTCTTCATAAGATAATGTCGGTAACGTATCTCCTTTAAAAATAACCACATTATCACTTTCAGAAGCAACCGAATCCGTTACATCAAAAGCACGAAGACCAATTTCCTCTACGGAAGATAAAATTTTAATATTCTGCATCGGACAGCCTTCAAAAGCTCTGTCCTCAATCTGTTTAACGCTATTACCGCCTTCCAGCGTTTTCAGATTGCTACAACCTGCAAAAGCACCTTCACCAATAATCTCTACACTATCGGACAATACTACTTTCGTAATACCGATATGGTCTGCAAAAGCACCCGGTCCAATTTGCTTCACGTTATCCGGAATTGTAATAATACTGTTGCTTCCGCGATATGCCAGTAAAATACCATCACCAACAATCAGAAATTCACCACTTCCATTCGCTTTCCAGTTTTCAAGCCATGCACTCTTCTCAAATGCGGAAGGTTCGATTTCTGTTATTGTTTCCGGAATAACTACATCAACCAGATTATCACAATGATAAAAAGCAGCATAACCAATCTTTGTAACACCTTCCGGCAAATGCATTGTTCTGATTCCAGAACGTGCAAAAGCGAAATCACCGATTTCCGTAATCGTATCCGGTATTTCAATGTCTTCTCTTTCATCTCCATAATATGCCTGATTGGCAACAATTGTTTCATCTACAATGGTATATTTCGGGAAAAGAGTACCTTTTTTCTCTGTATTACCTACGATACTCGCAATTTTCTCTGTTCCATCATCTTCTGTTTCTTCTACATTATCTTCCGGATTTCCGGAATTCACGGTAGCATTGGAATTATCAATAAATACAAATGCCTGATTACCTATTATTTTTGTTTTTCCTTTTACAGAAGTATCTTCCTCTGACTCAAGCGGATTGATATGAGTTACTTCATGATAATAATCAAAAGGTTCTTCTTCCTCTTCTGTTATCATGCCTTCCTCATCATTGTCTACTGCTACATCAGTATCCATTGTTTCTGCCGATGTATCTTCGTACTCCGCCACATCAATATCTTCTAATACAAGATTATCTGCATAAGTCTTCGCTGCACTTCCTTCTTCTGCTTTGATTTCAAGTTTTGTACAACCATCAAATGCGGTACTATGTATTGTTTTTACCGATGGCGGAATTGTAATTTTGCGAAGTCTGATACAATCTTCAAATGCCTTCACATCAATATTCTTCACTGAATATGGAATCTGTACATCTGTCAGATTCGCACAGTTAGAAAACATATAATCTGTTATCTCAGACACATTACTACTGATAGAAACCTTTTGCAAATTCTTATCACCCCAGAATGCATAAGGCTGTACATTCTCTACCGTAGACGGCATGATATAATTTTCACTTTTTCTTCCGGCAAGTAAAGTATATAATGTATCTCTGCCATTCTTATTATAAATAGCGCCATCATCACAAGTAAACTTCGGATTGCTGCTATCAAACTTTACATCAGCAAGACTGATATCTCCAGCAAAAACACCATTCCCTAGTGTTTCCAAGCCTGTTCCGATTTCTACCGTATTCAAAGAAGGACACCCCGCAAAAGCAGCCTGTTCAATCGTTTCAACTGAATTAGGAATGATTACTTTCTCTAACTGGTCACAGCCTTCGAAAGCACTTGTGCCAATTATTTCCACACTGCTTCCAATCATAACAGTCTTAATCGTATCATTATCAGCAAAAGCTTCTGCTTCAATTTTTTTAACGGAATTAGAAATAGACACGTTCTCTGCCGTGCCGTTATATTTCACTAATGTTGTTCCATCCATTTTAAAATCAGATGCGGAAGCGGTTTCTACCGCCTCCACATCTGATACTGGTATCTGTGTAACAGCAATCGCTAATGCTGTCAACAGAGCACCTATTGCTTTTCTAATCTTTTTTCCCATTAGGATTCTCCCAAGAATATTATGCCATCCTTGTTTTTGCTGCATTTTTATCTTTCTTAATAAATAAGATAATGGACAAACATGCAAGACCAAGTGACAAGAACCACTTCGGATGAATTGGATCTCCTGTCTTAGGGGTAACATCAAGCATACCTTCTGTCAGATTGCCTGTATCAACATAAACTGTATATGGTGAGAAGTGTGTTGCTGTAAATGTAACACATGGAACGCCATTAATAGTTGTAAACTTCTCACTCAACTCTTCTAACTGCGCATTTTCAACAGGATTGTAATCTACAACAGCTCCTGCCATATTATTACCGCCATAGCTGAGTAACGCATCTGGAATCGGAATTGTAATATCAACAGAAAGTCCTGTCGTATCAGTAATCTTTGTAGTGCCTGTTGAATCATACAAGCTGATATCCATTGCATAATAAAGGATATTTTCAAGACTACCATATTTGTTTGTCAATGCACTTGCTACTGCCTGTGTTGCTTCCTGTGTTTCTGAAATCTTAACAATAAAGTTATCAGAAGAACCATCTACAGTTGCAGTTGCTAAATCTTTATTGCTGATACCAGGTTTTGTAATATCTACTCTTGTATTACCATCCTGTGTACTGTTTGTAGTATTATTATTCGCTGTACCGGTAACTGTACTTGTTGATGCTGTCGATGTACCATCTGTATATTCTGCCGTAATCGTTACATTGTTAGACGGCATTACAAATGTTGTCGGTGACAGGCTTACACTGGCAAGTGTTACACCCTGTGATTCTGTTGTCCACTTGCTAAATACTTTACCAGCCGCTGGTGTATTAGCTGTGATAATAACAGTTGCACCCGGTGCATAGCTACCACTACCACTACCACCAATAACCGTTACAACATACTGTCCCGCAGCCGCTGCTGTCGTCGATGTTGCTGACGTAGAGGACGTAGATGTTGATGATGTTGAGGTAGATGATGTCGATGTAGACGACGTTGATGTTGAAGTCGTCTTACCGGATGTATTTGTTGTTCCACCAGATGTATTTGTTGTTCCACCAGATGTATTTGTTCCAGTACCATTGCTTGTATAAATTGCTACGATAGATTTATTGGTCTGGATGTTGGTATAAGTATCACTCCACTTGGAGAATGTATATCCATCATGGTTCGGAGTAGTCGGTGCAATTGCAGAACCGCCCGGCTCAACGTACTGTGTTTCTCCAATCTTCTTACCATCTACACCATCATAGAATTCAACAACATACTTACCATTTACCATACCTGTATTAGAATAATACTGTGCAACAAATACGGTATCTGATGTAATTGCATCATCAATCTCTGTATTATTGGTTCCAAGCCACTTGTCAAAGGTCCAACCCTCTTTTGTAGGGTCTGCTGGTCTCTGTTCTTTGGTTAAAACAGTGCCATTATCAACATAGATTGCATCACCAATCTGCTGACCGTCAATGTCTAAGAAGATAACACGCCACTGATCAGTTAATTCATCCCACTGCAAATTATATGTATCATCATAAGTATTTACATATCTTCTTGCAGAAGAATCTGCATATGTTCTTACCGTTGTCGTTGACTTATCTTCATTTGCCTCAAATGCTCTTGCAGAAATAAACACTTCGTTACCCGGAATCTGTAATTCGGTCAGCTTAAGATCGTTTACAAAAGCACCTTCTTCAATATTATTTACTGTTCTAGGCAAGAATACTCTCTGTAAAGATTCACAGTTCTTAAAGCAATTTAATGGAATCTCTAAAAGTCCAGCTGTAGTGCTGATATCTACCATTGTAATTCCTTTACAATCTTCGAAAGCACCTTCTCGAATTGCACTAACAGAAGTTAAGTTCGCATCTGTCGCAGCACTGATATATGCTTCACCAACCAGACTTCCTCTGGCAGAAAGACATTCTTCAATTGTATAAGAACCATCTTCATTTACAGAATAAACAATACCATTTGCAGTCTTGTAATACTCATTATCTCCTACTGTTGTTAACGCGAAGCATCCTCTAAATGGTGCAGTACCAATGTCTTCACAATCTTCGCCAAGTATTACATACTGTAATTTTTCACAGCTATCAAAAGCATGATCCGGCAAATACTTAACACTATTTAAAGTAACAGATTCAATTCGGTCATTACCACGTTTATATAACTCATAATTTGCATTTGATGAGTCATACTTGTCATCATAATAACCACTAAACAAGCCTGGTACTACTTCTGTTTCATCAGCAGAATCAGCTTTTCCGCCATAGTACATCCAATAAGAAGCATCATCTATCTCTCCACGAGATAAATATGTTTTCGCATTGTTTTTATTGTACTGTGAACCATTAATATAGCCATATACATCAATAGATTCAACACCTGCCGGTACAACAATGTTTTTGGTTGCATCTAACAGAATTCTTTCTTCCTCTGTCAGTGCTCTATAAATACTATCAGACTCTGAGTTATGAATAACATCATATTCATATGTTGTGTAATATGGGTCTGGATTGTCTGCAGCTTCTACTACAAGAGGCTCAAAAAGCATATCTGAAAGAGTTGCTAAAATACTTTCATCCGCTTCTTCTACAGAAGAGGTTAATACACTAGACCAATTACCACAAAATGTCGGGTTAACCCAAGGACCATAATCATCCGATGCATATACAGCAGCCTGTGCCTCCGCGTCACCATTTGTAGCCTGCCATGCTTCCGCAAACGCTTTACGATAACTATCATATTCTGTACCGGAATATGCTGTGTAATATCTATCTACCATCATATTCTCATATGAGCCATAATTACCTGCTGTAATTTCAATACTATGCACATCATTCAAAATATTACTGATTTGATCGTACTTCGGATAATCCAGCAATGTAACCATGTCAGTATTGGCATCATACATAACAGTCAGATAAGTAGGTGAAAGACTCTTATAACATACACGAATACCATCTGTTACATTAATAAGATTATCTTTATCTGTTGCCCATTCAAATGGTGCATATCCTTCTACAATATCACCATGAAATGTCAATTCTGAACTTCCTGTTTTAAACGCATCTTTTCCGATTGTAAATTTACTATATCCAACACTTGGTGTATTGAAAGTAACATCAATCAAACTTGTACATCCTTCAAATGCGCTGTCGCCAATCTTAGTAACAGAATTACCAATGTATACTTTTTCTAAGTTCGTCCAGTCTTTGAAAACATTATTTTCAATCGTAGAAATAGAATTATCCGCAATTGTTAATGTTTTTACTCTCTTATTCATAGCTTCATCACTGAAACATCCTGTCGCAATACCTGTCACTTTGGTATTACCCACTTTTTCAGGAATTTCAAGATGAATATCTCCGGTTGTTGGTGCACCATCTACTAATGTACATGATGTCAACACACCCTTGCTGTTGATACACATTAAATAGGTACCATCACTGATTTCATAATATTCCAGACCATTCTTAATATATAAGTATGGTACCTTCATATCTGTTAAAGCAGTCTTTGCTCCCCATGTTGTCTTACGTGGAGTTGCTATACTATTTGTTCTGTCAAGCTCCGGACCTTTAACATAGAAATCCGCATTGTTAACAGATGCAAATAATTTATCCGGATTATAACTTGCCAAACCACAGGAACCGCTTCCGTCTGCCGGAAATTCTACGCAAGCCAGATTATAGCAGTTAAAGAATGTATTATCCGGAATTACTGCTCCTGTGCTGGTGCTTCGTCCGAAATCAGCAGGCATGACAACGGTCTGCAAATTGGTTCTTCCGGCTAATACACAGTCGCCTAAACCACTGCTTCCATCGCTTGCCTGTCCACCACTTCCGATTCTTTTGCTGATTTTAGATGGGAAGGTAAATGTTGTCATAGAACCCACCACACCGGAATATACAGCAAACGCACCATCACCAATGGTATCAATGTTTACTGTAACATTCTTAGAACCAGACTTCATAACATTAACGCTATTTAATGCGATTGCATTATAGAATGCATATTCGCAAATTCTTGCCGGGCTGGTTGTAATCTTAGACAAATCAATTGTCTGCAAGGACTCACAATAAGCAAAAGCACCCGCGCCAATTATTTCAATAGACTGAGGGAATGTAACGCTTGTTAAACCAGAGCCATAGAATGCCTCTGTACCAAGCACAGTTGTACCCTCACCCATATTAACTGCTGTTAGCTGAGAACAGTTTTTAAATGCAAAGTCACTTACTTTTTCAACGTTATAGAAAGAAATTTCTTTAATAAAAGAATTCTCAAATGCACTAACACCAATATATTTAATCTCTTTCGGTACTGTTAAATAGTAAACATTCTTTGTATCTTTAAACGCTTCATCACCAATACCGATAATACTAGCTGTTGCCGTTACTTTAAATCCCTGATCATCAAATGTACCTGTTGGATTCTGACCGGAAATTTTCTGCGGAATATAAATCATATGGTTTGATCCATCAGCATTTGGATGCTCTGAATCAATTACATATGCCAATTTACAACCTTTTAAACTTTCACGATTGTTTGTCGGACTCTTATTAACATCACAATAATATTTTAGCTTCTGGTCGTCTGATAATTCGTTTGGAGTTCTTGTCAACGGAGCCGGTGCTTCCGGTTTTGTATCTTCTGTAGCATTTTTCCATTTTTCCAAATCTTTCTTATATGTATTATATTCTGACACATACTTCTGATAAGCTGTCGTGAAATATTCCTGTAAGAAGATATCGGCTTCTGCTTCAGAATCCGGAATAACACATGTATATGCATCATTACCATAATCTACATAATACTGGTCAAAAACACTAGCTTCAATTTTATCATATCCATAGATAACGTTAGGTTCTAAGACAACGGTATCCTGCTGATAAGTACTATTATATTTACTAATAATACCTCTATCATTTCCTTCAACTGTTGTCGAGAAGAATTTGAACTGCCAGTCGAGCTGATAGGTTCCATCACTTAATGCTGTAATAATATATGCTCTTGATAAATCCGCATCATCAAGTGTTGTTTTTAAATTACTAGGACGATGTGTAATAACAGATTCATCTACGCCATATGCATATGCATCCGGTTCAACTACAGCCGTTGTATTGCCACTCCCACTTGCTCCATCTTCTGCATAGTTCTCTGGAACAGGAATCGCAGCCACACCGATAGCCGTAACCATCAATACCGCTGCAATACTACGTCTTATACTCCTTTTTAATCTTCTCTTTGATTTTTTAACTGGTGTTTTCTTTGACATGTCTCTCTCCTTCTGTCAGTAACACATATTATATTTATCTAGTAGATATACGATTACTCTATTCTTTTAGCAACAACCACGAAACGTCCATCTTCTTCGGAGTTGTCACATGTTGACAAGGTAAGCAGCTCATCTCCATAGCTTGCTGTTACACCTGTATCATACAATGATAATGCTGCCATCTCCTGCATATTGGAATTAAATTCCTTTTCAGAAGCCGCATCAATAAACTGATAATACTTGAAAACGATTTCGTCTTCATTATATATTCTGGAACGAAAAACATACATGATTTGATATGTACCCTTTTCATAAATGCTGTCAAACTGAATTGTAGAATGTTCTTTGTAATAGCTTTCACTACTGTACTTATTCAGATTGCCAAACATCTTACCCGACTTCATGTGATGACCGTATATAATGAGATTTGTATTTCTCTTTACCACATCACAATCCTTGTCCAGAAAAAGGCTGCCATTTTTGTCATATTCCTGATTATAATTATGATCCAGATAATATTCATTATTAGATGTCTGCATAACCGGATAATCTATATTTGTATCGTCTATTTTCAGCCATCCGATTAGACTTTTGTTTTTATTATATAAAGTCTCGTATTCCTTCAATACGGTTAACTCTATATCTTCCTCTTCTGTATAATGTATTGTAACACCTTGCGAACTGTTGCTTATGTTACTTCCCTTCAAATCCGAAAGCTGTTCATAATTCATCTGCGTTCGATCAGCGAAATAATAGTAAACTCCATAATATCCAAAACAGGCAAGCGCTATAACCGCACAAAGAACAACCGTAAGCTTCCTACGTTTCTCTTTTTGATTGAGAACTGCCTTAATTTCCTGCTGCATTCGTTCATCATAATCTTCTAAAGAAACTTTTGCGGGTTGCTTCTGGTCGTTTTTCTTTTCTATATTTTTCTGTTTTTGCTTTTGTTTTTTCTTGGAAACTTTTATTTTGCTGTCTTTGGTATATCCCTGTTTCTTGTATTTCTCTGCCAGTTCATATATCTCATCATCAAAATCATTTCCAACCATCGTCGTAAAATGATATTTGCCAGCTTGTAAATCTGCCGAAAGTTTAATAACTTCTCCCGGCTGTTCCATGTTTACCTTCGCTTTAATTGCATCAATTTGTGCCTGATCACGCAGTGCTGCATTATAATCTGCCTGTGTCCGGAACTGTCTTCCTGCAACGCTAAAGCCAGTCATATTAAGAACGACCCCTTCATTCTATTATCCTGATAACATACAGAATAAACCCAATTTATCTTTTTACATACACTCTTATTTTACTATATCTGAAAAATTATGCAAGTTTTTTCTTTCTTTCGTCAGACATTTCTTATAGTACGACACTGTTTTTTACGCTGACAAATTGTAAAAACTGATTTGCCGGAAGCGGCTTGGAAAAATAGTATCCCTGAATATAATCAATGCCAAGTTCCACAATAGTTTCCATCTGTTCTTTCGTTTCAACACCTTCTGAAACAATTTGTAGTTCCATATCATGAATCATATGCATGGCAGCTTCCATAACAAACTTCGCTTTCTGATTGGCAAAATATGCCTGACTCATATCTCTATCAAATTTAACAATAGAAACCGGCATATCTACGATATAATTCAGATTGCTTTCCCCATTTCCAAAATCATCCAGCGAGAAGGATACACCATAGTCAATCAGTATCTGCATATTTTCTAACAAAATATGTCTCGCCTGAATGGATGCGGATTCTGTAATTTCCAGATTGATATTGGATGGGTCTAAATCATATTTTTCCATGATACCAATATACAAATCTGAAAGTTCACGTCCCTCACACTGTTTTACAGAAAGATTCACTTCTACATAGTCAATACCATAATACTCTCGTAAATTATTTTCTTTAATAAAGCGGCATGTCTTATCAAATACAATTTCACCAATCTGCCAGATAAGTCCTGTTGCTTCTGCTATCGGAATAAATACACCCGGTGGAATGATTTTTCCATCTTTTTCACGAATACGAACCAAAGCTTCCGCTGATACAAATTTCTTTTTCTTCGTAGAATAAATCGGCTGGTAAAACACTTCAATTCTATCTTCCTCAATTGCAGAAAGAATCATCGCTTCTACCATTTCTCTTTCACGCATCTTGGCGATACGCTTTTCATCCAATATAACGATATGGTTTTCCGCAGTCTTTTTGCCTTCCACCCGGAAGAAACGCAGCATGCTAAAAATTTCTTCCGAATTTCTCATCAAGGTTGAATCCTGCAATAACACATAATACGGATCAACATCATTCCATTTTTCCTGCATCCAGTCCTTTACAGAAAGGAAAATTTCCTGCATAGCATCTTCGTCACGGAAAATAATCGCTATTTCCCGTTCAACTGTTTTAAACACTCTGACATCTTTTTTCTTCTCCAGAAACTGAATCATATCCAACATAACAGCATTCAAACGACTGTTATCATCTTCATTTGCCCTTGTTGATTCTGTCAGCACAATTAAAACCACAGAGAATTTCTCTTTTCGTGCAAAAAGCTGTTTCATGTATTCTCCAAGCGCATGTGCATTGAATGCGCCTGTTTCTCTGTCCAGATTAGCATCCGGATTTTCCAGTTCAAAAAACAGGATAACCATACCAAGTACGGAAGCAAAACCAACCAATAATAATTTTGCATTTAAAAACTGTGTTACAGCCGCAATAATCCAGATAATCATCCAGATAACAACAGCTCTTCTTCTCTTCGGATTCATTCCCTTGCCTTGTATTGTAACTTTAATCAGAGTCACAACTACAAACAATAAAGCAAATGCGTAAGTCGCCATACAACTCGGGCCATATGTATAAACCACATCACCATCCAGATAATAACGAATCGGCAACGCATAAATAAGGACCGTACCGGTCAGAACCATTGCTGTATAAAGTTTAACCATTTGTTTCTGTTCTTCTCCGGCATCTATATCCGTGCTGGAATATACCAGACCAAAATATCCAACCCACACAAGTGATACTATATATGTTTTACAGACAAGTGCAAGAAACCATCCCGGTATGTGTTCCATATTTACGATTGCTATAATAGAAGAAATATCTAAAATAACACAAACAGTTGTAAATGCCATTGTCGTCAGGAACAATCGTTCCGAATAAAGTCCCAGTGTTCTTTGTTTAAAATAAAATATCCAAAGCAGTGCTAAAATTGTAAGACCACAACATTGTACTTCAATATTCATACACTTTATCCTTCCATTTTTATATATAGTACTAGTATATCATTATATCGGCTTGTTTGCTTCATTTTCTGAGAAAAAAATATGTATTTTTTTTAGTTCATTGGAAACACGGACCTGCTATACACATAAGATAAACCATAAAACAAATAAATCATGGAGGCTCAATCATGAGTGACTTAACTGCAACAAATTGCGGATGCAACAACAACACAACTTTTAGCAACAACGGATGCTGTTCTATTATCTGGCTTATCATCCTGTTCTCTATCTGCGGCAACAACGACGGCTGTGGATGCGGAAGCGGATTTGGTCTTTTCAACAATCGCTCCGACTGTGATAACGGATGCAATAATTCCTGGATTTGGATTATTATCCTTCTTTTCTTCTGCTGCGGTAACAACAATTCCTGCTGCTAATTATTAGCCACATCTAGTATGCACATCTGGAAAATAGGCTCTTTCCTTGAGCCTATTTTTCTCTTGTAATGCATATACTTTGATAAAGTCATTTACGGGCATTGAAAGGCATATGAAACTATGAAAGAAGAATCTTCAAGCGTTATGGCATTTGATGCCTTATACACCAACAATCAAATACAGAAATTAAAGGTTCTTCTCCCATATATAGAGCCATCTATGCAGAAACATATGGCAATCTATATTAAATATATGGAATTGCAATATACAATGGATATGTTCCGCAAACATCCCTTTCAAATTTGCTCTGCTAACAACAAGGAAAAGCCCGATTTAAAGAAGTTATGTCGTGAATTAAAGCCCTACTGTTCCGAAGCTGAAGCAAAACAAATGGATCAAATGGCATCAATCTTCCAAACAATGGAAATGTATCAGGAAATGAGTCAGACCATGAGCAGCATGCAGGAATTATTCCCGGATATGGGTGCCGGTTTCTTCGGTTCTTCCGGCAATAATGATTCCGACAATTTTTCTGATAATGCTTCTTTTATGGAATCTCTGCTTATGGGTATGCTTTCGCCGGAACAAAAAGCCATGTTCGAGGCTTTCAGCAGTCAGGAAAAGGATAAATGATATAAAGGAGGAATTTACTTATGGCAAATTGGTTAGACGACCCCGCCGTAGCACATATTGACAAGTCAAAATTGGATTTTCTGCAAATGCTCGTGTTCGAGAGCAACGGATTATCCAAAGAGCAGATGCTGCCCTTTTTAATGGCGGTTGCCAAGCGCAGCAAAGAAAACAAAATTTCTTTCACCGAAGAAGAAATTGAGACAATTATTGAGACTCTAAAAAAATACTCCTCTCCCGAGGACCTTGAGAAAATGAACAAAATGATTAGTATCTACCGAAACAGACACTAATACACAGTAATCGAAATTGCTCTGGCAATTTGGGGCAAAACAATAGCCGTTCTTAGGCATCGTTATTAGATACCTTAGAACGGCTTTTTGCCCTATTATTTCTGTACAATATTCACAATTCTGCCCGGAACATAAATTTCTTTTACAATTGTTCCTGTCAGTTTATCCGCGATTGCTTCTTTTGCTTTGGCAATTACATCATCCTTTGGATCTTCCTTGCCAATTTCAAGAGTTGCTTTCGTCTTACCATTAATCTGTACTGCAATTTCTACCGTTGCTTCTACCGTCTTTGCTTCATCATATTCCGGCCAAACAGTCTGATATACTCTGCCTTCAAAACCTGCAGTCTGCCATAATTCCTCTGTAATATGAGGTGCTACCGGGTTAAGAAGTGTAATCAATGTCTTAAACTCACCTTTTGTTACAGCATTTTTCTTATAGAAGTCATTGATGAGTGCCATCATAGCTGCAATTGCAGTGTTATATTTCAGATTTTCAAAATCGTTGCTTACTTTCTTGATAGTCTGGTGCATCTTAGTTTCCATATCTTTGGAATATGCCATATCATCTGTCATGATATCCTGTAATTTCCAAACTCTTTCCAGGAAACGACGGCATCCTTTTACGCCATCCTCAGACCAGGAAGCAGATAAATCAAAAGCACCAATGAACATTTCATATGTTCTTAATGTATCTGCGCCATAATCTCTTACGATATCATCCGGGTTAACAACGTTACCACGAGATTTACTCATCTTCTCACCGTTGGAACCAAGAATCATACCATGAGAAGTTCTCTTCATGTATGGTTCCGGACATGGCACTACTTTCTCATCATATAAGAATTTGTGCCAGAAACGGGAATACAGAAGATGCAGTGTTGTATGTTCCATACCACCGTTATACCAGTCTACCGGCATCCAGTAGTCAAGTGCTTCTTTGCTTGCTAATGCTTCTGTATTTGTTGGGTCTGTATAACGAAGGAAATACCATGAAGAACCAGCCCACTGAGGCATAGTATCTGTTTCTCTCTTCGCCGGACCGCCACAACAAGGACAGGTTGTATTAACCCAGTCTGTCATCATAGCAATTGGTGACTCGCCATTGTCAGTTGGCATATAGCTTTCTACTTCCGGTAATTCTAACGGAAGTTCGCTTTCGTCAATCGGAACATACCCACATTTCTCACAGTGTACAATCGGAATTGGTTCACCCCAGTAACGCTGTCTGGAGAATACCCAGTCTCTTAACTTAAAGTTTGTTTTGGCTGTTCCAATACCTTTTTCTTCTAAGAAAGAAATCATTTTCTCCTTAGCATCTGCTACGTTCAGGCCATCCAAGAAACCAGAATTGCACAGAGTACCTGTTGCAACATCTGTATAAACTTCTTCCTGTACATTCTTACCGCCTGCTACTACTTCAATAATCGGCAGTCCAAATTTCTTTGCAAAATCCCAGTCTCTTTCATCATGAGCAGGAACAGCCATGATTGCACCTGTACCATAGCTCATAAGAACATAATCAGAAATAAAAATCGGAATTTCTTTATCGTTTACCGGGTTGATTGCAGTCATACCGTCAATCTTTACACCGGTCTTTTCTTTTGCTAACTCTGCACGTTCAAAGTCAGACTTTCTTGCTGCCTGCTCTCTGTATGCACAGATTTCATCCCAGTTCTTCAATTCATCTTTATATTTATCGATAATTGGATGTTCCGGAGATACTACCATGTAAGTAACACCGAATAATGTATCGCATCTGGTTGTATAAATACGCAGCTTATCTTCTTTTCCTTTAATAGAAAAGTCTACTTCTGCACCGGTCGATTTACCAATCCAGTTTTTCTGGGAAACTTTAACTTTCTCAATATAATCAACACCGTCCAGACCTTCAATCAGTTTGTCAGCATATTCTGTAATTTTTAACATCCACTGGCTCTTAACTTTACGAACAACTTCAGAACCACATCGTTCGCATACACCGTTTACAACTTCTTCGTTTGCAAGACCTACTTTACAGGAAGTACACCAGTTAATTGGCATTTCGGATTTATATGCCAGTCCTGCTTTAAATAATTTCAAGAAAATCCACTGTGTCCATTTGTAGTAGTTTGGATCAGTTGTATTTACCTCTCTATCCCAGTCAAAAGAATAACCAAGAGAATGCAGCTGATTTTTAAAACGTGCTACATTGTTCTGTGTAACAATCTTCGGATGAATATGATTCTTAATTGCATAGTTTTCTGTTGGAAGACCAAACGCATCCCATCCCATTGGATAAAGTACATTATATCCCTGCATTCTTCTCTTTCTAGCAACAATATCAAGTGCCGTGTATGGTCTTGGATGACCAACATGAAGTCCCTGTCCTGAAGGATATGGGAATTCTACCAATGCATAATATTTCGGTTTGGAATAGTCTTCAGAAGTTTTGAATGCTTTTTCATCATCCCAGACTTTCTGCCATTTTGTTTCCACTTCTCTGTGGTTATATAACTCTGCCATCTTTTTCATTCCTCTCATCTATTATCTATTGTAATTCTACAATATCATTCTTTGTCTAATCTTTTCCTTATTTTATCGGCATAATCATAAACATTATAATTTTACTATACTCGAATAATTTGTCAAGTACACAAAAAAACAGGATGCTGTATTCCCCAATACATCTGCATCCTGTTTTTTCCCTCTCAAAAAGGATCTATAGCCTTAAGGCAATCGCCTTTTACACACGAACTATTCCTCGTTGTTTGCAGCAACTTTACCAGCTCTTGCTGCTACTTCTTTCTCCTGTACATCACTTGGTGCCTGTTCGTATCTTACAAACTGGTATTCATATGTACCTCTGCCGCCTGTCATGGAACGAAGTACAGTACAATATCCGTGCAAGCATGACATTGGAATATCTGCTTCAATAATCTGTTTGCCATCGGAAGTAGGTGTCATACCAAGCACACGACCTCTTCGTTTGTTCAAATCACCCATGATATCACCCGTATAAGCATCCGGCACAGTTACTTTCAATGATGCGATAGGCTCTAAGAGAATTGGTTTTGCTTCCATAAAGCCTTTCTTAAATGCCTGAATTGTTGCCATCTTAAATGCCATTTCAGAGGAATCTACCGGATGGTAAGAACCATCATATAAAATCGCTTTCACACCAACAACCGGATAAGCTGCCATTGGCCCGCTTACTACGGAATCCTGTAAACCTTTTTCCACTGCAGGGAAGAAATTCTTTGGTACTGCACCACCAACAACCACCTGTTCAAATACATATGGTTCTTCCAAAGAACCGGATGGCTCAAATTTCATCTTAACATGACCATACTGTCCATGTCCGCCAGACTGTTTCTTATACTTATATTCCACATCCGAGGTTTTCTGAATGGTTTCTTTATAAGCCACCTTCGGCTGGGATAATTTAATATCTACTTTGTATTCGCTAAGGAGTCTGCTTGTTACAACTTCTAAGTGCAAATCCCCCATACCATATAATAATGTCTGCTTATTTTCAGAATCATTCACTACTTTCAAAGTCTGGTCTTCATGTGTCATTTTCTGTAATGACTGTGAAATCTTATCAATATCAGCCTTGTTCTGTGCCTGATAGCGCATTACTGTATATGGTGTAGAAATTTCGGTCTTGCCATAGCGGATTGTCGTTGCTTTGGTAGATAATGTATTACCGGTTCTTGCTGCTGTCAACTTCGCAATCGCACCGATATCACCGGCATGCAATTCTTTTACTTCAATCGGTTTGCTGCCCTGTAAAACATATAATTTACTTACTTTTTCTTCAATGTCTTTTTCCTCGTTATAAATCAGGTCATCTGCTTTGATAACACCGGAGCAAACTTTAATCAGAGAATATTTTCCAATGAAAGGATCAACAATTGTCTTGAAAATATAAGCTGATTTCGGTTTCGCGAAATCATAATTAGCAGAGAAAATTTCATTTGTTTTCAGATTAATACCTGCAATTTCTCTATTTTCCGGACTTGGCATATATTTCACAATATCATCAAGCAGTGTATAGATACCCTGGCACAGCATATTAGAGCCCATAGACATCGGAACAATACTGCCTTCCATCACGTTATTGCGAAGTGCTGCTCTGATTTCTGCTTCTGAGAAAGTATCTCCGCCAAAATAGCGTTCCATAAATTCTTCACTGGTTTCTGCTACCGCTTCCATCAAAGTATCACGACAGATCTGTAAGTTCGCCTTACTGTACTCCGGCATCTCACATTCTAAAACTTCTTTATCTTTCCAGCGATAAGCCTGCTCGGTAATAACATTGATATAGCCTACGAATTTTTCGTTCTCACGAATCGGCAGATGGAACGGCGCCATCTTCTTACCATATTTCGCTGTCATATCTTCCACTACCTGACGGAAAGATGCGTTATCAATATCCATATCTGTTACAAAAACAAATCTCGGAAGTTTATATTTCTCACAAAGTTCCCATGCTTTCTCAGTTCCCACTTCCACACCGGCTTTACCGGAAACAACAATAATAGCCGCATCAGCAGCACTGACTGCTTCTTCTACTTCACCTACAAAATCAAAAAATCCCGGTGTATCTAATAAATTAATCTTAACACCTTCCCATTCAATCGGAACAACGGAAGTGGCAATTGAAATCTGGCGTTTCTGTTCTTCCTTACCATAATCACTAATCGTATTGCCATCTGCTACCTTACCCATACGGGAAGTCACTCCGGCAAGATATGCCATTGCTTCCACCAAACTGGTCTTACCGCAGCCGCCATGACCTAAAAGCACTACATTACGAATTTTGTCAGTTGTGTAAACATTCATATCTTATCCTCCCAATTCCGTTATTTTGGTATATAGCAAATAGTCACAAGAATTATTCGCATCCCCAATTGATATGATGTGTATATTTTACTAAATATTTTGAAAAATTGCAACATTTTTTGAATATTTTGCACATAAAATATGCTTACATTGATTTTCTTTCTATAAAATGATATATTATATTATTGTTTATAGTTGATTTTTACATTATTTTTTCAAAGGAGTATTTCTCATGGCTGCTTTTACTTGCGGATTTATCGGACTTGGACTCATTGGCGGTTCCATCGCCAAAGCAATTCACAGCAAATTACCGGATACTTATTTAATTGCATATGATACTAACGCTGACTCACTTGCACTTGCCAAAGAAGAAGGTGTCATTCAGGAAACATGCACTTGTATCAACGAAGCTTTTGGAAATTGCGACTATATATTTTTATGCGCTCCAGTATCCCATAATGATGAAAACCTGCTTACTCTGAAAAAATATTTGTCCTCTCATACCGTTCTTACCGATGTTGGGAGTGTGAAAACAGGAATTCATGAACATATTGCTTCTATTGGTCTGGAAGGACAATTTATCGGTGGTCATCCAATGACCGGTTCAGAACGTTTCGGTTATGCTAATTCCAAAGCATCTTTATTTGAAAATGCTTACTATATTCTGACACCAACCAAAGAAATTCCTACCGAGAAAATATCTGCTTATCAGACTCTGGTACAGACGATCGGTGCAATTCCTCTGGTGTTACCATACAGCCAACATGACTATGTAACAGGAGCTATTTCGCATCTGCCACATGTTATTGCAGCATCTTTGGTAAATCTGGTGAAAAACTCGGATTCCAAAGAAGGCATTATGAAAATGATTGCTGCCGGAGGTTTTAAGGATATTACAAGAATTGCCTCCTCCTCTCCTACTATGTGGCAGCAGATATGTTTATCAAATACAGAAAACATCTCTACCTTATTAGAGCAGTACATAAATGATTTAAAAGACTTCAAACAGATATTAGACAGCAAAGACAACGATGCACTCTATCAGTTCTTCGATACTGCAAGAGAATATCGCGAATCCTTTATCAATGCATCCAGCGGTCCAATTAAGACAGAGTATGTTCTGACTGTGGATATTGCCGACAAACCGGGTGCGATTGCCGCAATCGCTTCTCTGCTTTCCATGCACGATGTCAGCATCAAAAACATCGGTATCAATCACAACAGAGAACTTGCGGAAGGTGCTTTGCGCATCGAGTTTTATACTGTAGAAGCAACGCACAGTGCAGAAAAAGTGTTAACAGAGCACGGTTATACAATTCACAAAAAGGCATAAGACAAAGTTTAGTAAATAATCATACAACACGAATGGAGACTAAAAAATGGGATTACACGGAGAAGTTACAATACCTGGCGATAAATCAATTTCACACAGAGCAGTCATGTTTGGTTCCCTTGCAAAAGGTACTACTGAAGTTACGAATTTTTTACAAGGTGCTGATTGTCTTTCTACCATCGACTGCTTCCGCAAACTGGGCATTGAAGTAGAAAATACACCGGAAAAGATTTTGATTCACGGAAAAGGATTACACGGACTAACCGCACCAACTTCCGTTCTGGATGCCGGCAACAGCGGTACTACTACCCGACTTATTTCCGGTATTCTGGCGGCACAGCCTTTTGAAACAACCTTAACAGGCGATGCTTCCATTCAGAAACGTCCTATGCGCAGAATTATGGAGCCTTTATCTATGATGGGCGCACAGATTACCAGTTTAAATGGCAACGACTGCGCTCCGCTTCGCATTAATGGCGGTTCTGTACACAGCATTCATTATCATTCCAAAGTAGCTTCCGCTCAGGTAAAATCCGCAATTCTTCTTGCCGGTATGTATGCGGAAGATGGCGAAACCAAAGTAACTGAGCCAACTATCAGTAGAAATCATTCCGAAATCATGCTCCGTACTTTTGGTGCTGATGTTCATACCGAAGGTACTACTGCTATTATTAAGCCACAGCCAGCCTTAACTGCACAGACAATCAATGTGCCGGGTGACATTTCCTCTGCGGCTTATTTCATTGCCGCCGGACTTTGTGTACCAAACTCCGAAATTTTAATTAAAAATGTCGGTATCAATCCTACCAGAGACGGTATTTTGAAAGTAGCCCTTGCAATGGGTGGAAATATTACTCTTCTGAATGAAAATTATGATGGCGAGCCAACTGCCGATTTATTGGTAAAATCCAGTGAATTGCATGGAATTACCATTGAAGGCGATATTATTCCTACTCTAATCGATGAAATCCCGATTATTAATATTATGGCCGCTGTTGCTAAGGGCACAACTGTTATCAAGGATGCTGCTGAACTAAAAGTGAAAGAATCCAATCGAATTGATGTAATGGTAGAAAATCTGACCGCTATGGGTGCACAGATTACCGGAACCGATGATGGTATGATTATCGAAGGCGGCAAACCGTTGCATGGTGCTTTCATCAAAACATATTTAGACCACAGAATTGCTATGAGCTTCACCATTGCAGCTCTGCTTGCAGAAGGCGAAACTACTTTAGAAGATAAAGAACTGGCAAACATCAGTTTTCCAACCTTTTACAGGGATTTGGAAAAATTGAAGAAATAGAAAAAAACTCTCCTCATAATTTTACGAGGAGAGTTTTACTAATATTCGGTTCATAAAATAAGAAATAATCATACAGGCAATTCCTGCCACACTTCCGTACCAGTTCAACGCCACATCTTCCATCTGAAAATGTCTGCCGTCTATATACTGCTTATAATATTCTGTATAATAAGCAAGTATGTAACAAATAAATCCCGAACCAATTACACCAAGAATCCGGTAATATCTTCTGAAAATTACCATGCTTACAAAAGTTGTAACAAGTCCCACTATAAAAAACAGACCCAGATGTGCTCCATATCGTATCATTAAACTGACTGCTTTTATCTCTGTTTCCGTTGGATTTTCATAAATCCGCTGCGCTATCATTACTGCAAGATTCATTGTTTCACTGGTTGATGTATCGCCATCCTGAAAAGACAAAATCATTACAAAATATACCAATAACATCAAACCAATGATTGATGCAAAAATAACTGCACACTCTAAGAAAAGATTCTGATTATGTTTTTTCATAAATCCTTGTCTATTGCTCCATTGTTTCTATGGTTTCATATACTTCAATTCTCTTGCCATCCATTTCAGACATACCAATGAAAATAGCACCATAACTGTATTCGTCCGGTCCAACCTTCTCAATTCTGACAATTTCCATGAAAACATCAAGTACTTCTTTGGTCCAGATTGTCAGATGAGCTTCATATACTGCTCCGATATTAAGTGGTTCTGAACAGGAGAAACCAACACCTGTTTTGGATACATCTAAAATTTCTATGGCTACCTCATTACCCGCTTCTCCATTAACGCCTTTCATTAATAAAGTTGCAGACAATTCCATTCTCCGGTTTTTTCTTCTTTCTTCCATTGTTCCCCTTACCTTTCTCATAAACTTAACACTTATCTTACCTTATTCTCCATCCTTTGTAAAGGAATCTGTTATAAACATGGCATCCCCAAAACTAAAGAAACGATATTTTTCCTGAATCGCTTCCTCATAAGCATGGAGTACCTGTTCTTTACCGGCAAGTGCTGAAACCAACATAACAAGTGTAGATTCCGGCAAGTGAAAATTGGTAATAAGAACATCCAGAACTTTGAACTTGTATCCCGGATAGATAAAAATTTCGGTATTATCACAACATTCCTGCAATCTGCCATTTTCATCTGCCGCACTTTCTATGGTCCGACAGCTTGTTGTTCCAACACAAATAACACGATGTCCACTGTCTTTTGCTTTATTGATTTTATCGGCTGCTTCCTGTGACACCTGATAGTATTCTGAATGCATATGATGCTCCAGAATATTATCCACTTTTACCGGACGAAATGTTCCCAGTCCGACATGTAGTGTTACATATGCAATATCTATTCCTTTGGCTTCAATCTTCGCCAGAAGTTCTTTGGTAAAATGAAGTCCAGCTGTTGGCGCTGCCGCAGAACCTTCGTATTTGGCATACACTGTCTGATATCTGTTTTTATCCTGTAATTTATGAGTAATATAAGGAGGCAATGGCATTTCACCAAGTTTATCCAGAACCTCTTCAAAAATACCTTCATAGTGGAACTGAATCAATCGATTGCCTTCTTCTACTACCTCTAACACCTCTGCTGTCAGAAGTCCGTCACCGAAAGATAATTTTGCCCCCGGTCTTGCTTTCTTGCCCGGCTTCACTAAAGTTTCCCACACATCGTTCTCTTTTCGCTTCAGCAGGAGGACTTCAATGGATGCACCGGTATCTTCCTTTACACCCATAAGTCTCGCTGGAATAACTTTGGTATTATTCAATACCAGACAATCTCCCGGATGCAGATAATCGATTACTTCACGAAAAACATGATGTTCAATTTCTCCGGTGTTTTTATTCAGAAGAAGCATTCTGGAACTGGAACGATCCTCTAGCGGGTCCTGTGCAATCAATTCTTCCGGTAGGTCAAAGTAAAAATCTGATGTTTTCAATTCTGTATTCTCCATTAAGCCATCGGGCTCCCTTCTCTATCTAAATGTCAAAATCGTTCTCATCAATAACATTATGTATTCTATCATAACACAATCTATTTTTCTATGATAAAAATAAAGTTCCATTTATACAACATTATTATAGAAACACATCTGCCAAATACGGTTGTCCTTTTTCATCATATATTTTTACCCTTCGTATTGAAATAGTATTCTGATTGCGAATATAAAGATTTGTTGGATTATAGAAAAAAGATTCTACATATTTCTTTCCCATAAGATCTTCTGCTACGCAAAGGTGATTATATCCTTGCACGCCTTTTTGCTCATATAAAATATAGGTGGCTTTCAAATTAGAGCCTATCCGCGTAGCGTCAAAATCTATAACCGCATCTGTATATGTTAAGGTTAAGATATTTTCTTTACTAAAAAATTCAAATCGTTGCTGAATCTCTGCAAAATAACTACTATGTCTTATTATATCTTCTGTAATTTGTTCTTCTTTTTTAATTTTTGAAATAATAAATTTTGCACTAACAGTTTTATTATTTTTATCATTAAATTGACGAATAA
The DNA here is from genome assembly GCA_017623295.1 of Lachnospiraceae bacterium. Taxonomy (GTDB): domain Bacteria; phylum Bacillota; class Clostridia; order Lachnospirales; family Lachnospiraceae; genus UBA3282. The sequence continues at coordinate 15,219 of JAGAPK010000006.1, read as the reverse complement.
CTGGAATATCTATCAACTTATGCAACCCAATTAAATGTGGAAAATCTGTTTGTTTAAGTTTAAAATTTATAACATCACCATTTTCAAACTCATATTCCATTCGATAATTAACAATTGATTTATATTCATTGAATTTTTCAAGTAATTGATTCATAGACAAATTCTCCTACAGATAAGAACGATACAAGAAATGCTCCCGACATAAGTCAGGAGCATTGAGATTTCAAAAATGGTTCTCTTTGTTTCGGTTAAAACCTATTCGGGGTAAGTGAACCAAACTTACGAAAAAACCTCCATCTACGAATCCGAAAAATCGTAAATATCCTTGGTTAATATTATAATATACAATCTTTATTAAAAAATCAATACAATTTATAATTTTTTAACTATTTTACAATGCCGCATTCTTTAAGAATGCTACATATCCTCTTTTCGTTTCGTATACGTCAGCTTTGCTGGTTGCTTCCCAAGGTGCATGCATGTTCATAACAGCTACGCCGCTGTCGATTACATTCATGCCGTACAATGCAAGAATGTATGCAATGGTTCCGCCGCCACCGAGGTCAACCTTACCCAGTTCTGCAGTCTGGAAGTTCACCTTTTCTTTCTCGAAGATAGCACGGATATGAGCCAGATATTCTGCATTGGCATCATTGGAACCGGATTTTCCTCTGGAACCGGTAAATTTATTAAATACCATGCCACCACCAAGAAATGCAACATTTTTCTTATCAAAACTTGATGCATAGCTTGGGTCAAACGCACTGCTGACATCAGAAGATAACATACAGGATTTTGCAAGGCATCTTCTGACATTGAGTTCGCTGTAATCTCCGGTCAGATTCATTACTTCTGCAACCGCATTTTCAAAGAATTTTGACTGCATACCGGTTGCACCAACACTGCCAATTTCTTCTTTATCCACAAGAATGCAACATGCTGTTCTGTCAATCTTGTCAATTTCTAACATTGCTTTCAAAGAAGAAAAAGCACACACTCTGTCGTCCTGTCCATAACCGAGAATCATACTTCTGTCAAAACCGGCTTCTCTTGCTTTTCCGGCAGGTACTACTTCCAGTTCAGCAGAAATGAAATCTTCTTCATCTATATCATAGTTTTCCTTTAGAATAGCAAGAATGCCTTTTTTTACAGCATCTTTCTCAGCTTTGGCTTCTTCCTTGGTATCTTCGTTATCTTTTTTCTCTGCTTTATCATGCTTTTTGTCTATAATCAACGGTTTGTTACCAATGACAATATCAAGTGCTTCGCCTTCAATTACTTTGGCTGCTTTTTTCTCAAGCTGTTCCTGAGCTAAATGAATCAACAAATCAGAGATAAAGAATACCGGATCATCTTCGTTTTCACCAATATTGACCTCAACAGTTGTGCCATCTTTTTTCACAATAACACCATGAATTGCAAGCGGAATGGTTACCCACTGATATTTCTTCACGCCACCATAATAGTGGGTATCCAGATAGGCAAAACCGCCATCCTCATATAATGGATTCTGTTTCACATCCAGACGAGGGGAATCGATATGAGCACCTAAGATGTTCATACCTTCGGTCATTGCCTTTTTTCCAATCTGGAACATAACGATTGATTTGTTCATCCATACGGAATAAACTTTATCGCCGCATTTTAACGGTTTCTTTTTCTGAATCAGAGTTTCTAATTCCTGATATCCTTCTTTCTCAATACGGTTTACAATCGTATCAATACATTCTCTTTCGGTTTTTCCGTTGTCCAGAAAATCCATGTACTCTTTCGCAAAAGCATCTACTTCTTTCAGTTGTTTTGCATCATAAGTCTGCCATGTATTTTTATGCTCCATTTTTACGCCTCATTTCTTCACACATTTTTACAATTTCATTTTTACTCCGATTGTTTCCAGATTTGCCAGAATCTTATCGATATGGCTCTGTACTTCTTCACCGGTCAAAGTTCTGTCATCCAGACCAAAGGAGAATCTGACAGTGATACTCTTAATGCCCTGTGCATCATAAATATCAATAACAGAAACTTCACGTAATTCTTTGATTTTCAATTTCTTCCAGCAGGTAGAAATCTCGTCGAATCTGACTCCTTCCGGCATTACAAGAGAAAGGTCATATTCCATGCTAGGGAATCTGGATGGTTCTGCAAACTCAAGATTGCTGAACTCTACTGCAAGCAACTCATCCATATCAATTTCCACACATACAACAACTGCATTCTTAGCAATCTTGGACAGTGTTTTTGGATGTAATGTATTCAGTACACCAATTCTTTTGCCATCTACCATAATTGCAGAAGTATTCTTTGGATGCTGCCATGTATGTTCAACTTCTATCTTTGTATATTCTACTTTTTTGTGTTTCAACTGGCTTACAATCGTATTAATTAACTGCACTGCATTGATATACAGATTCTTTTCTGTTGTTTCCTTGCTGTACATAGCAATGCCAAGCATACGATGTTCATCTGCTGTTCCATCTTCTCTTTCTCCAAGAATGGTTCTACCAATTTCGAAAATACCAAAAGATGGCTTATAATTACGATTGCTGTAAACAACCGGTAAGAAACTTTGGAACAAAGAAGTTCTAAGAATACCGTTATCATCTGCATTTCCCAGAATACGCACATTATCTTCCGGTGTAAGTCCGAGATTTTTGAGAGCATCCGGATCACACCATACTCTTGTGTGGATTTCATTCATAGCATATGTTTTAACTAACAAATCTTTAATCTGGTTCTCTTCTTTTCTACGCTCTGTTGTTTTGGCAGGAAGAAGTGGAGATAAAGTTGTCTTAATTTCAAAGTTGTCATAGCCATAAATACGGGTAATTTCTTCAATAATATCTGCTTTCATGCTGACATCTTTTGTTCCACGCCAGCTAGGAACTTTTGTTACAAAGTTTTCGCCATTCTGGGTTGTCTCGAAACCAAGCTGCTCTAATGTAGTCTTGATACGTTCACAGGAAATATCAATACCTGTATATCTGTCTACAAATGCTTTATCAAAGCTTACCTCAATTTCCGGATATTTATACTGATAAACATCTGTAATCTGGCTTGCGCATTCGCAATCCGGGTCAATGTCTTTAACCAGTTTGATGAAACGCTTCACTGCCAACATGGTCATTTCCGGATCAAGTGTTTTCTCATAACGCGCAGATGCATCGGTACGATGTGCCATTCTTGCTGCAGATTTTCTGATGCTGACAGCATCAAAGTTTGCAGATTCCAACACAACAGAATTGGTATCATCTACGATTTCACTGTCAAGACCACCCATAATACCAGCGATTGCCACTGGTGTGTCATTATCATAGATCATCAAAGTATCTGTTGTAATATCACGTTCCACACCATCCAGTGTTGTAAATTTACTATCTTCCTTCGGTGTATCTACAACAATCTTGCCAATCTTGTTGCCATCAAAAGCATGGGTTGGCTGACCTAATTCCAGCATAATATAGTTTGTTAAGTCCGCAAGCAGATTGATTGCTCTCGTTCCACAGTAATACAAACGAATCTGCATTTCCATCGGACTTACTTTCTTTGTTACATTCTCAATGCGAACGCTGGTGTAACGGTAAGCCAGTTCATTGCGAAGTTCAACTGCTACTTTGGCATCTCCTGTATATGGATTTTCCATAATCTCAAGCGGTTTAATCTGCTGACCTGTCAAAGCTGCAAATTCACGAGCCATACCATAGTGTCCCCACAAGTCAGGTCTGTTAGTCAAAGACTTGTTATCTACTTCAAAAATAATATCCTCAATTGGGAAAATTTCTTTTAAATCCGTTCCATTTGCAAGGGAAGGGTCTAATTCCATAATACCGGAATGTTCATCGGAAATGCCAAGTTCTTTGGCAGAACAGCACATACCGTTAGAAACCTGACCACGTAATTTAGCCGGTTTGATTTTGATTTCGCCAACCTGACCGCCTACTTTACAGAAAGCTGTCTTAATACCTGCTCTTGCATTAGGAGCACCGCAGACAACATCATATACTGTATCTCCACCGTCTACTTTTAAAAGATGAAGATGATCGGAGTCCGGATGGTCTTCGCAAGAAAGAATTTCACCAACAACAACGTCCTTAATATCTTTTCCTTTATATTCAATTCCTTCCACTTCTGCTGTGGATAATGTAAATCTGTGTATTAATTTTTCAAGATCCTGACCTTCTAAGTCTACGAAATCTTTGATCCAATTCATTGATACGAACACGTTACCTACCTCCTATTTACTTACAAACTGGGATAATGCATTTAAATCACCCTCGTTGAATACACGAATATCTTTTACACCGTACTTCATCATTGCAAGACGGGTAAGTCCAAGTCCAAATGCGAATCCTGTATATTTGTCCGGTTCTTCTTCTGTGTTGATACCGCCGTATTTTAATACATTCGGATGAATCATACCACATGGGCAAAGCTCCAACCATCCGGAATTCTTACAGGATGGACAGCCATCGCCACCGCAGATAAGACACTGAATATCCAGTTCAAAGCCCGGTTCCACAAATGGGAAAAAGCCCGGACGAAGTCTTACAGTTACATCGCTTTCAAATACTTCGGATAACATGGTTTTCATAAAGTAAATCAGGTTAGAGATAGAGATATCCTTATCAATCATAACGCCTTCCATCTGGAAGAATGTGTTTTCATGACAAGCATCAATTGCTTCATTACGGAAACATCTTCCCGGGAATACCGCTCTGATAGGACGATTATTTTCCTTTAACGCCTTACCATATTTCATCATAATGGTATTCTGTGCTGCTGAAGTATGGCTCTTTAACAACTGATTTTTGGTAGATAAATAATAAGTATCCTGCATATCTCTTGCCGGATGGAATTTCGGAATATTTAATGCTTCAAAGCAATGATAGTCATCAACGATTTCATTATAGTCTTCTACATCAAAGCCCATAGATTCAAAAATATCCTCCAATTCACGCTGAATCAGGGTAATCGGATGATAGGAACCACAAGGATTCTCTGTCGGAAGAGATTCGTCATAAGCTTCTGCTGCGTTAATCATTCTTTCTTCTTCTGCACGAACCAGTTCTTCTTTTTTACTTTCAAAACGGGATGTTACTTCCTGTTTAAAAGTATTAATCATCTGTCCTGCTTCTTTTTTCTGTTCTACAGGAATTTTGCCAAGTTCTTTCATCAACTCTGCAATCTGCCCCTTCTTGCCCATATAGTCGAGACGTAATGTTTCTAAAGCAGTTAAATCAGTTACTTTAGAAAGGTCTTCTCCAAATTGTTCTGTGAGCTTTTGAATTTTTTCTTTCATTACTCTTTTTCCTTTCTTGATTAAAATTAAAAAATCCCATGTGTCTAAACACATGGGACGAAATAATTCGCGGTACCACCCAAGTTCCTGTTATTATGATTTGTCGCTCAGAAATTTCTGCAACGAATCCAACCAACAGACTCTCATTATGCGTAACGTGCTTCTACGTCTTAAACTACTCAACCATTTGGTCTTTCCTCTAAGCAGCTCCGGTGGGAAATTCAAGTCACTATCTGAACTTAAGGAAGCTTACAGCCGATGACTTCCTCTCTCTGCAAGAAAATAATGCTCTACTGACACCATCTATGCCTTTATCTATCAATTGTCAGTTTTTCATATCAATAGAAACCGACCACTATATGACATTTTAGTGATTTTTACCGGACTTGTCAAGCCATCCGAACAGGAATTTGTAGACCGGCCCGAAATATCGGTTGATATGTGCCCCTATCAGGAGAATATACATCATCATATAAAACCAGATCATCATAATAACCACAGTTGTCAGACTACCATAGGTTCCAAAACCATTAAAATTATCCACATAAACGGAAAATGCAAATGATGCAAAACTCCAAACAACTGCCGAGAATGCTGCCCCCGGCAACTGTTTTTTAAATCTTAATTTTATGCCGGGTACAAACGCATAAATCATTGCAAATGCAAGTGTCAACAAAAGCCATGAAAACAAAAATCGAAAATGCATAATAAGCTGCACCAGCACATGTAATTGAGGGAAATCATGCAATGCAATATTTACAATAACATTACCAAATACCATAATCAGCATGGAAATTAAAATCGCAACAAGCATGATAACCGTATAGACAAATGCTATCATACGAAGCATCAGATAATTTCTATGTTCTTCAAAGTCATTTACTTCATTCAGCCCTCGTATCAATGCAAGCATCGCTTTTCCGGCTGACCAGACTGCTACAATCGCAAATATGGTAATCGTCCCAGCTGACCTTGCATATACATCACCAACTACCTGCTCTACAAATCCATTCATAGCATTCGGTGTTACCTGCATAATCGCATGAATCAGATTTTCCGCCGTAAGCGGTGTATATGGCAAAATCGCGCAAAGCGACATTAATAACGGAATGACTGCCAGAAAGAGGAAAAACGCGGCACTTGCTGCAAAAGAACTGATATTTTTCTTTGTCATCTGTCTGGAAAAATCTCTAAATATGTAATACAACCTGACTGTCATTTTCATTCCCGTACCTCACAGTCTGTAAAAAATGTTCCCAATATTTCCTGAAAATTATATCCTAAGTTTCCCATTGCTTTTGCTCCATTTTGCGACATACCGACTCCATGACCATATCCGCCGCCAATTAACTTATATCCTATCACGTTCTCCCCATTTTTTCCAGTTTCTATGATAAAAAAGCCACTTGGCAAAAGAGTCCCCGGCACAGTAGTACTTCCGTCCTGTCTGATAACCTCACTTTCCCCGTCACACAAAACAGTTCGAATATTATATTCTGAAATCACTTTTATAGTTGCTTCACTGCCGATAATCACAAGTTCATCAGCCACGCCACCGTCGCCTCTTTTTTCCACTCTAATCTCTTGGATTGTACCGATTTCTTCTATCGGTTCCGATACATAATAAGCATCTTCTCCTTCGCCAATCTGTTTCAGGACAAGGCTGGCATTCGCCTGATAACGGCTTTGTATTCTGGAAAGCATTTTCTCTTCATCAAGCTCTGTCACTTCATATGTCCAGCGATACCAGGGTTCATCTTTCTCAAAATCGGACTCATCTATGGTTTTAATGAAGGATGCAAAATTTTCTTCCTGTGTCATATCCTGCGCTGCCTCATTGTCGCCTTCCTGACTCGCATATTTTCCGGCACAGATATATGATGTATCTTCTCCGTTTTCGCTTTTCCAGACATTCGTATCGGTTCCATATCCACAGGAAGTCGAATAATAATAATTCTCTGCCAATTCGCCCTCATGATATAACATCATTCCCGTAGTTTCTTTTACCGCAGTTGTAGTTGCTGCATTCTCTGCAATATTATGATATACCTGATATGCCGTTGTATCATCCAGATGAGCCCCATACTCACCCAAACCTGCTTTCAATATATACCGATAAGCATAGGTTCTGGCACAGACCGCCTGTGCCTTCAGTGCTTCCATCGGATAAGAAGCCGGCATTTCACTCGGCACCACCGCATACAAATATTCTTCCAATGGTAATTCATTCACAATAATCATACCTTCCCCCATCTTGCAAAATTCCAATTTTCCCCGGAACGCATTGTCTGCTTTATTCACGCCATCTATCTGCAAGATTACTTTATCTGTTAGTGCCTGTGTCTGAAAAGAAATTCTCTCTCCTTCTTTTAACTCTTTTGCCTCAACCGTAGTTTCCTCGCCATCTACGGATACAATTGCCTTCTCATAGAAATAGGTTCCGTCCGCTGTATTTTTCAGCAAAACACGAATCTGGTCCAGTTCACCTTCCCTTGACACCAATGCAGCACATATCTGATTATCCCATATAACAAAATCGGTATAATCATAACCTATCATCAAATCGTTTTTTGCCTGTGTTTCCAATGTACCACAAAGTTTATAGACTTCCATACCTTCCGCAATCTCATAGGTTCCAAAACCTTCCACTTCTATTGAATCATCCGAAACACTTAATAATTTACCGTGAATTTTCTCCTGTTTTTCCTGAATTTTTATCAAATTGCCGGCTTGAAATATCAAATCTGCTATCTGTTCCCGTTCCACCGGATTCTCTGATTTCACTTGAAACGTTATATGATGATAAAAACAATCCATGACACCTTCTGTTGATTCCATAACCCACACATTTTCCAAAATTGTTTTCTCATCCAGTCTGCGCACACTGGTTAAAATACTATCTCCCTGTACATACACTTCTTCCTTACAGAAACAGGACTCTGCAAAAGACGAAGACAGATAACTATACTCACTATTCTGAGTGTACAGTTTCTTCTCCTGTACATCGACTTTTAAAATAAATATCGTTGTTTTCCAAATCGAAGAATCCGTATCAAAATATGCTAACATTAACTGATATGCCTGATACCAGTCCTCTTTCAACATTGCATAGGAATCTTCATATTTACCTGCAAAATCAGGAATTCCTTTTTCCAAACCACCAATTTGTTCATAAAGAATCTTATATTGTTTATATGTAAAGTATGTTTCCCATGTTGCCTCGTCATTGGTAATTATCTCCCGGTCGCTTTCCATCAAAATCACATCAGCATCCACCGGCAGTTCCAATACTTCCAATAAAATTCGTACATCCTCTGTCGTAATCTTTTCGCCCTCCGGCACTTCTTTCTTATATTCCTGTTGATGCAGCCACAGGCAAAAAAGAAATATCAGTCCCGCCAGAATACAAATCAGCTTTCCGATATTTTGAAATTTTTTGTTCATTCAATTTTCTCCCCACATAAGCAAACTTTCTCAAATTCCTATAAAGTAAGAAAAGAAAAAGCAGCCAATATTGACTGCTTTTTCTTTCGTATATCCCCAAAATGACGGATCTTGTATTTTGACTCCTAGCTATAGCTAGGTGGGTAACCGCAACCATATTTCTGCCTTCCACTGCACAAGATTCAAAGAATCGGAGGCCTGACATCCACATGGAAATATAGGAATCCCGTTTAAAGTAACTGTAGGTTCAAAATAACAAGAATTATCGTTCATTTCAGGTTACTTATATTATATCCGAGGATGACATAAAATACAACAATATTTTATGTGATTAGCTAGCAAATTATGGGTTTTATTCCACACTCAGCATTTCAATCGGTTTCAGTTTCCGTACCTTAAACGCACACAGGAAAGATACGATTGTTGCTACTATTATTATAATCACTATACTCAAAATAAGCCAGACCGGCTGAATGCTCAAATCACTTTTGAAAATACCGCAAAAGCTTAAGCAGGTTGTTACCAGAGGATTCAATAAATAGATAGACAAAATACTACCTAACACCGCACCTATAGTAATTACCGGCAGATTACTCATCATGGTTTGTACAATAAGCTGTTTTGTCGTAAAACCAAGTGCTTTATAAACACCATACTGCTTCCACTCGCTTATCATTTTGGTTTTCACAAGCAGCGTTACAACAAGGGAAACAATCAGAACTGTCATAGCAACGAAAACAAGACAAATCAAAAACATGCCGGTTCCCAATGTTGCTGTAATATTCTCGGAAGATTCCTTACTGTTCATTATATTGGCATTTGGATATAATGCACTTAACTTTTCTTCAAACGCTTCAAACGAATAACCATCTTCCAGATATGCATATATCTGCATGGTTGCGCATTCCCCATTTAAACGTTTGCCACCTTCCATCGTCATTTGCGTTCTTCTACCCATTTCAGACATTTTCTGGTCGAAGCCACACACAATATAATCCAGTTTCTCCTGTTTGCCTTCAACATAAATTACATCACCGACTTCAATTCCAAGTTCTTTACTGATTGTTACACTGACAACAATTTCATTATCGTACTTAGGAAGTCTGCCCTCTACCATAAATATATTATCGACATTTTCCGGATTATCCCAGAAATCACAAGTAATCGTTGTCTTCTCATCATCAACATATAATGTGATTTTATCATTACCATAAGAATTCACTTTAGAAACCATTTCCCAATCCTGAATTTCTTCTTTTATTTCATCTACCTCTTCATCCTGAATAATGGCATCTCCTAATTCAAGACCAATCAGTTCATATAAGCCATCCGTATTACTTCCAAAGTTCTGATACAATGCAAAACCAATACAGCTTGCCAAGCTTAAAATTGTTACAATACCCAAAATTGTAATATGTTTTGCTTTTTCACTTAAAACACTCTTACAACCAAGTGCAAGACTCTCCGGCAATGGACAATTCTCTAAAGGAAGATGGCTCTTGCGAAAGTTATGTGTTGTAATACCACCACGCAGTGCATCCAATACACTTATTTTCCCATAAACGCGGCTGGATGAATATGTTACAAACATCGTAACCATACAAACAATTGCAAGAACTAAAAATGCGGTTCTTACATCAAATGGCTGGTTCCAGCTAAGCCCGATAAAAGAAGCTTCCAACTCCCCAATTGGTTTGCTTAAGAAACTGCCTGCCAGAAGTGCAGCCAGTGTGCCAAAAAAGGCAATCCCTGTCATTTCCAACAAAGAAACTTTAATCAACTGTCTGCTTGTATAACCGGATGCCATCAAAATGCCAATATTTTTCAAATTCCCCTTAATAAAATTCTTCATACTGAAACGCACTATAATCAAAGCAATCATAATCAATAAAAAAGAGAATACTAAAATAATACTCATACTGATATTAGATAACATTCCGTCGCCACCTATCATGGCATCAGAATTCAACAACAAATTTTTATATTGTGCAAGCTCCGGTATTTCTTTATTTAAAATCGATGCAATTCTTTCTTCAAAATCCGCTGTATCAGTACCTTCTTTAAGCTGCATCCGATAAATCGTCATTTGTCCGGCATCTGCTGTTCCTTCTTCTAACAGCTTCTGATATTCTTCTTCCATAACATAACACTGAAAAATATCAATATTTAACGGGGTAGAAAACATAATATCCTCTACAAAACCACAAACGGTATAATCCTGCTTTGTTTCGCCGATTTCCAAATGAATGGTATCTCCTACCTCATAACCACTTCCGGCTTTCATATGATAAGGCAACAAAATAGAATCCTTTTGCAAATTTTCCACTTCCGGAATCCGACTCATTTTACGCGATTCATCCATTGGCTGAATCAGAAAGGTCATTTCTTTGTCGTCAGCACTTTCATTTCCTTTATAATAACTAAGAGACAACAAATAAATTCCTTCGCTTTTCTCAAGTTCAACTACTTCCGGTTGTTCTTCAAATACAGCAGTAATTTTTTCCACTTCCTCACAACCGGATGCCATCAGGAAATCTGCCGAATTATATTTTTCATATGCTGTCTGGATTACATCTCTGGTATGTGTCAATACCGAAATACTCACATAAAGCAACAGCGCCGCTAACATGGTTAAGAAAAATAATACTGCCACATCACTTTTCTTTTTCTTCAAATTATTCTTCGCAATGAAAATAAGACGATACATATTACCACCCCATTTCCTGCAAAAAGCTTCGTAAGTCATCATGACGTTGTCTGTCACCACTCACATATTTTCCAAGGTTCAGTTCTCCTGTAATCACACCATCCTTCAGATACAAAATTCTGTTCCCTCTTCTGGCGGAACGCATATCGTGTGTTACCATAACGATAGTCTGTCCTTCTTCGTGGAACTTCGTCATAACATCCAGTACATGCTCTGTGTTCTTGGAATTTAGGGCACCTGTTGGTTCATCTGCAAATAATATCTGTGGTTTGTTTATCATACCACGCACAATCGCAACTCTCTGTGCTTCTCCGCCGGATAGCTGAGTTGGAAATTTATGAAATGTTTCTCCATTCAGTCCGACCTGTTTTAATAATTCCTTCGCTCTTGCTGCAATCTGCTTACGATTTTTGCTGACGAGCAAACCACTTACCATAATATTATCCAGCACATCCATCGTATCATTTAAGAAATTCTGCTGGAAAACAAAACCACAATGATCTCTGCGAAAAACTGCTAATTTATCATTACTGTATTTTGAAATATCCTCTCCGCCATATAACACTTTACCAAGTGTCGGTCTGTCAATACCTGACAAGGAATATAACATGGTGCTTTTTCCAGAACCGGAACTTCCCATGATAACAACAAAATCTCCCTTGTTAATTTCCAAATTCAAATTTCTAAGTACATGCTGCTGCACACTTCCATTGGAAAAAGATTTGCATAAGTCTTTTGCCTGTAAAATAGTTTCCATTATAATTTCTATCCTCCGTTTTTTTCTATCAGAAAAATGATCCTTCACTCTTCTTATAGGATTCATTATAGAAACTTTCCTGCCGGAAATCTTTTCCCAATCCCTGTCTATTTCTTAACTGATTCTTAAATTTCCATTTTAACAATTTTCTCCATTGTTCGAAAACAATTATGCCTTAGCAAGAAACAACGCTACTACGAACCCTTTCTCGTTATAACACTCCATACCGCCGCCCATCTGTTCCATAAAATTATTTGCAAGATAAAGTCCAAGCCCCGAACCGGATTTTCCATCGGTATTGCTTCCACGATAAAATTTCTCTCTTATTAAAGCCATTTCTTCCTCGGAAACACCAGCTCCGAAATCCCGGATTTCAATGGTGATGCCTTCCTTTTCCTCACGGAACCGAACCTTAACAACCGTTCCGGCATATTTATAGGAATTATTCAGAATATTATCAAGCACCTGCTGTAAACGCAATTTATCATATAACAACAGACATTCCGGTATCTCATTCTCCAGAACAATCTGCCCATAATAACGAAAATCCTGAAACATCTGTGGTATTAAAAGTGAACTTTCTTCCCTCACATCTACTTTCAACACTTCCAGTTCCTCTAACGTCGCATGAAACATATTGCCAATCAGATTATCAATCATTTCCGCTTTACTTGCAATCACGCCAATCTTATCAAGCGTATCCTGCTTCGTTTCCACCACCTGCATTACCTCACAGGTTGCCTTAATCGTAGCAATCGGTGTTTTGATATCATGAGACAATTCCGCAATCAATTCCTTTTTGCTGACATTTGCCTGATATTCACTTTCTCTTGCACGCCTTAACTCTTGCCGCATCAAATCAAAGCTCTCCGTAAATGCTCCGAAGAAATTATGCTTCTGAATCGGTAATGCCAGTTCCAGATTTCCTTTGGCAATCTCTGCCGTAAATTCCTGCAACGTTTGAAACGGCTTTACATAGTACTTATATATCAAAAAAAGCATGACATAAACTGCAAGTAATATTATCACACAGACACCCAACATCTGCCTTTGCAGTTGTTCCCTTAAAGCATCAAATTTACTGCTTTTTTCCTGCCAGATGAATTTACCGACAATCTCATCATTCTTCTCATAGTCTAAAATAATACTCTCATTTTCCAAATATTGGTTTAGTCTGCTGGCATAATTTGCATCTGTTCGTATAAGAATTTCACATCCATACTTCTGTGCAATCTCCTCACGTGTTTCCCCTGTTAAGAGTGCTTGCTCTATCTGTTTTACTTCTCTGTTATAAAAAACCATATCTAGGGTATTGTTCTCTTGTTTTGTAACCTGTAGATTTATCCAAAGCATCAATGCTGCCATGACAATCGTAAATATTACCGCTATTCGTTTTAATTTCATTTATTTTCCTCAATCTTCAGAATATAACCGGTTCCCCACACCGTTTTAACTAACTTTGGCTCGTTTGGATTTTCTTCTAACTTCTCACGCAGTTTCCGAATATGTACATTCAATGTCCCATCACTGAAAAAAGCATCTCCCCATACGGTATTAAACAATACTTCTTTCGTTACAATTGTATTTCGATGCTCAAACAGACAAGAAAAAAGTTTAAATTCTTTTGCCTTGAGCTGTGCTTCCTTCTCATAGGCTCCAACTCTCATGGTACTTTCATCTAACCACACATGTCCTTCTCGCAATATTTTTCGTTTTTGCAAAACATCCACATCTTCTAAGTCCTGTTGCTGTATCTCATTGCTTTTTATGTTATTAACACGTTTTAACATTGCTCTTACTTTTGCTAACAAAATATTTAAGGAAAACGGCTTCTTGATATAATCGTCTCCTCCAATATTAAGTGCTACCAGAATATCCTCATCACTCTGTCTGGCACTGATAAAAAGAATCGGTATATCTGAATTTTCCCTTATTTTCTTACACAAAGCAAACCCGCTTTCTTCCTGTAAATTGATATCCAGCAAAAGAATATCTACTGTATGCTGTGCCAGAAGCTCTTCGCATCCCTTTGCCGAATCTGTCCAAATGCTTGTTACGTCAAAAAGATTAAAATATTCACAGGTCATTTGTGCAAGTTCTTTCTCATCATCTACTATCAGACAATTGTAATGCATTTTTCTTCTCCCAATTCTATTATTTCCGTCAAATATTTATCTGCATCGGTTTTTTATATAGAAAAAGGGATATATGAAACCATATATCCCTCTCTATCTTTAATCAACAGAATGCTAATTAGTTAAGAGCATCAACTAACTTCTGAAGAGCTGCTAAAGCTTCATCAGGAAGTTTGTCATATCCTTCTTTGTTCTTTGCAAAGCCGTCAACTGCATTTACACGAGTCTGCATAGCAGCTTTTAACTGAGCTTTGTAATCAGCATCGCTAAGGTCAGCTTTGAAGTTCTTGAATCCTTCTGTCTGGCCATCCCATGTGTTCATGATTTCGATATCATCGAAAGGTCCCCACTGTTCGAATTTAGCTTTGCCTTCAACGATTGTTTCAAGAATTCCAAGAGTATCAGCAGGTTTAACCTTCTCACCCATGAAATCACCTGTGTTAACAATGTAGCAATCTACGTTCTTCTCTTCTACTAACTTTTTGAACTTCTCATAGTCGTTAACTAATGGATATGTTCTGAATGGGTTAGCATATGGTACGATACGGATTGCATTTAAGTCTGTACCTGCAGCAACACGTTCTGCTGTAGAAGTCTTAGTTGCAAGTGTAGCACCCATAACGGAAGCTAATGCAGAACCTTTTAACTTAACTACTGGCGGAATTGTAGGGTCTTTCATAATCCAGAAAATAGCGTTAACCGGAGCATCAATCTTGTCTACACGGTTAGGAGACCATAATTTGGATTTGATAGCACGTCCGTTACCATTTCTGATATCTTCTGTTACTAACTGAATCTTGCCTTCGCTGTCTAATGTACAAGAGCAGTTCTGAGCAGATAATAAGTATTCATTGTCAGGACATCCTGTAGGATAGTC
>JAGAPK010000060.1 GCA_017623295.1 Lachnospiraceae bacterium | reverse complement strand
GATTTTGTTCGTGTAAGGGGTGGATGCATAATATGAAAAGTAATGTTATCCTTTGCATATTCAATACGAAGACATTTAGCCAATGCTTCTAAAGCTCCCTTCGTTGAACTATACGGTGAAATATTCATAAAACCCGTTACACCTACACCAGAACTTGTAAAAATGACCTTACCCTTCTTCTGTGCTGTCATATACGGAATTATACTCTTAACAAAACGCAATGCACCAAAATAATTTACATCAAAAACATCTTTATAGGTATCAAAATCTGTTTCAATTTCGCTTTTAAAAGTACATTTACATGCATTATGTACAGCAATATCAATAATACCAAACTCTTTAGCTGTTTTATCTACTGCCATTTTTACCTCTTCATTATTTCTCAAGTCAGCCTTATAAAAAATAAGACTACTGTTGTACTGTTTTTTTAGATTTGCAAGATTTTGGGTTTCAATATCCAGAACGGATACCCTATTTCCATCAGCAAGTAATTTTTCTATCATATAGTATCCGATACCTTCATTTGCTCCTGTTATAATTATATTTGCCATTATCTATTTCCTCCCATTTCCGTAAAAAATATTTGAATATGTTTGTATGCAGCTTCCCGAAAAGCTGTTTTATTTTCCTCAGTAAGTTCCTCACTGAATAACCACTTATTCGCATAAAAATAAATTGGTGAATAATATTTTATTGCAAGATATTGATTATCACCATTTGGAATTACGCCAAGGTTCATCAACGTTTGAAAGATTTTGCTTTGAATCTGTAACGGTTTATCAAGGAGCCATTCCTGATACAGTTTTCGTACATCATCATTTCCAAACTGTTCAATGAGCATTACACGCATAACCTTATTACAAAAATCATCCATAAGATATTTCTCAAAGAACGCATTTGCCACTGAATTAAAACCATCCGAAAATGAACCTTGTCCATCTGTTAATCCATTTTCTAACTGTGTCATCATACCATTTGCGATTTCAGTGAATTTGTTCATAAACTCGTCAAATATGCTTTGCTTATTTTTAAAATGATAATATACCGAGCTTTCTTTGATTCCTACCTGTTTACATATATCTCTTATAGACACTGCTGTATAACCTTGTTTTGCAAACATGTCCAACGAAACCTCTAATATTTTTTCTCGTGTATTCATCTAAGCGCCTCCCATCTAACAACTGTTAGATTTATATTACCTAACAATTGTTAGATTGTCAAGTGTTAATTTTGTTATTTTAACTCTACTCTCGCTACATTCTATTTCTATTGTAACTAAAAATCTTGCCGCCAAAACCTTTCTTACCAATTGTATCGGTCAGCTTCCTAGAATGATTGCTTTTTAGTTCCAAATATTGATCTTTGGGTAATAAAATATCCCACTACTTTTTTGAGTAGTGGGATTTGTGTTTAATTTTATCAGTTAGACAAATTCAAGTTTATATAATCCATTATAAAGTCCTCCACATATTTCCACAACAGTATTTTAGACTGTTTAACACCATCATCCGCCCAAAACTCACAAAATAACTACACTAAAAAATGCCTTACCTCAACTACTTAAAGTCAAGGTAAAGCACTCTACTTTTCATCTCAACTGTCTATTTTTCCAACTCAGCGATTTCTTACACTATCTGACCATCGATATATGAATAGCACGAACGCTCACCTGCGAAAACGCTTCGCGTTCGTGCTATGCGTTCATCTTCGCCAACTTAGCAGTCTGGTCGGCTGCAATACAAGCATCGATAATCTCCTGAATATCGCCATTCATAATCTTATCGAGCTTATACAAGGTCAGGTTAATGCGGTGGTCTGTTACACGTCCCTGTGGGAAGTTGTAGGTTCTGATTTTCTCAGAACGGTCGCCGGTACCAATCTGGCTTCTACGCATTTCTGCTTCTGCATCGTGTCGCTGCTGCTGTTCCATATCATAAAGTTTTGCTTTGAGCAAGGCAAAAGCTTTTGCTTTGTTCTGCAACTGAGATTTCTCGGTCTGGCTGTAAACTACAATTCCGGTTGGGTAGTGTGTTAAACGTACTGCGGAGTCGGTTGTGTTGACACACTGTCCACCGTTACCGGATGCACGCATAACGTCGATACGAATATCTTTTTCATCAATAACAATGTCGATGTCCTCATCAACTTCCGGCATAACGGCAACGCTGATAGTAGATGTGTGGATACGACCGCCGGATTCTGTTTCCGGTACACGCTGCACACGGTGTACACCACTTTCATACTTGAGTACGGAATAAGCACCCTGACCTGTTACCATGAAAGTAACACTCTTCATACCACCAATTCCGATTTCTTCCACTTCTACTGTTTCTACTTTCCAACGTCTGCCCTCTGCGTAGTGGACATACATACGGTAAATTTCTGCTGCAAAAAGAGCCGCTTCATCACCACCAGCACCGGCGCGGATTTCCACGATAACGTTCTTGTCATCATTAGGGTCTTTTGGCAGAAGTAAAATTTTCAATTCATGCTCTAATTCTTCTACACGTTTCTTAGATGCGGAAAGTTCTTCTTTCAGCATTTCACGCATATCGTTGTCAGATTCGCTTTCTAACATAGCCAGACTGTCTTCGATATCCTGATTGCATTTACGATACTCTTTGTAAGCCTCAACGATTGGAGTCAGGTCACTCTGTTCCTTCATCAATGCACGGAAACGTTCCTGATTATTGGCTACGGAAGGCTCACTCAACTCATTCATGATTTCTTCATATTTTCTTAGTAAGTCCTCTAATTTGTCAAACATAACATCCTCCATCTATTTCTGCAAAGTACCGCACACAACTCTGTCCAGTCCTGCAAAATCCTTTATTACCTCAACTTCTTTATATCCTTCTTGTTCCATCAGGCGTTTTACATCTTCTCCCTGATCGTATCCGATTTCAAAGAAAAGCTTACCGCCTCCGATTAAATACTTCCCGGCATTTTCAATAATATTCCGGTAAAAATACAATCCATCTTCTGTGCCATCCAGTGCCAGAATCGGTTCATGCTCTCTCACTTCCAGCATCAAAGTCTGTATCACATCGCTTCTGATATACGGTGGATTCGATACAATCATATCAAACCGAGCATCCATACCAAACCGGGCACCCATATCATCCGATAGCGGATTTTCAAATACTTCGAACAAATTACTCTGTAAAAAGGAAACCTGCAAGTTTTCCTTCAATGCTTTCATCCGCTCCCCATTACGCTTGGCTACGTTAAGCGCTTCTTCTGAGATATCTACACCCACGCCAACACAGTCATTGGAATAATGCAGAAGACTTAACAAAATACAGCCCGAACCAGTGCACATATCCAAAATCTTCATTCCATCATGAAGATGGCGCATAGCTTCTTCTACCAGAATTTCTGTATCTTGTCGTGGTATCAGAACATGTTCATTGACTTCAAAAGTCAATCCCATAAATTCCTGTTCCCCTGTTATATGCTGCAAAGGAATATGTTTTGCCCGTTTGGAAATACAGCCTTCATATTTCTCAAATTCTTCCGGCGAAATACTGCGTTCTCCATGCACCAGAAGGGTATTCCGATTGGTGTCACAACACCATTCAAGCAGCAGTCTTGCATCTAGTTCTGCCTCAGCAATCTGCGCTTTCTGCAAACATGCTATGCCTTGTTTATATAATTCACGGTAAGTTGTCTGTGCATTATATTCCATGATTTTTCCTATTTATCTTCTGAAGTTTTCTCTTCTTCTGAAGTTTCCTCATCCTCATCCTTCGCCTCATCATCCATCCATGAATCGTCTACCTCATAGCCGAAGGTTTCTTTCAGATATGCTTTCCAGTCAAAAACAGCTTCTACTGCGGCAATCGCTACTTCTACCATACTCTCATCCGGCTCTTTGGTAGTAAGTCCCTGTAACCACATACCCGGTGCAGAAATAATACGCACAAGGATATTATCGCTTTTGCCTGCCAGACGGATAATTTCATAAGAAATTCCTGCAATAACCGGAACAAGCGCGATACGAATCAGCACTTTGTAAACCGGATTTTCTACGCGGACAAAGAAAAATACAATAATACTGATTAAAATAACAAACAGCATAAAGCTTGTTCCACAACGTTTGTGCTGTTTGGAACTACGCATTACGTTGTGTACCGTAAGCGGTCTTCCTTTTTCAATACAGTTGATACATTTATGCTCTGCTCCATGATACATATATACTCTGCGAATATCTTTCATAAGCGATATCAGAAGTACATACATTACAAAAATAAAGATACGGATAATACCTTCAATAATTGCCATCAAGGAAGCATTTCTTACATATTCTTCAAATAAAGAACTGATAAAATAAGGCAATACCATAAAAATAGCAATGGCAAGCACAATAGAAAACACCGTTACAAGTCCGGTAAAAACGCTTTCTGCCTTATCCTTGAAAATCTTATTAAAAGCCTTGTCTGTTGCGGTTTCCTGAACATCTTCATCTTCATAAAAAGTTGCAGAATAGTTCAGACATTTCATTCCAAGCACCAGAGAATCCACAAAATTAAAGACACCTCTGATAAAAGGAATCTGTAAAAGCTTACTACCATGCATAACTCCGTGATGTGCTTCCACATCAACTTCGATTTCTCCATTCGGTTTACGCACAGCTACCGCATACTGGTCTTTGTTTTTCATCATAATACCTTCCAGAACAGCCTGTCCACCGATTCCGGAATAACGATTTATCTTTTTTGATGCCATATTTATATCCTCTATTTAGAAAAGGTTGAGATATAATAACCTCAACCTTTTTTCAACCAAACTATTTGCTTTCCACACCGTATTTCTTATTGAACTTGTCAATACGTCCACGAGCCTGTGTTGCTTTCTGCTGGCCTGTGTAGAATGAATGACATTTAGAACAAACTTCTACGTGAATTTCTGGTTTTGTAGAACCTGTTACGAATGTGTTACCACAGTTACATGTTACAGTTGCCTGATAATACTCAGGATGGATTCCTTCTCTCATCTCTTTCACCTCTTCTAAACTAAAAAGTAAATAGACGTATACTAACGCCACCTAAAGCTATGTTCTCATCCACTACTGTTAAATCAACAGCTTTTACATTGTAGCATAGCTTTTTCATGTATGCAAGCACTTTTTTAGATAAAACGCATCTTCTTAACCATATTGACAAATTCAAAGTTATTCTTTGTCTTTGCAAACATATCAAGCACCTTATCTACCGCTTCTTCCGGTTTCAGTCCATTCAGTGCTTTACGGATAATATTAATTGCCTCGAGTTCTTCCGGTGTTAACAGCAAATCTTCTCTTCTGGTGCCGGATTTCGGAATGTCAATTGCCGGGAACACTCTCTTCTCGGATAATTTACGGTCAAGGACCATTTCCATATTACCGGTTCCCTTAAATTCTTCATAAACAACATCATCCATCTTGCTTCCTGTCTCTACCAAAGCGGTTGCAAGAATGGTAAGACTTCCGCCCTCACGCATATTTCTCGCCGCACCGAAGAATCGTTTCGGCATATGCAGAGCCGCCGGGTCAAGACCACCGGATAAGGTACGTCCACTTGGCGGAACAGTAAGGTTGTATGCACGTGTCAGTCTTGTGATGCTGTCCAATAAGATAACAACATCTTTTTTATGTTCTACAAGGCGTTTTCCTCGCTCAATTACCATTTCAGAAACTCGTTTGTGGTGTTCCGGTAATTCGTCGAAAGTAGAATAGATAACTTCTACATTCGGTCCTTCAATCGCTTCCTTAATATCCGTTACTTCTTCCGGACGTTCATCAATCAGAAGAATAATCAGATGGGTTTCCGGTGCATTGGTTGTAATGGATTTTGCTACTTCTTTTAATAAAGTGGTTTTACCGGCTTTCGGAGGAGATACAATCATACCTCTTTGTCCTTTACCAACCGGGCTCATCAAATCCATAATTCTCATGGCTACGGAAGCACCATTTGTCTCTAATTTCAATCTTTCATTCGGGAAAATTGGTGTCAGATCTTCAAAATTTACTCTGCGCATTGCAATTTCCGGTGGATATCCGTTAATGGATTTCACATAAAGAAGTGCACTGAACTTCTCGCTCTGGGTCTTAATTCTTGTATTGCCTTCCAGAATATCACCTGTCTTCAAACCAAAACGGCGAATCTGGCTTGGTGCCACATAAACATCATTTTCACCCGGCAAATAATTCTCACAACGAATAAAACCGAATCCGTCACTCATAACTTCAAGAATACCATGTGCTGTAATACCACTGTCTAATTCAGCCGGATACTCTTCATTTGCTGTCAAAGCATCATTTTTCTTCGGTACAATCGATTTCACAGCAACTTCTTTGCCGTCTGCCCTGTCCTTTTCATCTGCCTGAAGCATTGCCTCTACCAAATCAGCTTTTTTCATAGTAGAAGCACCTTTGATTCCTCTTGCTTTTGCAATTTCTTTTAAATCAGCAAGAGCTAATGATTCATATTTTTCTCTCATACATTCCTCCAAAAGGCTATTATGCCTGTTCGTTCTTTATTGTTACTTACTATATATTCAATACTATATATTCAATATATTTTCGCTTATAAATCTTTGGTTTAGGGGTTTTACTACTTGATATGTTACACGAAATGCCATAAATATCTAGGTACAGAATTCATTATACACTAACTATTCCAAAATAAAAAGAGTTTTTTTTTGAAAATATTGCAGAGAAAAGATAAATACTATATGATAAGTAGTGATATTATTTATAATAAAGAAAGAGGTAGCATCATGACAACAAATGAAAAAGCACTTGCGCTCCATGAAAAATGGAACGGTAAACTGGAAACCACTTCCAAAACACCTGTTAAATCAAGAGAGGATTTATCCCTTGCTTATACACCGGGCGTTGCAGAACCTTGTAAGGTAATCGCCGAAAACAAAGAAGCTGCCTATACATATACCTGGAAATCCAACACCGTAGCTGTTGTTTCCGATGGTAGTGCAGTTCTTGGTCTTGGTAACATCGGACCCTACGCTGCTATGCCAGTTATGGAAGGAAAAGCTGTTTTGTTCAAAGAATTCGGTGGTGTTAATGCAGTCCCGATTTGTCTGGATACACAGGATACCGAAGAAATTATCAAAGCCGTAACTTATCTGGCTCCCGGCTTTGGTGGAATCAATCTGGAAGACATCAGTGCACCACGTTGTTTCGAAATCGAGGAAAGACTGAAAGAAATTCTAGATATTCCGGTATTCCATGACGACCAGCACGGTACTGCTATCGTTGTATTAGCCGGTATTATCAATGGTCTGAAAGTAGTTGGTAAGAAAAAGGAAGACTGTAAAGTCGTTGTAAATGGTGCCGGAAGTGCCGGCGTTGCTATTACCAAACTGCTTCTTACTTATGGTTTTCCAAATGTCATTATGTGTGACAAAGTCGGAATCGTAAGCAAAACAACCGAAGGTTTGAACTGGATGCAGCAGAAAATGACTGAAGTAACGAATCCAAACAACGAAACCGGTTCTCTTGCAGATGCGCTAAAGGGTGCTGATATCTTCGTTGGTGTTTCTGCTCCGAATATCGTAACACCGGAAATGGTTTCTTCCATGAATAAGGATTCCATCCTGTTTGCTATGGCAAACCCTGTACCGGAAATTATGCCGGACGTAGCCAAAGCTGCCGGTGCAAGAGTTGTTGGAACAGGACGTTCTGACTTCCCAAATCAGGTAAATAATGTAGTAGCATTCCCTGGTATCTTCAAAGGTGCTTTGGAAGGACGTGCTTCCCAGATTACCGAAGAAATGAAACTGGCGGCTGCTCACGCACTTGCAGACCTTGTTCCGGATAATGAATTAAATGAAGATAATATTCTTCCGGAAGCATTCAATCCAAAGGTTGCCGAAGCTGTTGCCGAAGCTGTAAAATCTCATATTAAATAGAATCTCACATTAAACACATTAAATAAGTATGAAACCTTATTATTCACTGAATGATTACTGTAAGGAAACTTACGGTGAAAAAATTTATAAAATTGCTTTAAATGCCGGACTTACCTGTCCCAACCGCGATGGTACTTTAGACACTCGCGGTTGCATTTTCTGCAGTGCCGGCGGTAGCGGTGATTTTGCTGTCAATATGGCAGACTATTCTTCTGTTACCGACCAGCTTGCAGCAGGTGTCCGGCTCTTTCGTGGTAAAGAAATCGGCAGCCGCTACATCGCTTACTTTCAAGCCTATACAAACACTTACGGACCAATCGATTATCTGCGCCACATTTATGAAGAAGCACTCTCCCATGACTCCGTCATTGGCATCTCAATTGCCACCAGACCGGATTGCTTATCCGAAAAAGTGTTGACTCTATTAGTCGATATTAAGGCAAAATTTCCTGACAAGTTTGTCTGGGTGGAACTTGGGCTTCAGACAGTACATGAAAAAACCGCCGATTTTATCAGACGTGGCTATAATTTGCAATGTTTTGACACTGCTGTCAGAAATCTTCAAACCTTGCAGATTCCTGTCATAGCACACGTCATTATTGGTCTTCCGTATGAAACCCACGAAGACCTGCTAAAAACCATCGACTACTTAAATCAATCGTCCGTCTGGGGTGTCAAATTACAGCTTCTTCACATTCTAAAAGGAACGGATTTGGGAACACTCTATGAAGAAGGAAAAGTTACTACTCTTTCCAAAGAAGCATATCTGGAATTGTTAATCGATGCAATTGCTCATTTAGCACCGGATAAAGTCATTCACAGAGTTACCGGAGATGGACCTAAGGATTTGCTGTTGGCTCCACTCTGGAGTCTGAACAAACGAGATGTGCTCAACTCTCTTCACCGGGAAATGAAGCAGCGAAACATTGTTCAGGGCTGTCGCTTATAAATATTATATTAGAAAAGGAAGGTATTCCATGTCACAGGAACCATTAACTCTTTATAAATTGATTGTTTTATATATGCTCAACCGCGTGACTTTTCCACTGACAAAGTCACAGGTCGGCGATTTCATTCTGGAAAAAGAATATACGAATTTTCTGACATTGCAACAGGCAATTGCCGATTTGATTGATGCTGATTTGATTACAGCAAACACTATCCGCAATCGTACTCATCTTGCCATTACGGATGAAGGCAAAGAAACCTTATCTTTCTTCGAAAACCGCATCAGCGATTCTATTAAAGAAGAGATTGACAACTTTTTTCAGGAAAATGAAATGGAAATGCGCGATGAAGTATCGATTCTTGCCGACTATTACAAATCGACTTCCGGTGAATACGAATCTCACCTGGTCGCAAAAGAAAAAGGGGTACGAATCGTGGATATTACACTCTCCGTACCCGATGAGGAAACCGCCGCTTCTATCTGCGATAACTGGCAGAAAAAGAATCAGGAGGTTTACCAGTATTTAATTCAACAACTCTTTTAATATCCGTGTTCTTTTACAATCACATCATTTGCAATAATATCGTTTACAATAATATCATTCCTAATATTGTCGAATGATTTCACTCCAACTGGAAACACCAATGACATCCAGTGCAAAATCTGTATATTTTGCCGACTGTTCTGTATCAATATACTTATAGGCGTTGTAAATACTCTTACGGCCGCCGCCCAGTGTATTGATACCAAGGGCAAGACCTTGTGATATTTCTGCGGAAGCATCTGTCTGTCTGGACAACAGCATACTATCAATATACTGGTTTGCTTCAATTACTTTATAAGCATAGATAAAAGATGCTGCCTGCAAATCCTGTCCCGCTGATGACGTATATCCCATTTCACTCAAAATAACATGTCTGACTTCACCGGAATCGGTCAAAAAGTCCTCTTTCTGTAAATAATCGGTAAGCACGTTAATATTTCGAATGGAAAGAACCGGGGTTGTTTCCGAATTTACAATATAAGAACCTGCTTTGCCGGATGTACTCCATGCTTTCGCACTGGTAAGCGGATAATTATATGGATGCTGCGCTACTGCCCAGTCAATATTTCCACCATTTTTAATGTTACGGTTAAATTCATCCATAATTTCTTTGGAACCATAACCACCATTCGAATACAAACTCTTTGCCCACTGCTGATCCAAAGAGATATAGACTCTTGCATTTCCATTGATACTCAAAATGGCATTGTAGAAAACACGAAATGCCTTCGCATATTCATCTACATAATTTGCCGTGTCCATGTATTCAATATAATTCCACTCTTTTCTGGCATTAATCTCATTTCCGATAACCCAGTTCATAACAGTACCATGTCCACTGCCGGAATAACGGCTTGCCAGGAAAGATGCTACTGCTGCAATGTATTCTGTACCATCTGAATCTGCTGCGTTAAAAGCATAATATGGCGCAGAACCACCAGAGCGTGACTTCGGATGAATCAATGTCATTGTTTGTGGTGACATATCATTCAGAATAATAGCAGTCGTTGTAATTCCTTTTTGGGTCAATGCCGAGAAAATATAATCATACTCTGCCACAATCTGACCGTTAAACGCATAGGTTTTTCCATTATAAGTATAGTAAACAGTCGGATAATAAGCATTGCTTGTATTACCGATAATACGGCTAAGTGGAATATTGTATGCCGCATGTTTTACGCCCAAATCCTCCAATTCTCCACCCGCGATTCTTTCCGGGTCTACCAACAATCCTTTCTTGGATTTTGTATTAGAGAAAGTCGGATGATACTTCGCAATCGCTTCCGGATTGGTAATGTATTTCGGCTCACTAATCGCCACATATTCGCCATCCTTTAACACAGCAATGACGAACTTGGAGAAAAGTCTTGAACTGGCGGTGTTATAGTTCAAATTAACAGAAAATGTCAAATCAACATCCTTCTGGTCTTCAATGATATAATCCTCGCCGGTAAGTTCCGTTTCATAGGTTTCCTGTTCAAACAGATAATAATAACCATCATCACTGACTGCCAGTCCCGGTGCCGACATGGTAATATCGATTTTGCCGGTTTCACTGTTAATCTCACAGCTTTCAATCGTAGCAAAATCAGCCGTGTTGCTCTCTGTCAGTTCAATTTCCGGCGGACGGTTTTCAAAACCGTTTATCATATAGCGTGCAGCTTCTACCAACGCTCTTGTTGCATCTTTGCCGGCTTCCTTACGCACTTTATCCTTTTTATGCTGTGTCTGACTATATTCTGCAAGTTCTACCGCTTCCATATGTACCATAGCTTCGATAGCCGCATTTTCATTGGCCGTTTTTATCATCTGATAACGAATCAGACAAAAAGAACTGACTGCCACGACAAGCACAGCTGCCGAAATAATAGCGATACGTTTACGAAGCTTCTTCTTATTTTCCTTCTTCTCTGCTTCCGGTGTTTCCTCAATCGTGTAAGTTTCCTCTACCTTAATGGTACGCTCAACAGCACCGGATTCATTTACCACAACGGACTCTTCTACTTTAATTTCGTCCTCTAGCACAGTTCCCTGCTGTGCCTCCAGGCGCATTTTGGCCCGCTGTTCTTTCATGTGCTTCTTAAACTGCGCTTTTTTCTCTTTTTCTCTGCGCTTTTTTTCTTTTATTTTTTTCTTATTCTCTGCAACCTTCTCTTTATCAATGGTTCTTTTTCGTAATTTCTTCTTCTGGTTGTCCATTGGTTCTTTCTGATTCATGGGCAGCTTCTTCCTTTATTCGTTTCATGTGTTCTTTGATTTTTATTTCATAACCGTTGCCTGTCGGCTGATAAAATTCTGTTCCGTTCAGTTCATACGGTAAATATTGCTGTTGCACATAATGATTCGGATAATCATGCGCATATTTATAACCTGTTCCGTGTCCCAATTTGGCAGCTCCTTTATAATGTGCATCCTGTAAATGTGTTGGAATCGGTAAGTTTCCCTTCTCCTCAACTGCGCTCATTGCCTGAAAAATTGCATTACAGCAGGCATTGCTTTTCGGTGCACAAGCCACATAAATTGCCGCCTGTGACAAAATAATCTGTGCCTCCGGCATACCTACTCTTTCGACCGCAAGCGATGCACTCACCGCCACCTGCAAAGCATTCGGGTCCGCATTTCCAACATCTTCTGCCGCACAAATCATAATTCTTCTGGCAATAAAAGTCACGCTTTCACCGGCATACAGCATTCTTCCCAGATAATAGACTGCCGCATCCGGATCCGAGCCCCGCATACTTTTGATAAAAGCAGAAATTGTATCATAATGGTTATCTCCGGTCTTGTCATAGCGGATAACCCTTTTCTGAATACACTCTTCCGCAACCGACAGAGTAATATGGATTTTGCCATCTTCCCCTCTCTTGGTTGTCATGACACCAAGTTCTACTGCATTCAGGGCATGTCTGGCATCTCCGCCGGAAAGCTCCGCCAGAAATTCAAGTGCATCGTCCTCAATCACGGCATCATAGGCTCCCATACCTTTTTCCTTATCATATACTGCTCGCGTTATCAATGACTTGATGTCTTCACGGGATAATGGTTTTAGTTCAAAAACAATGGAACGGGAAATCAACGCACCGTTCACTTCAAAATAAGGATTCTCTGTCGTAGCACCAATCAAAATAATGGTTCCATCTTCCACAAACGGTAACAGGTAATCCTGCTGCCCCTTGTTAAAACGATGAATTTCGTCGATGAAAAGAATCGTTTTCTTTCCATACATGCCGCGAAGATTCTTCGCCTGTTCCACCACCGCTTCCATATCCTTCTTACCGGCTACCGTCGCATTAATCTGTGTAAACTCCGCACTTGTCGTATTGGCAATCACTTTGGCAAGTGTGGTTTTACCGGTTCCGGGCGGTCCATAGAAAATAATGGAACTGAGCTTGTCCGCCTGGATGGCACGATACAGCAACTTGTCTTTACCAATAATATGCTGCTGTCCCACCACTTCGTCAAGTGTAGTTGGTCGCAATCTTGCCGCAAGTGGTGACTCCTTCTCCTGATTGGTATTTCTCATATATTCAAACAAATCCATGTTTTGCCTATATCCTTTTCCTGATAATAAGAATGATACCCCATTATCTATTGCACACTCTTTATATCTTATCATTTTACGCTGTTAAGCGCAAATACATTATCTTGTGTTAAAACATTTCAATCAAACAAAATCTCATCCACCGTTACAAATTCATACCCCTGTTCCTGCAATTCATCAATTACCTGTAATGCTGCTGTAACAGTCGATGCATAAGAATCATGCATTAGAATGATGTCGTTCTCTCCAACTTCCGACATAATCTTTTTCTTAATACAAGCCACATTATCAGAACACCAGTCGAGTGGATCTACTGTCCAAAGCACCGGAAACATATTCAAATCTTTTTCCAGCGTTTTATCCCATGTTCCATAGGGTGGACGAACGAAAAGCACTTCTTTTCCCGTAATTTCAGTGATAATCTCATTGGTCTTTATCAACTGCTCTTTATATTCCTGACGATTGCTCTTGCTCAATTGCAAATGACTGTAAGTATGATTTCCAATCAGATGACCTTCCTCATTCATTCTTTCGATGATATCCGGATGTAGCTGTGCATGCTCACCCGTCACAAAAAAGGTAGCTTTCACATCTCTTTCCTTTAATCCATCCAACAACTGTTCCGTATAATAAGGATGTGGCCCATCATCAAACGTAATTGCAATTTTGGTGCCTTCCTGTATTTTATCCATTTGCTTCATTACCTCGATTGTTCCATTTTTTTCTATTTTAACATAAAAACAAAAGAAAAACAGACTCATCAACCCTATTCCAAAAAAGAGAATAATGCCCTTTCTTTTCCTGCTCATGAATCTGCTCCTTGACTTTTTTCTATTATATATATGCTTGATAATTTCCTAAATAGCACTTTTCTTGTGCATCACATTTTTGTATATATCACTTTCTTTATACATCACTTTCTTTATATATCACTTTTTCTACAAGCCACTGTGCCATATAACTGATTAAAATACCACTTAACATGCCGAATAAAATATCACTCAAGAAATGTGCACCCAGATATAGTCTGGAAAAAGCAATAATACCAGCAAGAACCAATGCCGGTATCCCCCATTTACGCGGCAATTTCCGAAATAAAATGCAGGCTACCGCAAAAGAACTTGCCGTATGCCCTGACGGAAAGGAAGAATCCACCGGCTCCCGAATCAACAGTTTAAGACCTTCAATTACTTCGTACGGGCGCGCTCTATCGACTATATTTTTCAAAAAAATATTATTTACAAGCAAAGAGCCCAGTAATGCAAAAATTCCCATCAAGCCAATCTGTCTGGTTCTTCGATATATGGATAATCCTAACGATATGGCAATCCAGATCATAGCCACATTACCAAGTGTCGTAAAAAATGTCAGCACTTTTGTCAGCACCGGATTTCTTACATATTCTTGAAAAAACATCACAATATCAGCATCCAGTTTTGCAAGATTTTCCAACATTTTCTCCACTCCTTTGCTTCGTCACATGTTAACTCCAACACTATTTTAAAACAATCTGAAATTCCTTCACAAAACCATTTTTGCAATTCCGCTCCAATTTCAATACGCCGCCATGCATCTGTACAACTTTGGAAGCAATACTAAGACCAAGTCCGGTTCCTCCCGTCGTACTTCTTGCCACATCCCCTCTGGAAAAAGGTTCAAAAATGTGCTCTGCCAGTTCATCCGAAATTGGCGCACCATTATCCGCAATACGAATGCGATAAGTTTCACTCAGACGAACGGATACCGTATTTCCTCTTTCATTATATCTGACCATATTAGTCAATATGTTACTGATTGCTCGCGCCATCTGAATTTTATCCATTTCAAAAGGAAACTCTTTTTCCGGTATATCTATCAGAAGTTCAATGCCTTTTTCTTCAAAATCGGAGTACAAAAGCGCCACATTTTCACGCAGCAGTTCACCAATATCACCTTTTTCCTTATGAAGTTCAAATCCGGTGCTGTCCAATTTCACATACTCAAACAAAAGTGTAATCAAATCGCTCATGCGCATGGATTTCGCATAAATTGCCTGTAAGTATTCTTCCCTCTTTTGCTCATCTTCAACCATATCATCGGAAAGCGCCTTTGCATAACCGCACACGGTAGTAATTGGTGTCTTAATATCATGTGCAATATCGGAAAGAAGGAGATTACGCTGCTTATCATATTCTTCCTTGCGCTTTTTCTCTTCCTCCATCAATTCCTTTACCTTCCCGGAAATGATTTTATAATACCAAAGCGCTGCAATGGCATACGGCAATAGTGTAAGTACCAGCATGCCAAGGTAAATAATAATAACTGCAAACTGATATGTTTCGTTTACCCTATTATTTGATATGTTATCCAATACCGAAGAATTGATTGCAACCTGCACACCACTTTCCATATTGCTGCCAATGGCATGTTTTATCCACGATGCGGTCTGTTCCGGCAGAACCTCTACCACAGCCAATAATACCTGCTGTAATATAATCAGCAAAATGCTTCCTTCTTTTGCAGTAAAAGAAACTTCATTGACATGCATAACGTCAGTCAGAAAAGAAGCCATCCACCCACGATAGAAAACGCCGATTAATTCTTCACTGATAAAAATGAACAGCATAATCAGCAGGAAACGCTGAATCATAAACCATCTTAAAGAATGTGTTCCGGTTGCGGAATTCTTATTTTCCATATACTATTTCTCCAATCGATAGCCTAATCCGCGAATCGTCTTAATATAGTCATTACCCTCTTTGCTCAGTTTGGCACGCAATTTACTGATACATACCATAATATTGTTATCAGATACCATGTAATCGTCGCCCCATCCCTGCTCAAAAATCTGTTGTTTTGTAAACACTTTGCCCGGATTTTCCATAAAAAGCTTCATAATTTTGAACTCAACAGAAGTAAGCTCAATCATTTCATTTCCTCTTTGCAACTGACAAGCCTGTAAATCCAGCTTCAAATCCTGTACTACCAGTTCTTCCACCTGTTTCTGTTTTCTGGCTCCCAGTGCGTAAAATCTGCGGATATTGGAATTTACCCTTGCAACCGCCTCAAGGGGCTGGAAAGGTTTGGTAATATAATCGTCCGCCCCTAAATCAAGCCCCAGAATTTTATCTGCATCACTGCTTTTTGCCGAAAGCATAATGACAGGAATATTATTATTTTCTCTGATATTACGAAGCACACGATATCCGTCGATTCCCGGCATCATAATATCTAAAATTACTAAATCAACATCTTCGGACTGCAGAAGGGACAGTGCCTGCGCACCGTCCTCTGCTTCCAGAACATCATATCCGTCTTTCTCCAGATACAGATATAATAAATCCCGAATTTCTGCTTCATCATCTGCTATCAAAATCTTATAGCCCATATCTTAAATCTCCTGCATTTCGATTGCTTCTACAGTATCCTGTGTATCGCCGTTTAATTCACGATAAAGTGCTGCACGGGTCAGATACATATACGGTCTTGTAAAGAAAATATCCAAAATTCCACAAGTAAAAATTCCAAGTATTTCCCAAAGAATGAAGGAAAGGTCAAGTACAAAAGCTTTCCATTTCTGTCCATCCATCATCTCTTTACTGCGTGCTAATACCTCTTTATAAGGCATATCCGGATTTTCTGCTAAAATATATTCTACCATATAATACTGGTATTTTTTGTAAACACCCGGAATAACAAATAACAGTGCCCATAAAAATACGTGTAAATCACGGAAGAACAATGTTTTCACACCATTTTTGTAATTATGGTCAAATGTATATGCAAGGTCTTTGATTTCGCCTTCACCATCTACACTCTTCAACATAAATTTCTGTGCACCAACCAACAGTGGATTATATACCAGAAAGCTGACTGTCAATGCAAATGCCAAAATAACAACAAAAATCAGTGCAAATACAATGAGATATGCTGTAAGTACAGCAAGTGTATCAGATTCATCCAGTTTATCAATCTCTTCCAGATGATTTTCAAGTGCCTGTTCTACGCTTCCGCTTTCTGCTACAATATCAGTTACAACCTCTTCCTGCGCATCAGCCGCTGTTTCAGAACTGGTTTCCACTGCAGTGTAACTGCTGCTGCTCGAAGATGCTCCGCCTCCAATCAAAAGAACAACTAATGCTACAAGTACCGCCTTCCAATAATTTCTTTTCAATGCCGCTTTGGCTTTTTCCTTTAATTCTTTTCTCGTCCACATAATTTTTTCTCTCCTTATCTGTTTGCTTTTTTTGAAGCACCGCTTTTGCGTTGCTGTTGTTTTCTTGTTACAAACAGATTAACACCCTTTTCTTAAAGCAAAACATTAGAAACCTTAACGTAACCTTATTCTTTTACAATTTGAAATTAAGGTTTTTCAGATAGATTTCCTGAAATTTCTCCTGTCTTGCCAGATTGATGCTTTCTATTGCGAATGATTCCGGCAGATGAAACTTACCTGTACACAAATCTCTTCCTATCTGAAAAGCACCGGCCAAAGAAGTGTTTCCGACAGATTTTATCTTAGCATCTGTTTTATTCTGTCCACTCAAAATCTGTTTCGGCAGCAAGCCAATAGCAAGTGCCGCATCTACATCCAGATAATATCCAAAACCGCCTGCCAGATATATTTCCTTAATAGAAGGTTTTCCCAGCCTCTCCCAAAGAATTTCCACCCCGGCACATACTGCTGCCTTCGCCATCTGAATATCCCGGATATCCTTCTGGGTTAGATGAATC
Source organism: Lachnospiraceae bacterium (assembly GCA_017623295.1). Classification (GTDB taxonomy): domain Bacteria; phylum Bacillota; class Clostridia; order Lachnospirales; family Lachnospiraceae; genus UBA3282. The sequence goes on along the minus strand of JAGAPK010000060.1, from coordinate 63,616 downwards.
CGAGGGGCTACTGTAATTCCTTCTGAAAAATATGGTTCTTGCAAAAGTCCGGTTTCATCCATGATTCCTTTCTTTAATAAAGAAGCAATCAAAGCAACCATATCGCTGCCAGGTACTGCTGCTCCCGCGCCGCCTTCAAATGCCGGTCCCGCAGCCGTTGCTGTCACAAGCATCTGCTTTCCATCAGTCAATGCCATTTCTCCATTAGTTCCCAAATCCAGAAACAAAACGGTTTCGTGCGGTTGGTCTGCTTCGTGCGGTTGGTCTGCTTCGTGTGGTTTGTCCACTTTAGCAGGTGTTTGACTCGAAAGCTCCAGTAACCCACAATAATATAATCCGGCTACGATATCACCGCCTACAAACGTGCTAATCCCCGGTGTCACGTAAACAGGAATCCCTTGAAACTCGGTCTGCTGCAATCCAATTTCTACCGGAGTAAAAGGACTTCTGCCAAGCGACTCTACCGGAAGTCCCATAAGCAGATGCTCCATCGTCGTGTTACCGGCAATACAGATGCAATCAATCGGCGCATCAAATTTCTTAATACCATTTCGAAGCACCTGCCATACGCTCTCTTTCATTTCCTCAGCATGTCCCTTTCCGGCTGCCTGAATTCTGGAAAGTACATCTGCACCAAATTTCCTCTGTGGATTAACCTCACAATATGTAGAAATTATTTTACCGGAATATAGTTCCTGTAACTGCATTGCAATCGTGGTCGTTCCCAAATCAACAGCAACGATATAACGTTTCTTTTTTTCTGTTGATTTGCTGTCAGAAAATGACGTTTTTTGTTGACCGGACAAGTCATTATTTCCCGACATTTTCATCACATCCGTAATAATGTCTATTTTATCGGACTTTATGAACGCCAAGCGAATGACACAACTGTTCTTTGGCTTCACCATACACGCAAGGCGATATCCTGCTCTTAATTCTTCCGGTGAAAACGTACTTCTTTCTATGGCTGTCGGAAGCGGTGCTCCTTTCAGAAACTGTACCCGACATCTACCACATTTACCGATTCCACCACAAAAACTTTCCGAAATCAAATTCGTTTTCTGCAAAGTTGACATGAGTGTCGCATCAGATTCATGTGTCACTTCTCTTTTTTGTTCTATTCCATTTTCAGTTTCTATAACAATAGTTATTTTTACCCCCTCAGACAAACTGATTTTTCTCCTTATCATAATGATAATCAATAGAAGCCAATTTATCGACTATTTCAGACTCACTAATATCTAAGTCGTCACATAATTTTTCCAGACTTCCATAATAATCTCTTAATTTCAAATTCACAAAACTAAGTAGCATAACCGGGTCTTTTGGTATCATGTTTTCTCTCCCTCTAATATCATTTTAATTCCATCTTCACGGTATAGTCATTACCCTGTGCATGAATCTGTGCCATGCTGCCACAGATAAGCGGCATCATTGGTGGGATATGCCCTAAATCCACATCCATAATTACCGGCACGTTGTATTTACGAATCACTTCATAAACGGCCTCATATTGGTCTAATCCCATCATCTCCTGTCCATGACAGAGCGGTCTGCCAATCAGAAAGCCTTTGCAATGTTCAAACCATCCGGCATGTTCTATCTGCCACATTGCACGCCTGATGCTCATAACATTCAAATCGCATGCTTCTAAAAACCAGATAATTCCGTCTTCCTTATATTTTTCTGTAAATTCACATACTTTATCATACTTCGTTCCAAGCAGATTTACGAGACAATCCATACAGCCACCGAGCAATCTTCCGCTAAAGTCTAATGTTTCATTCGGGAACTTACGGATTACGGATTTCTCTGTTACATGATATGGCTCTAATGGATGTTCCTCGTCCTTCAAAGACTCTTTTTCCCATTTATCATATCCTTGCAAAGTCAGTTTCTTGCCGGTTATGACATCCATAGAATCCTGTAATGACGGATGCCAGGGTTCCATACCAAAGGCAGCCGCACATGGTCCGTAAATCGAAGCTGTATCGCACAAGGTCGTCAGCAAAAAGGTCATATTCGTATTATCAGAAAATCCCATATACCACTTCGGATCTGCCTTTTTTATTTTCTCAAAATCCACATAATCCAGAATGCCGCACATCAATTCACCGCCACCACAGGAAATAATGCTGTCATTTTCTGTGCCACAATAGGATTCTTCCAACTCTGCACCACATAATTGCGGTGTGTTACTGATGCCGATTCCTTTTTCCACATAACAGTTTGGTCCAAACTGTAACTGATAGCCGGCTTCCTTCCATTTCTTCTGTGCATTCACAAAGGCTGTTTTATAAGGCTCTGTCGCACAGCCAAAAGAAGGTGCCACAAAACCAATTGTTCCGTTCTCTGGTAAAAATTTCGGGTATCTCATCTGTTTTTATTCCTTTCTTGTATTTTATAGCTCGTTCCTATATTCTGCATATGCAATATAAAGGTATATTAACCATCCAGTCCTGTTCTCGATAATTTGACATAGAAGTTCTGACCGCATATTCAGGTTTGAATTTTTCACAATATGCTTTTAAGCTCTGTGCTCTAAGATTTTCCTCTGCTTTTACTTCAACAGGCACAATAGCTTTCGATTTCTGAATCACAAAATCCACTTCATAAGTTGATTTTTCTCCTGCATAATAATACGGATTATAGTCCGTATCAGACACAATCTGCTGCAGCACATATTGTTCTGTCAGTGCACCTTTAAATTCAACAAATATATCATTTCCCTCCAAAATGGATTCGGCGTTCAACTCACTAAGCGCCCCCAGTAACCCTACATCAAGCATAAACAACTTAAAAGAAGAAAACTCCATGTACGCCTTTAATGGCATTGCCGGTTTGCTCACTTTATATACTTTTTTTACTAAACCACAATCCTGCAGCCATTCAATCGCTACTTCAAAATCCTTTGCTCTTGCGCCTTCTTTTATTTTTCCGAAAAAGAATTTTCTATTTTCTTTCGCCAATTGTAAAGGGATGGAATTCCATACCATTCTGATACGCGGCAATTCATTTACCCCTGTATGCTTTCCAAAATCGCCTTCATATTGCTCAAGAATCGCATTCTGTATTTTTCTTACTTCATCGTAATCCTTATGCTCACTAAAATAGCTTACTGCTTCCGGCATTCCTCCCACATAATAGTAGTTTTTCAGCCAGAATATATATTTATCACTAAAATCTGAAATCAATTGGTAATCGTCTGCCAACAATAATTCAGTCAATTGTTGTTCACCCATAGCCAGTAGAAACTCTCTATAATTCATCGGATGCAGTTCTAACAAATCAACCTTTCCCACCGGGAATGACACGCCCGAATGCATCGCTACTCCCAAAAGCGAACCAGCTGCTACAACCGCATATTCAGGCGCATTTTCACAAAAATATTTTAATGCCTCCAGTGCCCGGGGGGCTTCTTGTATTTCATCAAATATAATGAGCGTATCCTGTGGTGTTACCTCTGTATGACATTCAATATTTATATTGATTAAAATTCTATCAATATCATAATCTTCCTCAAAAACCTTTTTCATTCTCTGGTTATTATAAAAGGTTACATAGGCAACTTTATCAAAATGAAGCTTTCCAAACTCTTTCATAAGCCAGGTCTTGCCAACCTGCCTTGCCCCTTTCAATATTAAAGGCTTTCTATTCACTTTGTTTTTCCACTTCACCAGTTCTTCCATCAAAAAGCGTTGCATATTTTCACCTCCACAGTTCCATTATATTCCCTTTATTATTTTTATTCAACACTTTTTCGCCCCGTAAAACGCTATTGTGCTACACTTTTTCGTCCCATCTTTCGACATATGGATACACTTTTTCGCCTCGTAAAGCAATAAAATAGCAAACCCACACCAGTAGGTCTGCTATCTTTTGCTTATTCTGTTCTATTTCATTGGCATATTCTATTTTCTTCTCGCTGTGAGTGCTCCGTTCTCAAGAAGAATCTGGATTGTATCATTAGCTGCTACTTCGTCTGCCAGAATCAGTTTGGCGGATAAAGTTTCCACGTACTTCTGAATATAACGTTTCAGCGGTCGTGCACCATAGACAGGATCATAAGCATTGTCTACAATAAACTGCTCTGCTTCCGGTGTCAGTTCAATCTGAAGTTCCCTGTCAGCCAGACGTTTGTTCAAATCTGCAATAATCAGATGGATAATACCACCGATATTGTCTTTGGTTAATGGCTTGAACAAAATGGTTTCATCCAGACGGTTCAAAAACTCCGGTCGGAAATGATTACGCAAATCATTCATAACCATTTCTTCTGCTTCCGTTTTAATATTGCCGTTTTCATCGATACCCTCTAACAAATAACCGGCACCAATGTTGGAAGTCATAATAAGAATCGTATTCTTAAAGTCTACGGTTCTTCCCTGTGAATCCGTAACACGTCCATCATCCAATACTTGCAACAAAACGTTGAATACATCCGGGTGTGCTTTCTCTACTTCATCAAAAAGCACTACCGAATAAGGCTTTCTTCTGACTGCCTCGGTCAACTGTCCACCTTCTTCATAACCAACATATCCCGGAGGCGCTCCAATCAGTCTGGATACAGAGTATTTCTCCATATACTCACTCATATCGATACGAACCATATTGTTCTCATCATCAAACAAAGAGGCTGCCAGTGCTTTGGCAAGCTCTGTTTTACCAACACCGGTAGGTCCTAAGAACAAAAAGGAACCGATTGGCTTTTTCGGGTCTTTGATACCCGCTTTGGAACGAATGATGGCTTCTGTTACTTTCGTAACACCTTCGTTCTGTCCGATGACACGTTTGTGTAATTCTTCATCCAGATGTAAAGTTTTGTTTCGCTCACTTTCCGTCAGTTTTGCAACCGGAATACCGGTCCAACGGGAAATAATTTTGGCAATTTCTTCATCCGAAACACTTTCGTGTACCAGTGATAAGTCTTTTGCTTTCACATTTTCTTCTTCTATTTCTAACTGTTGTTTTAAGCTTGGCAATTTTCCATAGCTAAGTTCTGCTGCCTTCTCGTAATCACCTTCACGCTGGGCAATCTGAATCTGATTATTCACGTCATCGATTTCTTCACGGATTTTAGAAAGCTTTTCAACCGAAGCTTTCTCATTCTCCCACTGTGCAAGACGGTTCTTTAATTCTTCTTTTAACTCAGCCAACTCTTTTTGTAACTGTTCCAGACGTTCCTTACTCAAACGGTCGTCTTCTTTCTTCAATGCCGTTTCTTCAATTTCCATCTGCATTACTTTACGCTGCAATTCATCCAGTTCCGTCGGCATAGAGTCAAGTTCTGTTTTAATCAGTGCGCACGCTTCATCCACCAGGTCAATCGCTTTATCCGGCAAAAATCTATCTGAAATGTAACGATTTGAAAGCACTGCCGCACTGACAAGCGCATTGTCCATAATTTTCACACCATGATATACTTCATAGCGTTCTTTCAAACCACGCAAAATGGAAATAGTGTCTTCTACGGTCGGTTCGTCTACCAGAACCGGTTGGAAACGGCGTTCCAATGCCGGGTCTTTCTCAATATACTGGCGGTATTCATCCAAAGTTGTAGCACCAATACAATGAAGTTCTCCACGCGCAAGCATAGGCTTCAACATATTTCCGGCATCCATCGCACCATCTGTTTTACCAGCACCCACAATGGTATGCAGCTCATCAATGAAAAGAATAATCTGTCCATCACTGTTTTTCACATCATCCAGCACCGCTTTCAGACGTTCCTCAAACTCACCACGATATTTGGCACCTGCTACCAGTGCACCCATGTCCAGTGAAAAAATCTTTTTATCCTTTAGCCCCTGTGGTACATCTCCACGTACAATACGCTGTGCCAGACCTTCTGCTACCGCTGTTTTACCAACGCCCGGTTCGCCAATAAGCACCGGATTGTTCTTAGTCTTACGGGACAAAATACGAATCACATTTCGAATCTCATTATCTCTGCCGATAACCGGATCAAGTTTCTGATTTCTAGCTTTTTCCACTAAATCCTGTCCGTATTTTTCAAGAGTATCATAAGTTGCTTCCGGGTTGTCAGAAGTCACTCTCTGATTACCACGCACAGTAGAAAGTGCCTGCAAAAAACGTTCTCTTGTGATACCAAATTCACGGAAAATCTCTTTAATTTCCTTATTTGGGTGTTTTATCATTGCCAGGAAAAGATGCTCTACGGAGACATATTCGTCCCCTAACTGTTTCGCTTCATCCTCAGCGGTTACCAACGCTTTGTTTAAGTCCTGACCGACATAAATCTGCCCGCCTTGTACTTTCACTCTTTTCTGCAAGCCCTGCTCCACACGATTTAAGAAATATTCTTTCTGGATTTCCATTTTCTCAATCAGTTTCAGAATCAGGCTATCCTCTATGGTAAGAAGACTATAGAGAAGATGTTCCTGTTCAATTTCCTGATTTCCATATTCGTATGCAAGACGTTCGCATTGTTCAACTGCCTGCATGGACTTCTGGGTAAATTTCGTCAAATTCATAATCTCTACCTCCTGTTATAGTATTGTCTCTTTTTACATATGTATTGTCCTCTTTTACATATGTTTCTCATGTTTTTGTTGTTTGTTCTATTTATGCTATAACAATAACTCGTTTTGTTAGCACTGTCAATAGGTGAGTGCTAATTCATTTCTAAAAAAATTATAAAGCCCATAACATTTTGATTTTTGGCTATGGGCTTTACAATCTTAACGCTTCTTAGCATTTATTCTTTCCTATTTGGGGTAAATTTGACTTATTCAACGATTCCATCGTCTGCATCTGCTTCACAGCCAAGTCATGCAAAATCACTAATCTTTCTGACTGGCTTCTTCCCTGCTCAATCAATATCGCATTATAACTTTCTATATTAGCAAGAACCAATAGCTGATTGAGGGTTGCATAATCTCTGATATTTCCCTTTTTTCCTTGATTTTCTGCATGCCACTGTTTTGCTGTTTTACCAAATAATGCTACATTTAGCATATCGGCTTCACTTGCATATGCCAATCCAATTTGTTCCGGTGTTAATTCTGGTGGAATCAAATTGGATTTAATCGCATCTGTATGAATTCGATAATTTAATTTAGAAATCTCCCGATTCAAATTCCAATTCAAAGATAAACGACTATTTTCTTCTGTTTTTAAACGTTTATAATCTTTAATAATATATAGCTTGAATTCGGGCGAAATCCATGAAGCAAATTCAAACGCAATATCCGAATGAGCAAAAGTTCCACCATAACGGCCTGACTTTGAAACGATTCCTATTGCGTTTGTGGCATCAATCCATTTTTTGGGAGACATCGTAAATGCATTTGCACCTGCTTGATTTTTAAACCCCTCGAATTCGAGGGGTTTAAAATCTAAATTATGGAGACTTTCCCATAGTCCCAAGAATTCAATGACATCTCTATTACGCATCCAATTCTGAATTACTGCTGTCGGATCTTCACTTTTATATTTTGCGATATCTGTTAAAGATATAAACTCATTTTCAAAATCCATTGTATATATTCCGATATCCACACCTTTAGCATGAATTATTTCTTTTATAATTGTTTTTGCCACTTATATCCCTTCCTGTATTTCAAATTTATACTTTTGTACTATTTTATCCTGTATTCCCTTACCCATTATCGCATAATACAACGACCTTCCTCGGTGTAGTCTGTGGTGGAATACTTCTGGTCGTTACCGTATAATAAACAAGCAATGTCTGATTACCCAGCTGACAGCTTACGCTTTGCCCGTTAATCGTTTCTACAACAGTGCTTCTTGCAATGTTTAATTGCAGCGAACCATCTTCTGCCAGAAGATTTCTATCGAATCTTGAAAGCATAACCTGTTCGTTGCCATCCAATACGGTTACAATCTGAGCCTGATATTGTGGTGGAAAAATAAGTGGAACCGGGAGGCTATTATCATAAAATGCTGTCACCTGTATGCCTCGCCGCAACTGTCTGCTGTCAATTACTCTTGTCTGTGGACCTATCATAAAATTAACAATGCCATTTCCCGTATAAACTGACATCATTTGGCTACAACAGTCGTTCCCTCTGGAGAGATTCATAATAGTGCCAGTCACCGGTTCATAATTCGAATACGCCATCTAAAACTCCATGCCATACTTATGGCAGATACATTTTCCTTTTATCATATGACGCTTTCTTCCAAAAGTGACTTATTCTCTTACAAATAATACACCAAATGCTCCATCTCCACAGTTACAGCAAATAGTGCCTGATGCTGTATTGGTAATCACTTTTTTAAATGGTACAATTTTTAACATTTCTTCTTTCAGAAACTCCTGAAACTCATAAGAACATCCCGCCGTAATGAGGAAAACAATTTCCGTATTAATACTTTTCCTTTTTCGTAACGCCCATCTTAAATATGCTTTCGCAAAACTCTTTTGTTTTCCGATACAAATCCATGACGGAACCATTTTGCTATCATGCAAATTTAAAACAGGATGTAACAGTAATGCATTACAAATCTGAAAAATCTTTTTGTTAATTCTTCCGTTTCGATATAATGATTCAGTGGATGCCACACTAAAGCTTGAAGAAACCTTTTCCCGCATTCTTCTGATTTCTTCCATAATCAGTTCGTAGGATGCACCTCTTTGTGCCATATCTGCTGCCATCAGCACTAAAATTGCCATTCCTCCGGACAAATGCCCTGAATCAACCACATAAACATCTTCAAAATTTAATGCTGCTTCACTCGCCACCTCATAAGCAACACTGACATGCTGCGCCATACAGATATGTATAACTGGTCCAGTATGCTTTGCTCTAAGTGCGCGGAAAAACTCTTCATACTCTTCTTTGGGTGCCGAACTGCTATATGCTTTTTTCCCTTCACGCAAATACTCTAACAGATTATTAGAAGAGACTTCTTTTATGTCCTGAAAACGCCCTTCTTCTGTCTGTACATAATAATACATCATTTTAATGCCGTATTTTTTCTGATAGGAATTGGGAATATCGCATACACAGTCTGTTGATACCATAACCATACTATTTTTCATTATCCTGTATCTCCCTTTCCTCATGTTTTATCAAATCACGCGGCAAAAATTTTCTCAAGGAACGTTCCAAAGCACTGATTTCAATTGGCTTAGCAACAAAATCCTGGAATCCTTCTTCCAAAAACATCTCTCTTGCTCCGTTAACCGCATTAGCTGTCAGAGCCACAATTGGAACATTCTGGAAATATGGATTCGAAGAACTTCTTATCTTATGAACCGTTTCCACACCATCCATGCCCGGCATCATGTGATCCATAAATACAATGTCAAACTGCTGCTGCTTCATCAAATCAATTGCTTCCTGTCCGCTGTCAGCCGTTCTTACCATCATTCGATACGGTTTCATAAGTCCAAGTGCAACCTTCAGATTCATAGCATTATCATCTACTACCAGAATCTTGGCATCCGGTGCAGTAAATCGACCTCTGTTAATATTTTTCTGTGCCAAATCATTTATAACATTTACGCGGTTAATGGCGTTACCAACGGATAAAACATAAAATGGCTTATAAACATTTCGAATTCCCTCTGCAACCGGAATACGGTTATCTCGGTTCTGTACCACTGCAATATCCATTTTGTTTATAAACTGGTTGAAATAAGCCTGATTCTCAGCATATTCTTCTCTTGCTATAAACAGATGCGTATATTCTTTCTGTTCCAGTTCTTCTCTGGCCTCTTCAAAAGTATCACACAGCTTATAATCAAGATCAAAGCCAGTTCCCATATTATGAATAACATTCCGATAATTCTCACCGACAAAGGAATACTCAAATTTCGGAAAACGAATGTAAACAAGCACGTGTAACTTCTCTTTGTCTTTGATTTCTACAATCGGTGTTGGGTCAATAATCTTCTGTGGAATTACAACTGTAAACTCTGTTCCTACGCCATACTCACTTTCCACATGAATGAAACCACCCATCATCTGGGTTAATTTCTTGGAAATCGGCAGACCAAGTCCGGTACCTTCAATCGCACGATTTTTCTTGGTATCTACCTGACTAAAACTACTGAAAACCTTCTCCTGATTTTCTTTCTTAATACCAATACCACTATCCGTCACTTTAATAATCAGGTTAATTCCATAACGCTCTTCTCTTGCATGAATTTGGAACAATACACCGCCTTCGCGTGTAAACTTAATCGCATTTGTCAGAAGATTTACCATAATCTGGCGAATACGAATTTCATCACCGTATAACTTGTCCGGAATATTAGGATCACAGTCTACCAGAAATTCAATTCCTTTATTTCCCATTCGTGCCATCGCCATATTAATAACATCATTTAAAAGAGATGACAGCTGATAAGTATCCTCAACAATCTCCATTTTTCCGGCCTCAATTTTGGAAAAATCCAGCAAATCGTTGATAATACCCAATAGATTCTTTCCGGAAAGATGAATGTTATTGCAGTTCTCACGTACTTCCTCACTTAAATCTTCATTTAATACCAATTCACACATACCAAGAATTGCATTCATCGGCGTACGGATTTCATGACTCATATTAGCAAGGAAATCACTCTTAGCATGATTCGCCGCCTCAGCCTTTTGCAACAATATATCCTGTTGCTTTCTATAATTCAACGCCCGATACTCAATAATCAGGCACATCGTAACTTCAATCAGATATACAACCGGAATTCGTACAATGTACACCTGTTCATATGTATAACCCAATTCATGCAACGGAGACCACATGTAAACTGCCATGATAATTCCCATCGCTACACTCAGCAAACCACCAACATACATACCAACAAAGTAACATGCTGCGGGTGGAAGCAGGAATATCCATGTGAAACTGGAACCTTCATCTCCTCCCATTACCAGAAAATACAACAGCAATGCAAATATAAAACTCATTACCTGAATAATAAGCTGATATATGTTTTTCCAGATTTTATAAAAAACAAAACTGCTTAACATCCATATCGCCATTAATACGGTTACTTTTGTCATTTGAATGTGTCCTTCTACCAGATTGACAACACTCATAAGTACCGCCAGTACGACAAACAACAGGCTGAACATCTGTACCAGTTTTTTATCCAAACGCATTACATCTTCCTGTAATGCCTGAATCCATCCGTTTTTCTTTTGCTCCATCGCGCACTCCTTATTCCATCTCTTTCATGACTTCGGTAAGTTCTTCTCCCATTTCGAAAAAGGTATCTAAAATAATCGGCTCAAAACTCTCTCCTCGGTCTTTTGCCATAATCTCAAAAGCCTGCTCCAAAGTCATTCCCGCTTTATACTGACGTTTGGATACAAGTGCATCAAATACGTCTGTAACTGCAAGAATTCTTGCAGCAAGCGGAATATCGGTCCCGGATTTTCCTTCCGGATAACCTTTTCCATTCCATTTTTCATGATGATAAGTTGCTACATCATAGGCAATATCGATGAATTCCGGTTCTACAAGACTGCTCATATTTTCCCGAATCATTTTGCCACCGGCTACCGTATGATTTTTAATCATCGTATACTCTTCGTCTGTTAATTTCCCCGGCTTCTGCAATACGATATCAGAAACGGTAATCTTACCGATATCGTGCATAGGCGCTGCTTTATGCATATAATCAACAAATTCTGCTGTCAGTTCCTCTGTATAAATATTCTGCTGTTTCATGCGGCGAATCAACATATCGGTATAAATACTGGTTCTTCTGACATGTTCACCAGTTGTACCATCTCGACTTTCGATGAGGTTCGCCATTGTGAAGATAATGTCCTGCTGAAGCTGTGTAATTCTCTGCAGCTGTTTCTCTACCATCTGCTCCAGACTCTTACGGTAATCTTCCAGTTCTAATGTTTTGCGAACTCTTTGTATCATAATTGCAGGAACAAAAGGCTTACCAATATAGTCTACGGCTCCAACACGGAAACACTTCTCCTCTGTTTCTTCACTTCTATCCGCCGTTAAGAAAATAACCGGAATACGACACCATTCCTCATGCTGTTTCAGCTTTTCCATTACTTCAAAGCCATCCATTCCCGGCATCTGAATATCGAGAAGAATCAATTCAGGACAATTTCTTTCCAAATAGTGAAAACATAATTCACCCGAATTAACCGCTGCAACACGATATTCATCAGACAAAACTCGCTGCGCTATCATTAAATTCGTCTTGTCATCATCTACTACCAAAATAATTTTTTTCATATCATTCGCCCTTCTTAGTGCGCATGTCCTGCATCCAATCACTCAGCACCTTTTCTGCGGTATCATAATCAAATTCTTCTACCGCATGCTTGATACTGTTTAGAACCTCTTTTTCCTTTTCATCCGTTTTATCAAGCATTCCATCTATCTGCTTAATAACTTCATTCATTTCAAAGTCTTGCACTTTCTCTAACAAACTCTCATATTCAGCAAAACTTATTTCCGCATTGTCCGGCATTGGCGCTTCTGCCACTTCCTCTTTCAAAGCACCGGCTTCCCGCAAAATACTCTGTATTTTCTCTTTCACAATACGATAAGAATTCATAAACTCATCTCTTGTTTCCAGAATAAAATCCTCACGATTTTCTTTGCCCGCAAATTCCTGCTGTTTTGCCATCTCTGAGAAAACAGCCGCACCAATTCCAAGAGAGGTACTCTTAATGGCATGTGTCAGAACAGAAAAATCTTTCCAATTCTTCTCTTCGTAATATTTCTCCAGTTTTCCTGTATTGATAACATTCTGGTCACAGAACATCTGCAGGAGTTCATAATACATATCCTTATCATTTGCACAATAAGTCATGCCTTTTACCATATCAATTTCATCAACTGCAGGCTTATCCGCTTCCGTACTTTGTTCTTCTACTTTTTGTTCCTCCGGCTTCTGTTCTTCTTTGACCTCGGATTGTACTTCTTCCTGCTTAGCCGATTTGCTTTCCGGTTCATTCTTCTCTATCAGTACCTGCTCTTTGATAACCAGCTCATCCGGCAAATACTTGATTAACATACCCTCCAGTTCTTCCGGAACAATCGGTTTTGACAGGTAATCCTCGAAGCCTTCTGATAAGTACAGTTCCTTCACTCCTGAAACGGCATTGGCAGTTAAAGCAATAATCGGTATCTTAGCATTCGGATTATCCGTTTTCTCGCGCAACAAGTGAAGTGTTTCAATTCCATCCGGTTCCGGCATCATATGATCCATCAAAATTAAATCATATGCTTTTTCCGCACATATCTCCAGACATTCACTGCCACCCTCTACTGTATCAATCTGCACCTTTGTCTTTTTCAACAAACCTTTTACTACCTGCAAATTCATGGTATTGTCATCTACCACCAGAATCTTCGCCTCCGGTGCTGTAAATAACTCTTTATAGGCTTTTCTTCCTTCTGCCTCTTTGACTCCCTTAGTCAAATCGCCAATAGGCTTTTCGTCAACTACCTGTTGTGGAATACTTATGGTGAATAGAGAACCCTTCTCCGGCGCACTATGTACCACCATATCACCATGCATTCTGTCTACCAGATGTTTTACAATATTTAAACCAATTCCACTTCCTTCAACAGAAATATAACGATAGTCCTCCAGCTTGGTAAAGCTGCTGAACAACTTCGGAATATCCTCTTTGCGGATTCCGATACCGGTATCTGCCACTGACATTTTCAGAACAAAAGTACCGTCATCATTTTTAATCCCCTGTACACTGAATGTTATTGTACCTTCGGTAGTAAATTTCACAGCATTAGAAATCAGATTTAAAAGAATCTGACGGATTCTGATTTCATCACCAATCAATCCCGATGGTAATTCTTTATCAATCTGTAAACGAATGCTCAGATGTTTCTTATCTGCACGGTTTCGCAGTTCTTTAATAATATCGCGGAACAAATCCGTCGGATTATACTGCCCCTCTACAATCTGCAGTTGTCCTGCCTCAATCTTGGAAAAATCTAAGATATCATTTACCAGTCCAAGCAAAATTCTACTGGAACTTTGAATGTTATAAGCATATTCTTTAATTTCAGGTTCTGTACATTCCCTTAAAATCATCTCATTCATACCAATTACGCTATTAATTGGCGTACGAATTTCGTGAGACATATTAGCAAGGAAGCTTGCTTTGGAAGCACTTGCAGAAAGCGCCTTTTCTTTCTTTTTCTCGTTCTCCAATACTTCCTGACCGGTTTTGGTAAATGCCATTGCCATTAAGAATAACAGTCCAATACTTAAAGCAATTCCTGACATAGACTGTTTTTTCATATAGGCTAATACAAGTTCTGCTATTCCGCTGAAGGTCAATCCCAGAAAACCAATTGCAACGGCTTCATATTCCTTCCAATATCCTCTTCTATAATCTAATATAAGTGTAATCATCATAACTACAATAGCAATTACAATCATGCCATGTATCGCAAACATGGTTTCCAGAAAATCTTTGCAATTAGTAATCTGTAAAATAACACATACCGCCATATTTATAAACATTACCACATCTAATGCCACATATAGCTTCTGATATCTTCTTTTCTGGATTTCATTGATATACAAAACAAAAGGAAATGGCAGCAGCATCAACAGCATAAATGCAACACTTCCTACTACCGAAAGATTCGGAAACAATAACTGGCGCAATCGTGATTCCATAACAAGCCATGCCGCTGATAAAAAGATACCTGCGCCCAGAAATCCTAACTGATTCACTTTTTTATACTGCACGGATAAAAGAACACTACAAATCATGCAGACAATCGCAAAAAGCATTAGAGAAAATGCCAGAATAATCGTCAGACCGGTTTCTTTAATAATATGTACCCATATAGACATACGATCCCCATAATAAAATTCATTTATTACACCGGAATAAATAGAAAAAGATTTCGTTTCCACTGTCATTACTTTGCCGCCATCTTCTTCTAACAAATCTATAAATACATAAGCACTTACACTATTTTTGCCAAAAGGTCTTGAATTCTCCGTTGTATAATTCTCTCGTAATTCCCCATCCACATAGATTTTCATATCCTGCTGTGAGCTACGGACACATAACCAATCACGATCAGACAAATCGGTCGGCAATACCGTTTCAATTGCCAGCCATTCACCTTTTTCAACATCTGCCTGTCCCGGAACGGAAATCGGTATGCGGCTTCCATCTTCCAGAACCTGTGACCACTCTGCTTCAAAAAGGTTGCTTTCATAAGTCGTTTTATTTTCCGAAGGTAAAAAAAGTTCTCCTAATATAACAAATAAAATAACTGCAAAAAAAAGCACTTGTATTATTTGCTTAATATAATTCATTGCATTTCGCTTCATCTGATTTTCCTCTTTTCCTTCGTGTCTGCTTTTAAAACATATTTAAAAAATTATATCAAAAAAAGGTGTTATAATCAACATAGGTATGTACGAAAAAAAGCGAAAAAACAAACCGAAAAGTTTATTACTTTCCGGTTTGCTTTAAGATACCATAATTATTCCTCTTCGTCCTCAACTTCCTGTTCAAGCTTTGCCAGTCTTTTCTTATAAAGGTGTGACACAAAAGTCAAGCCAACAAAGCACATTACAAATACAACAATCACATTGATAACAAATGTTGCAATCGCACCTTCTATCATCTGATAAGAACGATAATTGATGATTGCCAGTATCACACCTGTTACAACACCGGCAAGTAAACTGACCAGAAAGTTTGTCTTAGCATCTGCTTTCATTCTTCTGTCCCAGACACCAATTCGCATACAACCTATAATCATATAAAGTGCCAGACACATAAATACAACCCACTCACCGATAAGCTGTTCTTTTACATCAAAACCATAAATCATCATTTGCACTACCATAGCAATTAGCAGGCCCCAGAACGCCAGCCACATGCCATTTTTCTCTACCTGTAATAATTTCTGTTCCTGCATCTCATCCAAATTGCTTTTCCTATTTCTCATTACTATCTTCCTCCCAGAATAAATCATCCAATGTTTTACCAAGTTCTTTGCAAATCGCAATGCATAATTTCAATGACGGATTATAATCACCAGCCTCTATCATACCGATAGTCTGCCTAGTTACACCAATTCTGTTTGCCAGTTCAATCTGCGAAATATCCTGTTCAATTCTGGCAAATTTCATTTTCAAGTTCTTCATATGCTGACTCCTTTCGTTCTTATAGTCTTAGTATATTACCGTCTTTTGCATTTGTCAACTATATTTTACATATATATTTTATTTCTTGCTTTTGTATAATAACAATGCATTTACAACAAACGCAACAAAAAAAGAAGATAGTTCCCGCTATCTCCTTTTTTCATTTTACTCTTAGCCGTTTTATTTTGTGTTTTTTATCGTATTACTTATTCTGCAATCTCACTTCCACCAAACACACTTAACAGATACATGAAGCCACAGTAGCCGTTCTCATCCAGTAATGCTTCCAGATTCTCTGCTCCGTAGTTCGCCGGAATCGTGAAGGTATAACGTTTATGAAGATAAATATTGATATAATTCCCGCACATCCTGAAATACATAAGGAATCTGAAGTCCACAGGCGTGTGCATCTTTCTTGGTCGCTTCGCCGCTTAACACAAGGATTCCGTCTACTCCTGCATTCTCCGCACATGCCATATCGGTATAAATTCTATCGCCGACAAGCACAGTTTCCTGCGCGGAAATGCCGGACATCTTCCGACACTGATTTACGATATCAGGATATGGTTTTCCCAAATATTTCGGTTCCCGTCCTGTGGCATTTTTTAACATAGCACAGATGGAACCGCAATCCGGCACAGCCCCAAAACCGGTCGGACAGCATAAATCCGGGTTCGATGCCAGAAACATCACTTCTTTGGTACTTAGAAGTCTGCTTGCATCTTCCAGCTTCTGAAAGCTAAGTGTGGTATCAAAAGCCGCCACCACACAGTCCACATCCTCTTCGTAATGTTCTGTAATAAGCAATCCGGCTTTTTCCATTTCCTTTTTCAACGAAGGCGTACCCATTAGAAAAATCTTTTTCTGCTCTAAATTTTCCTTACAAAAAAGCAAAGTCAATATGCCGGCTGTCAGAACTTCTTCCTTTTCTACCTGCATACCATGCTTTGCAAAATATTCTACATAATCTTCCCGGCTTTTGGTAGAATTATTGGTTGTGAAGAAAACGGTTCGTCCACTCTTTCTCAGGTAGTCAATCAGTTGTATGGTTCCATCCAGTAATTCATCACCAAGCGCCAGTGTACCATCAATATCAAACAGAAACAGTTTCTTTTGTAAAAGCAGTTCTAAATCCTTTCTGCAAATCATAAACTGTCCACCACATTTCTTGCATTATCCGGGAAATTGGTTATAATGGCTTCTACGCCTGCCTGACATAATTTTTTCATGTCGTTTTTTTCGTTGACTGTCCAGACATGCACCTCCAGACCATTTTCCTTGCACTTTGTTATCAGATTTTCATCCTGCATATGGTAAAGCGCAGGGTGCAGGGCATCTACCCCGCACCGCTTGCTGTAAGCTGCTACATCTACAATGACATCAGCAATCAAAAATCCAGTTTTCATTGCCGGACAAAGCTGTTTTACTTTCAGGACGGATTCATGATTGAAGGAAGAACACCAGATTCTGTCTGTCATTTTCATGTCTTCCACCAATTTTACCATCTTCTCTTCCAGACCAGAATAGAAGAAAATACCGGTTTTACATTCAATGTTGATTTTCATTCCTGTTGGTCGCAGTTCTTCCAACACTTCTTTCAAGGTTGGAATTCTGGCAGTTCCAAATCCCGGAATCGGATTTCCAACATCCATTTTCTTCAGTTCTTCCAAAGTGTAGTCTTTCACATAACCGACACGGTCACTGACTCTGTCTACCGTTTCATCATGAATGACTACAAGTTCTCCATCTTTTGTCAGCTGCACATCCAGTTCTACACCATCTGCATTCAATTGTGCAGCCATACGAAAAGCTTCTATTGTATTTTCCGGTGCATAGCCGGATGCGCCTCGATGCGCCCAAACTTCTGTTTTCATATCTTTGTCCATCCAATTATAATTAGTAATTTAATTCGTTGTATTCTGTGATAGATGCGTTAATCTGGTCTGCTAAGGTTGCTACGGTATCTTCCGGTGACACACCATTGTTAAGCATATTTTCAATCTCTGTTTCTACAATAGCTCTTGCTTCCGGGAATACACTAATCAGCGCACCTGCATACTGTGGTGCAGAATCATGAAGCTGATCGATCGCAGTCTGGAACTGAGGATACTGTTCAATGTTATCTAAGAACACCTGCTCTGTGTGCGCTTCTGTTGTAACCGGGAAGTAACCTGTCTGTGCATTCCAGTATGCCTGAGATTCTGCGGAAACGAGGAATTTAACGAATTTCCATGTTGCTGCCTTCTGCACATCATCACCATTATCCAATGCCCAGAGAGAACCACCACCGATAGAAACACCGCCTTCACTGCCTTCTACTACTGTTGGGAAGTAAGCAGTACCTACTTCAAACTTACCATTTACATCCTGTAAAATCTGTTTCAAAGATGCTGTAGAGCCAAGTGTCATAGCAGATTTTCCGGCTGAGAAATCAGCAAGACCGGCGTCGCCACCACGTCCTACATTAGGAGCATACCCATTATCGTACAAATCTTTCCATGCTGTTAAAATATTTAATGCTGCTCCATTTTCATCAAAAGAAACGGCTGTTGCATAGGAATCACGTCCATTGCCGTTGTTCACATATTCCAGACCCTGTTTGCAGGTAAACTGTTCAAAAAACCATCCGTAAATGGAAAGGGAAATAACTTCTTCTACGCCTGTGCTCTGTAATTTGTCACCCACTTCTTTGATTTCTTCAAAGCTTGTTGGTGCTGCTTCCACGCCTGCTGCCTCAAACATATCCTTGTTATAATAAAGAATTGGTGTAGATGAGTTAAATGGCATAGAATACAAGGTATCGCCAACCGTATAATATGCTGCAATATTTGGCTCAATAACGGAAAGGTCAAAACCATCTGCATCTACTAAATCCTGCATTGGTACAATCCAGCCAGAGTCAATCATAAATCTCGTTCCGATATCATATACCTGCACTAAATCAGCTCCCATATTACCAAGCTGCGCACTTTTTAATTTGTTGATTGCATCATCATAAGAACCCTGATATTCGGATACAACTGTGATACCATATTCGTTTTCTTCATTAAATTTATTTACCAGATAATCCAGTGCTTCTCCATTGACACCGCCCATTGCATGCCAGAAAGTGATTGTTGTTCCATTCAGCTGACTTTCATCCATTGCTGTAATTTCATCTGCATTTTCCACAGATTCTACATTAGCTCCTGTATCTGCTGTTGCTTCTGTATTTTCTGTTGTTTCTGTGCTTTCTGCTGTTTCTGTGCTTTCTGCTGTTTCTGTGGAAGAACCACACCCCGTCATAACACTTGTTACCATAGCTACTGTCAATAATGATGCTACTACTCTTTTTTTCATACTTTTCTCCTCATAAATTATAATATTTTTTATGTACTTCTAGCCTTTGACTGCGCCAGAGAACATTCCTTTAATTAACTGCTTCTGTCCTACGATGAAAATAGATAAGGATGGCAGGATAATCATAACAACACCTGCAA
Organism: Lachnospiraceae bacterium; assembly: GCA_017623295.1. Lineage (GTDB taxonomy): Bacteria > Bacillota > Clostridia > Lachnospirales > Lachnospiraceae > UBA3282. The sequence continues at coordinate 44,020 of JAGAPK010000060.1, read as the reverse complement.
TCATCAGGGTAATAGACTGAGAATCCACACTGTCTAACATACCAATACCAATCTGTACTGTACGCATTGTATCAGAACCTGTTACCAACAATGGCCACATATACATATTCCAAGCATTGATAAAGGTATAAACTGCCATCGCACCGATTGCTGATTTGGTAAGTGGAATCAGAATCTGCACAATGAATCGGAGGTTCTTGCAGCCATCAATCTTAGCCGATTCATATAGTGAAATCGGGAAAGATAAATAGAACTGTCTAAACAGGAAGATACCCATTGCGCTTGTTAAATAAGGTACAATCAACACTTGATAGGAATCCAGCCATCCCCAGCTGCTGACAGTTAAGTAATTGGAAATAATGGTTGCTTCGCCCGGAATCATCATAGTTGCCATAACTAACATAAACAGTATATTTTTTCCTTTAAAATCCAGGAAGGAAAAACTGAATGCTGCCAGAGAGCAGGAAATAATCTGTCCAACCGTAATCAGACCTGCTACCAGAAAGGAATTGCCTACAAAACGAAGCAGCGGTACTTTTGCTAATGCCTGCTTGAAATTTTCCAGCGTAGGATTTTGCGGTAAAATATTTAATTCTGTTGTAAACAATTCGCTGGATGGCATAAAAGCCACACTGATTGCATATAAAAGCGGCAATAAAATAATCAGTGCCATCACAATATTTGCGCTTAAACGAAGTGCTGTTCTTCTGAAGCGAACCGCCTTCTGTCTGCGGTACATGGTTTCACGAATCTGTTCAATGTCAACGTTACTGCTTTTATAAATTGCTTTCTTATTGGTTATTACCTGTTCCATTAATATTTAACTCCTTTCTTTTCCACCTTAAACATAATCAAAGTGAGTGCCATAATAATGATGAATAAAACGACTGACTGTGCAGCTGCACTTCCGAAACGGAAGTTAAAGAATGCATCCCTATAAATGGAGTAAACAATCAGATTCGTGCTTTCGCCCGGTCCACCCTGTGTCAAGATTTTAACCTGTCCGAATGACTGGAATGCCTGAATAATATCTACCACTAATGTGTAAAAGATAATCGGGCTAAGTCCCGGCAAAGTCAGACGGGTAAACTTCTGAAATTCAGAAGCTCCATCTACACTGGCTCTTTCATAAATCGTTTCATCAATATTACTGAGTCCGGCACTGAAATACAGGAAGTTAATACCTGAGTTAAGCCATGCCGTCAACAATGCCACACACACAAGTGCATATTTCGGGTCGGCAACCCAGTTAATGTTCAGTCCAAGAATTTTGTTCAGAATACCAACCGAAGGATGCAGCATTATTTTGAAAATCATAGCTGCCGAACTACTTGCAATCGCCATTGGCAATGCATAGGCGGTACTGAAAATACGAATACCCGGAAATGCCTTATTACACAAAACAGCTCCTGCCAGACCAATCACCATACTGCCTACTACAACAATGGCAACGAAAATCAATGTAACTGCAAGACTGTTATAAAAAGACTTGGAAGTTAATAAGTTAATATAATTTTCCAGTCCCACAAATTTCTTAGGAAGACCCATCTTATCTGTTTTGTATAAACTCAGATAAATTGTTTTAAAAAAAGGATAAAACAGAAAGATACTAAATATCAGAATACTTGGTATCAGATATGTATAAGGTTCCACACTGAATTTTTTTACTTTGCTTTTCATCTTAATTTATTTTTCCTTTCATCTATTTGCTTTCTCTTTTCCTATGGAAAAGTTTTTTTCATAGAATAGATTCTTACCGGTTTCTTTATCAAAAAGATGGATTTTGTTCACATCTACCCAGACCGGAATCATATTTCCTGCTTTGGCATAATTATCAACCGATGCTTTCATGCAGCAGTTTTTACCACAGAAGTCAAAATATAACAAAACTTCATTACCCAGAAGTTCTCGATGTGTTATTGTAACAATCATTTTCTGGTCGTCGCCCAAATCATCCCGTTGCATCTTTTCCTTACGGTATTCATCCAGAAACGCTTCCGGGCGTATTCCAACAACCAAATCACTACGCTTCTCGATATCTTCTAACCAACCTGCAATTTTAGCATTACAACCAATTCTCTCAATGCCCATCTGCAGAACTGCTGCATTTCTCTGAATGGTGCAATCAATAAAATTCATTGCCGGAGAACCAATAAATCCTGCCACAAACTGATTTACCGGATTATCATAAAGACGTTCCGGCGTATCAACCTGTTGAATCACACCTTCATTCATAACTACAATTCTGGTACCAAGTGTCATCGCCTCGGTCTGGTCATGCGTTACATAAATAATGGTATTTCCCAATGTCTCATGAAGCTTCGCAAGTTCTACTCTCATCTGTCCGCGCAGCTTCGCATCCAGATTGGAAAGTGGTTCATCCATCAACAAAATTTCCGGATTACGGATAATTGCATTGCCAATAGCCACTCGCTGTCTCTGTCCACCGGACAAATCCTTCGGTCTTCGGTCAAGCACCTCTTCTAAACCTAACAGCTTTGCCGTTTCTTTTACTCTTTTATCCACTTCTGCTTTTTTAACACCTCTTATTTCCAGTGAAAAAGCAATGTTCTTATATACGCTCATATTGGGATATAAAGCATAATTCTGGAATACCATTGACAGTTCTCGCTCCTTGGGTTCCAGAAAGTTTGCCAAAACATCTCCAATCCAAAGTTCTCCTGATGAAATTTCTTCCAGACCGGCAATCATACGCAAGGTAGTTGATTTACCACATCCTGACGGTCCTACAAAAATAATGAATTCTTTTGGTCGAATTTGCAGATTTACATCACGCACTGCCTCAAATCCATTGTCATAAACTTTACACACATTTTTCAGTACAATTTCTGTCTCTGTCACGATACGCCTCCTAATGACTTAATTTTCCCAACCTTTACATCTCTCTACGTCTGAATATAGCAAATCCCCATGTAAAGCAACTATCATGTGCCTGTAAAATTTTGTAAATTATAATTAAGGTAAAAGTAAAACAACGTAAAAAAAGAAGATAGTTGCAATGAAGTATAATTACTTCAAATGCACTATCTTCTACACTATTTTTATTTCTTTGAACACGCTTAGTCTAACCGTATTTCTTTCCCCAACCCGAAGGAATATATCATTTTTTCTGCCGTCTTCATTCCCTTGCCGGAAAATTTGTACCCAGACAGTTGTTCCAATGCTTCCGCATAATAATCCAACTGTACCTGATAACGTTTTATCAATTCCTGCGGTGTTTTTACCACATCTGTTTTGTAGTCCAATACCACATAACTTCCATTTTCTTCAAAGAAAACATCGATAATTCCCTGAATCAGAACAGTTTCCTGTTCCGGGAAATTTTCCCGCAAACGATTCGCCGGAAGTCCCAGTACAAAAGGCTGCTCCTTATAAAGTTTCCCTTTGCTGTCAGCCTCTGCCATCCTTTTTGCCACGTCACTTTGTAGAAAAAGTACAAGCTTCGGAACCGAAACCGCTCCGTAATAAGTCTTAGAAAGCGTTCCTTCCTGTAACATCTGTGAAAGCGCATTCTGTACCATTTCTGTCATCTGTACTTTATCCTCTGTATTTTGGCTCAACAAGGATTTGAAATCAAACAATTCCATTACCTTATGGAACGCACTACCTCTGTCCGTTCCACTGACTTTTTCCTCCTGCTTGATGAATTTGGGCAGATAAGGCACAATCGGTTCTTCTTCATATAAAGAAAAAGCAAATTCCGCATCTTCCTGCATTCCTGCTTTCTTAAGTTCCGACACTGTTGTCTTTGTATAAAGTTCTCGCAGATTTTCATACGGATACTGATAGGAAAATTTTTCTTCCATCTGCTTCATCAGTTTTTTATCAATATCCTGTTCGCCATTCGATAAAAGAAGTTTCTGTCTGGCATTTTCTTTTCCTACCGACTCTTTTACCTGTTTCTCCAGCATGTCTTCAGGACCGATAACAGACACGGTTATTTTATTATCTTCCTGTTCAAATGTTCTGGCAGTTGCAAGCAACATCACATCCAGAAAGCTTCCCATCTGCAACAACATATCATAAGGAAAAACCCGTTCTTTAATTCCCTGTGCGATTTGCAACGAAGCAAATTTTTTCTCTGGATTTTTCAGAACGCCTGTCATAATCAGTTTCTCTTTGGCTCTCGTCATGGCAACATACAGAATACGAAGTTCTTCTGCCAGATTGTCCTGCCGTATTTTGGATGCAATAAAATTCCGGCGAATGTTACGGCTATGAACTCTCTGCTTCGAATTCACATAGTCCACACCAATTCCCAAATCCACATCCAGCACCAACCGTTCATTGGTATCCCGGTTGTTAAAGTTCTTTGCCAGTCCGGCTACGATACAGACCGGGAATTCCAGACCTTTGCTTTTATGAATACTCATAATTCGCACCACATCTGCATTTTCATCCTGCAAATTAGCTTCGCCATAGTCTACATCATACTTCTCCAGCTGCTCGATATAACGCAGGAAATGATACAGACCATAATAGCTTGTCTTCTCATAATCCGAGGCCTTCACAAGCAGCATCTCCACATTGGCACGCCGTTTATTGCCACTCGGTCTGGCTGCCACATAAGAAAGATAAGCGTAATCTCTGATGATGGTCTGCAACAGTTCATGCACCGGCATATAAACTGCCAGTTCACGATAATGCTCTATCTTTGATAGGAAGGTGCGCAACTTCTGCACAAGAGCTTCCTTATAAAGTTGTTCATATTTATCTTCTGCTATTGCATGACGTTCCTGTTCACATGATTCGCTCTTTTCTGCTGCATATTCCACCGCTGCATCATACAGATATCTTTTCTTGGGAAAGGCTGCTTTCACTACTGCAATTTCTTCTTCCGTAAATCCACCGAAATAAGAATGTAACACTCCATAGAATGGAATATCCTGTAACGGATTATCCAGAACTCGCAGGAAATGTAACAATTCCTGTACTTCCATTGCCGCAAAATATCCGGTCTTAGAAGTTACGTGCACCGGAATTCCTTCTTCCTCCAAAATCTGCTTAAACTCTTCATCCCAACCGCTTGTGGTACGAAGCAGAATCACAATATCTTTATAGCTGACTTTTCTAAGTTCCCCGGTTTCTTTGTCCGTTACCTGAAAGGAAGCCATAAGTTCTCTTATTTTCCCTGCAATCCCTCTGGCTTCTTCCACTTCCTCAAACAAAAGCAGTTCGGTGTTATTCTTGCTTTCTGGATAAACCGCGCCGGGATACAGCGCTGCCGCATCATCATATGCAATTCCACCTAATCTCGGTCTCATTACCTGTGAGAAAACAGCATTAACCGAGGTCAGAACCTCTTCTCTGCTTCGGAAATTTTTATGCAAATCGATTCGAAGCGTTTCTTTTCCTTCTGTGGTGTCATAAGTATTATATTTCTCCAGAAACAATTCCGGTCTTGCCAGACGGAATTTATAAATACTCTGCTTCACATCACCAACCATAAATCGATTGAAGTTTCCCTCTGCTTCTCCGGAAATGGCTGACAATAAATATTCCTGAACCAGATTACTGTCCTGATATTCGTCAATCAAAATCTCTGTGAAATGGCTTCGATATTCCAATGCCGTAGGGGTCGGGGCGAAACTGCCATTTTCCTTTTTCTCTAATAGAATAGAAAGTGCAAAGTGCTCCATATCATCAAAGTCAATCAGATTCTTTGACCGCTTTGCTGCCTCAAAATTCTCTTGAAACAGCACTGTCAAATCCACCAATGCGCAAACCGCTTCCTCACAGACTTCCATCTGGCGTTTTATTTCGTCTTCCGAACAGGCAAAAAATTCTTTTTGCAGCTTCTGTACCTGCTCTTTTATTTCTGTTCGTGTATTTTTTACCAGTTCTCGTTTCTCCGGTGATACCGTATCATCTTTTTTCGAGGGCAGTCTGCCAAACTCTATTTTCTCAAATGCCGTGTAACGTTCCTCATAAGTTTTTGCAACTATCAGCTTCTCCAGTTTTTCTTTTTCCTGCTCTAATAGTTCTCCATACATGTATGGTCCGTCCGGTTCCTCGCAGATGATAATACATTGACTAATCCGGTCTATCATCCCACGTAACAACCAATCCGTATTTCCCATCAATTCCTGCATCCACGAAAGCTGCATAAGTGTGCTGTCCGGCTCATCCTCTGTCTGCTCCGGAATCTGATAATCTCTTTTCCGTGCTTTCAGCCATTCCTTCGGAAACGGATAACTCATGGCAAAATCATATAATTTCAAAACCGCCTCTTCCACCGCTTTGTCACGACTTCCAGTGCTGAAATATTCCATACAGTGCAAGAAGGCTTCCTCACCGCGTTGATAGCACTGCTCCAAAACATCACTCAATACGTCCTGCCTAAGCAGCTTCAATTCTCCTTCATCAGCAATTCGGAATCCCGGATCAAGTCCAATCGTATGAAAATGATTTCGAATCACAAACAGACAGAAACTGTCTATGGTCGTAATCTGCGCATTGTGCAAAAGCGCAGATTGTCGCTGTAAATGCTCATTCTCCGGCTCTTTAACCAGTTTGGCGGCTATCGCATTACTGATTCGCTCACGCATTTCTGCTGCCGCCGCATTCGTAAAAGTTACCACAAGAAGACGGTCAATATCTACCGGGTGTTCCCCGTCACTGACCATCTTCACAATTCGCTCCACCAAAACTGCAGTCTTACCGGAACCTGCTGCCGCAGATACCAACAGATTACAGCCATGTGTGTCGATTACTTTCTGTTGTTCACTTGTAAATGAAACACTCATATTACTCTTTCCTCAACTCTGTTTTCTGCGAATCCACTGTTTCCTGCGAATTCATTATGCCCTATGAATCCATTGCTTCCTGCATTGCTTTTAATGCCTCTTCCTGCGGAAGCTTCTCAAGTTCTCGCAATTCATAACCATCAATTCCCTTATCATAGCCACATACACTCTTGTATGCACAGTAGGTACAGGCATTGTTTCCGTTCTGTTCACATGGATTGACTGCAATGTTCCCCTGCAAAATACCGGTTCCAAGTTCCTTAATTTTATAGTTTACATAATTCGATACAGTTTCCATATCTTTTTCATTTATGACACTTGAGTAAGCAGAAAAAGAACCGTCTTTTTTCCGCTCAATCGGGAGAATATCGGACTTGTCCGAAAATGTTCCATCCAATAAACTGATAGCTCTGTCATTTTCATTGACTACACCGGTCATCTTCAATTCCTGTAACAATTTCTGGTTTAACTGCTCAGGTGTCAATCGCTGCCCATCTTCTATCATCGGGTCCGCTATATGATAATAAAGCATTGCCGCCGGAACGACTTTTTTATCCGGGTGTTTCTTTTTCTCTATCTCTACTGCCGCATTCATATAGACCACCAATTGTAACTGTAAGCCATAATACAATGCCGCCAAATCAAACTTGCGCGTACCAGACTTATAATCGATTACTTTGACATAAACCGTATCATCTTCCTCGCATGTGTCAATCCGGTCGATGCGACCACGAAGCTTCATTTTCTCTTCTCCGGTCAGCGCAATGTTTACAGCATCCAAATCCTCTAACATAGAGAAAGACATCTCAAAGTGTTCCGGCATAAAAGATCCCTTACGAAGCTGTGTCTGCAGTGTCTGTATCGTCCGGTTCAGAATCCGCTTAATACGGTACAACAGATATTGATTTCTGGCACTGGAAAACAGAATGGTTTCCCCATAAGTTACCGCGTATGCCTCTATTGCCTCGTCTAAAATCTGTTCGCCGACTTCTTTCGGAAAATCAAACCATGTATAATGATTCTCTTTTAACTTATCCGCAAATAACTCTAATACACCGTGAAACACGTTTCCCATGTCCACATCTTCAAAGCTGTATTCTTCCCTTTCCTTTAGTGAAAGTCCATATTGTAGGAAATGCGCATAAGCACAAGCCGCATATTTTTCCAGACGACTGACACTGTTTTGCAATAGACTTCCATATAAGGCTTTGGTAATCTGCTTAGACAACGGATTGCTCTGATAGTGATAAAAAGCTGTTTCAAGCAAACGGTCTATCTGGCTCTGATACACCGGATTGCTGTGATAACTATGATAAAAGGTAAACAGCTTCTTCTCTTCACCCGAATTTAATCGTTCTGCTGCATACTCCCGCAGCAAATCCGTAAAGAGCATTATACCATCATTACCACTTGCAAGCTGTTCTTCCACTGGTAAAAGCTCCGGTCTTTTTATCACAAGAGTAGGAAATAATTTCTGCATGACGTCAATCAAATACGCCGGGCGCATACTCTTGCCATCATTGCCAATCTTCGCATAAGATAAATACAGCTGTTCGGAAGGCTTCGTCATATTCAGATACAGATAAAAACGCTGAATATACATCTGCTGTCTTGGTGTCGGTGCAAGTTCCCAGCCGGACTCCTGCAAAAATTCCCGGTCAATGTCAGAAATAATACCACCGCCACCGCTGCCTTTTGGAATATTGCCATCATTGATTCCCATGAAAAAGAGCACCTTTACCTGTTTCAAACGGGTTCTTTCTATATCACCAATTACCACCCTGTCAACATTCTGTGGAATCGTTCCTACTGATATTTCCGAAAAACCAGCATCCAGAATATCGGAGAACTCCTGCAAATCCATTTTTTCTTCCTGTAAAAGTCCTTCTATCTGGTCTAACAAATCAATGACAAATCCATAAATCTGTCCGTATTCCTTTGCTCTTGCCAAATCGCCCTCCGCCTTGAATTTCTGTTCAAAGCGACTCAGCTTCTGCTGCAATTCATTTTGTACCAAAAACTCGTATACTGCCCGCACTAATTCGCCGGTTGTCTCACGCTCGCCAAGCAATGGTGCAAGCTGGGTTAACAGCTGTTCTCGCATCTCATTATAAAGTGCAAGCTGAATTAAACCATTTTCCCCCTCTTCTTCCTTATAAACAAACTGATTGCTCCATTGTTTCCTGCCACGAATTCCAAACCGCCGGATATAATTCTCCAAGCGATCAATATTTGTCTGCTCAAATCCGCACAATCCGGTTCTCAAATAATGGAAAACCGCATCCTTACTAAAGTCCTGCAATACAATCTGTAATGCACTTCGAATGTATTCCGTAAAAGGATTCGCTAAAATCCCTCTCGTTCTATCCATGTAAATCGGAATTCCAAACTTGGCAAACTCCTCTTCAATATCATTTCCATAGGTTTCCATATTGCCTGTAACAACGGCAACATCCCGATAATGTAACGTTGGCTGTGCCTCCAGCAATCGTCTGATTTCAATACAGGTCTGGCGCACTTCCTCTTTTGGCGTAGAAGCTTCAAACAAATGGACACGCTCTACCTGTTCTTCGTAAGGTTTTACCGGATAACGGAATAGACTCTGTTCCAAATGAGAAAGTTCCGGATTGTCCGCAAAACGTGGTGCTCTGCCCTGTATCTTTTCCTCACAAAGTACTTCCGGAAGAACCTCGGTTCCTGCTTTTTCTGCCAGCTTCTTCATATCTGCAATCGTTTTTTTACTCAAATGAAAAAGCTTCTGTTCCCCATCCAGTTGGTACGGATTCTCGTTTGTATCAATCGTGATCGTTATAATGACTCTTTCAGTCAATCGCATAAGTTCCTGAATAACACGGTTCTGTATTGGTGTAAATCCGGTAAACCCATCAAACGTAATCACACTATTTTTAATAATATTTGACTTCGGTAACGCTTCCCGCAGTCTGTCTAACGTTTCTTCCGTTGTAATAAATTTCTTGTCAATATAAGATAAAAAGCCCTGATATAGTACCTCCAAATCTTTTAACTTATAGCAAAGGGCTCCTCTTTTCTGCGCAAAGCCAACCAGTTCCGAAAGTTCATTTACGCCAATGCCATACTGCATAAATTCAGAAATAGCCGACTTCACTTCATGAATATAACCAATTTTATGCAGATGCTTTCCGATAACTGTAAGTTTGGACTGTTCTTCTTCTGCAATCTTTCTCAAAATCAGACTTTTTCCTGTGTCATCCAGAATCGGAATATCTTCATATCCGACTTCTTCCAGAATTCGATGTGTCAGTCTGCCAAAACTAAGTACATCAATGTTCATAATCCCTTTATTCGGATGCTCCACAACCAAATCCATCTGTGTCTGCATCGTAAACTGATCCGGCACAATCAACAAAAAGTTGCGTTCCGGCTCTTTTAGGGATGCTTGTATAATATCTTCATGTAATTTTCTGCTTTTGCCGGCTCCCGAAGTGCCGAAGTAAAATTGAAGTGCCACTTTTTTCTCCTTCTTTACTGCTCCGTTATCTGGTTCAACATCTGTGCTCTTTTCGCCATCATAACAGCCATAATATCTTTCGCCTGTCTTGCCTGCTTATGAAGCACACATTGTCTGATATTTGTAAACTGTCTGACAAAGGTATCCATTTCCAATTCCTGTGCTGTCTTTTGCATGCGCTGTACTGTCATCGCTGCCACTTGCCAGTTCTGATGATTAATTGCCTGTCCCAATTTCATAAAATCATAACTTCTAAGAAAAGAGATTTCTTTTTCCACACCGATTGCCTCCTAAAATGTTACTAACTTTTATTTTATCATACCGCGCTTGCTATGTTTAAACAACTTTCATTTCTTTCTGCATATCTTGCTGTATTCTTTTCACATATTCTTCTGCTTCATCCTCGCTTAAAGAGAAGTATTGCTGTAATTTGTTAACAATTTTATCTTCCTGCCTATTTTCTTTTCATTTGGGTTTCAAAGCAGGATTTCAAGATAGGATAACGATATGCTCGTAGATAAAATAGAAATCTTTTGCTTTACCGATATTGTATCACTATTTTATCCATATTTCAACACCTTTTCAGTGCAATATGGATTCTCTCAGAGCATTTTTCAGTTATAGCAAAAAAGTGGCACACCCCAGCGGAGCATGCCACATTCATTTCTTTATCTGCAATTTTACAAGAAAATATATTTACAAACAAACAGCACAGCCAATATGTACATTAATGGAGTAATCTTTTTCGCCTTACCACACAATAAATTTATTACCACATAAGAGATAACTCCAACTGCAATACCTTCTGAGATACTATACATAAGCGGCATTGCCAATAAACACAAATATGCAGGAACTGCCTCTGTCAAATCACCAAAATCAATCAAAACCACAGATTTTATCATCAGAAAGCCGACGAATAACAGTGCCGGTGCTGTGGCAAAACCTGGTATCGTAATAAAAATCGGTGCAAAGAAAACGGAAAGCAAGAAAAGAAGTCCTGTCACAATAGAAGCAAGTCCTGTTCTACCACCCTCTGATACACCTGCAGAGCTTTCTACAAAGGTTGTTGTCGTAGATGTACCAAGTACAGCACCTGCACTGGTAGCTATTGCATCTGCAAGAAGTGCTTGTTTAATTCTTGGCAGTTTACCATCCTTGTCCAACATATTAGCTTCTGTTGCACAACCAATCAAAGTACCTAAAGTATCAAAAATATCTACAAACAAAAATGCAAAAATAATAACAATAAAATCTACAATTTTAACTGCTCCCAAATCGGCTTTAAAGCACTGTCCAAAGGTCAATCCAATCGCATCCAGGCTGAAATTGCTCCATGAAGGAATCAATGAATAATATCCGGCTTCCGGTACAACAGTGTACAAACCGATTAACTGACAAATAATACCTAACACCCATGTTGCCAGAATACCAATCAAAATGGAACCTTTGATTCCCTTTATATATAAAATGGTAATAATAAATGTACCAATCAGTGCCAATACTGCACTAATTCCTGCTGTGTTGAAATTCTCTGTAAAATCCAGAACTGTTACTAAGGTAGAATCCGAATTAACAACAATACCTGCATTCTGAAATCCAATGAATGCAATAAAAAGTCCGATACCTACGGACACACCCCTTTTTAGCTGCATCGGAATTGCATTGAAAATTGCTTCACGCACATTTGTCACAGAAAGAACAACAAAAATCAATCCTTCTATAAATACGGCAAGCAACGCAATCTGCCAGGAATATCCCATAGTACCACATACCGTATAGGCAAAATATGCATTCAATCCAAGTCCCGGTGCTAATGCAAATGGATAGTTCGCTAACAAAGCCATTGCAAGCGTTCCGACAAAGGCTGCCAAAGCTGTTGCCATCAAAATGGCCTGGCTGTCCATTCCGGAAGCTGATAGAATGGAAGGATTTACTGCAAGAATATACGCCATAGTCATAAATGTTGTAATACCTGCAACCACTTCCGTTCTGACATCTGTGTTGTTCTCTTTCAACTTAAACATTTTTTCTAACATCTCTTTTATCTCCTTTTCTTATGAAAATCACTTACCCTCATAAACAATAACACTATCAACATTATAATTTTTCAAACGTTCACGACCTTTCAGCCCGGCCAGTTCCATTAAGAAAATCACCTTCACGACTTCGCCACCCAACTCTTCAATCATCTGAATACAGGCTTCAATCGTACCTCCGGTAGCAATCAAATCATCAACAATAACAACTTTTTGTCCAGGCTTAATAGAATCTCTGTGCATCTCAATGGTCGCACTTCCATACTCTAAATCATACTCTCTGGATATCGTATCCAAAGGTAATTTGCCTTTCTTACGAACCGGTACAAAAGGTTTGTGCATTGCATAGGCAATCGGCACCCCGAAAATAAAACCTCTGGATTCTGTTCCTACCACAACATCAAAATCAATACCTTTGAGTAAATCTTTCATTGAATCAATGGCAAGAGCCAGACCATCTGCATCTTGTAATACACTAGTCACATCCCGGAAAATAATGCCTTTCTCAGGAAAATCAGGAATACTACGCACATATTCTTCCATCTTCCGCATAAGTGTTTCCTCCATAAAAATGTTTCATAACCAAAACATATTTTAATATTCTGCTCAACAGGGTAAATTATACCACATCTTGGAATAAAAGAAAAACAAAAAGATATCTGCGGAAGACTTGCTTCCAACAGATATCTTTTCTGTACCTATTTACTATGAAAAGCATTTCATACTACTTATTCAAAAGGGATAACTGCTCCGTCATAAGTGTTATTGATATATTCTTTGATTTCATCGGATTTTAAAACATCAACTAATGCAGTGATTCCTTCATTAGATTCATTGCCTTCTTTAACAGCAATAACATTCACATATGTCTGAGCTGCTTCAGAATCGGATTTTTCGTAAGCAACTGCATCTTTTGCAACGGAGAAACCTGCTTCCAGTGCATAGTTACCATTTAATACTACAAAAGCAACTTCGTCTTTTACTCTGGATACCTGTGCTGCTTCTAATTCCTGAATCTCAATATCGTAAGGGTTTTCTTCGATATCATTTACAGTTGCTTCAAGGCCTGCGCCTTCTTTCAAAGTAATGATACCATTATCCTGTAACAGTAACAATGCTCTTGCTTCGTTTGTTGTATCATTTGGTACTGCGATTACATCGCCAGCTTCCAAAGTTGTTAAATCCGTTTTTGTACCTGGGTAAATACCAAATGGTTCATAGTGAATGCCACCTGCATTTACAAGGTGTGTTCCCTGTTCTGCATTAAAGGAATCAAGATAAGGAATGTGCTGGAAATAGTTAGCATCAAATTCGCCACTTTCTACAACCAGGTTTGGCTGTACATAATCATCAAATACAGTTACTTCCAAAGTCCATCCCTGCTCAGCTAAAATCTTCTTAGCTTCTTCCAAGATTTCTGCATGTGGTGTAGCAGATGCTGCAATTGTAATAGTGCCTTTTTCTTCTGTTGCTGTTTCTTCTGTTGCTGTTTCTTCTGCAGCAACTTCTTCTGTTTCAGCTTCTGTCTCACTTGTTTCTTCTGCAACAGTTTCCTCTGTTGTCGCTTCCTCTGTTGCTGCTTCACTACCGCATCCGGCAAGTGTTCCCAATGCCAATACAGTTGTTAATAATCCTGCAATCAATTTTTTCTTCATAATCTTTCTCCTCCTAACGCCTGTATTTATACAGGTCTTTTTTCTATATAAAAGGAATATAAATTCCTTATATAGCACATTAAATCTTTCGCTTATCTAAGCGGTTCGACAATCTCATACCAATCGTCTGGAATATCTGCACCAATACAACTAACAGAATAACGGTAACAATCATAATATCTGTCTGATATCTGTAATATCCGTAGCGGATTGCAATATCTCCAAGTCCGCCGCCACCAACGGTACCTGCCATAGCGGAATAACCAAGAATTGTTCCGGTTGCTATGGTTGCTCCTACTAAAATAGAAGTTCTGGCTTCTACCAGCAATACCTTCCAGATAATCGTAAAAGTACCGGCTCCCATACTCTGTGCAGCCTCAATCACACCCTTATCTACTTCATTTAACGAAGATTCTATCATACGCGCAATAAAAGGTGCTGCTGCAATCGTCAGCGGAACAATGGTTGCTGTAGAGCCATAACTTTTTCCTACCAGAAATCTGGTAAAAGGAATAAGCAAAATTAATAAAATCAAAAATGGAATACTACGGACAATATTGGCAATCACATCCAGTATCTTATAGACAATCGGATTTGGTTTAATTCCATTTTTATCCGTTACTGCTAAAGTGATGCCCATAGGAAGCCCCAAAACATATCCAAACAGTGTAGAGGCTAATGTCATGTATAAAGTGTCCCTGATTCCTTCTATAATCATCCAGATAACTTCCTCAGTCCACATAACCGTCTACCTCCTCTACTGCAAGCCCTCTTTCTTTAAGATATGCCTTCATATTTTCCTGTACTTCTTTTTCTTCCGGTAATCCCAATATCATTTCTCCTCGGGCAATTCCCTCTACGTTTTTCGTATCTGCCTTCAGAATATTTACCGGCTGTCCGAATTTAAGTACCATGTTGGCAATGACCGGTTCAAAAGATGAATTTTCAGAAAATACAATTCGGATACAACTCTTGCCTTTCATTAACTCTCTTTGATTGCTCTCCAGATTAGGTTCTACTTCTCCCTCACCTTTTCCTTTCACAATCAGTTCTTTGGCTTCTTTCGTCTTTGGATGACTAAAGATGTCAAATACTCTTCCTTGTTCTACCAGATGTCCGTTTCCAATAATAGCCACATGAGAACAGATTTCTCTGACAACCGCCATTTCATGAGTTATGATTACAATAGTAATCCCGTACCGTTTGTTAATATCCTTTAACAAGGCCAGAATCGACTGGGTAGTCTGTGGATCTAACGCACTGGTTGCTTCATCACATAATAATATTTTCGGATTTACAGCCAATGCTCTTGCTATCGCCACACGCTGTTTCTGTCCACCGGATAATTGGGAAGGATATGCCTTCGCCTTTTCTGTCATACCGACTATCTCAAGAAGTTCTTCCGCTTTCTTTCTGGCTTCCTTCTTCGTCATACCTGAGATTACCAGTGGGAAACATATATTATCAATTACATTTTTCTGCATCAATAAATTGAAATGCTGAAAAATCATTGCAATCTGGCTTCTTTGCTTCCGCAACTCTTTATCTGTCAAGGTGCTTAAATCTTTTCCTTCAATCTCAACCGTTCCTTCCGTTGGCCGCTCTAAAAAGTTCAAACAGCGAACTAATGTACTTTTTCCGGCTCCTGACATTCCGATGATACCATAAATGTCACCAGCCTGTATGGATAGGTTGATATCCTGCAGTGCTTCTACTTCGGCATCTTTGGTTGTATAGACCTTTTTAAGATTCCGAACTTCAATAATTCCCGCCATTTTGTTCATCCTTTCTTTCGGAAAGACTAAAACAAAATGCAGGCACATGAGCATCATGCACCTGCGCAAATTAGGCTCTTTCCTTACATCTTAATCGTGTCCACTTTATTACAAATTGCCATTCTTGTCAAGCACTAATCTCCTATCGTTCCCGTAGGAATACCATTAAGACTCAATGGAAAATAATGGGGTAGATAAATAACGGTCACCGGAATCCGGCAAAAGCGCTACAATCGTTTTTCCTTTATTTTCAGGACGCTTTGCAAGCTGCGTTGCTGCATGAAGTGCTGCACCGGAAGAAATTCCGACTAATACACCTTCTCTTACCGCAATCTCTCTGCCTGCCGCAAAAGCATCTTCATTGGATACTTTGATAATTTCATCATAAATACCTGTATTTAATACATCCGGTACAAAACCAGCTCCGATACCCTGGATTTTATGAGCTCCCGGCTGTCCGCCTGATAAAACAGGGCTGCTTTCCGGTTCTACTGCTACAATCTTAACATTTGGATTTTGTTCTTTCAGATACTCACCGACACCAGTAACGGTTCCGCCAGTACCAACACCTGCCACAAAAATATCTACTTTACCATCTGTATCCTGCCAGATTTCAGGTCCTGTTGTTGCTTTATGAATTTCCGGATTGGCTGGATTTACGAACTGTCCTAAGATGACTGAGCCAGGTGTTGCTTCCTTAATTTCTTCTGCCTTAGCAATAGCTCCTTTCATTCCTTTTGCGCCTTCAGTCAGCACCAGCTCTGCTCCATATGCCTGCAAAAGTTTTCTTCTCTCCACACTCATTGTCTCCGGAAGTGTCAAGATTGCACGATAGCCTTTTGCTGCTGCTACGGCTGCAAGACCAATTCCGGTATTTCCGGAAGTCGGCTCAATAATAGTTGCTCCTGGTTTCAAAACACCTTTTTTCTCTGCATCCTCAATCATATTCAGTGCAATACGATCCTTAACGGAACCTGCCGGATTTAAGTATTCCAGTTTTACTAAAATAGTTGCATCTGTAATCTGATTTGCTTTCTCATAATTTGTAACCTCTAATAAAGGTGTTTTTCCAATTAACTCTGTTGCGCTTTTTTTAATATTTGCCATGATTTTAATCTCCTTTAAATTTGCTATTATTTTCTGTTTCATTTTATCATCATACAGCAGCAACACATGACATTCTTTCCATCCTTTGCCACTTTACATAAAATTCCATTTTTCTTTTTCATTTGTGTTGCTCCTTTCTTATTTCATATTGTTCTTGTAGGTTTTGTATGAATTGATAATACTCCTACTTTTCCTACTTGTCAACTATAAATTGAATTTTTTTTTAAAAAAATTAAAAAGATACCTGAAACAGCGCATTTCACGCCATTCCAGATATCTCTTCATAATATTATTAAAGGAAGAAAATTTATCAAAATAATTATTTCAATTTCCAGATATCGCGGTTGTATTCTGCGATAGTTCTGTCAGAAGAGAAGAATCCTGCTTTTGCAATATTAACAAGCATCATCTTTCTCCACTTATTCTGGTCTTCGTAATCAGCCATCATCTTGTCTTTTACAGCGATATAATCTTCTAAGTCAAGAAGTGTCATGAACCAGTCTTTATTGAGTAATTCATTGTAAAGTCTTTCAAGGTTTTCTTTGTGTCCAACTTTAAGTGCTTCTTCGCTTACGATAAAGTCAACTGCTTCTTTGATAACAGGACTCTTAGCATAGTAATCTTTAGAAACATAATCAGCTTTTGCATAGTGTTCGATAACAGCATCTGATTTTTCACCGAAGATATAAATGTTATCATCACCAACTAATTCATTAATTTCTACGTTTGCACCGTCAGAAGTACCTAATGTAACCGCACCGTTTAACATGTATTTCATGTTACCTGTTCCGGAAGCTTCTTTGGAAGCTAAGGAAATCTGCTCAGAAATATCACAAGCCGGAATCATCTTCTCAGCATAAGCTACATTATAGTTTTCTACCATAAGAACTGTCATGTATGGGCTTACTTCTGGATCATTGTTGATGATTTCCTGTAATACTAATAATAAGTGAATAATATCCTGTGCAATTACATATGCCGGAGCTGCTTTTGCACCGAAAATAAATGTCATCGGTCTAGCCGGTTTCTTACCAGCTTTGATTTCCAGATACTTATGAATGATGTACAGAGCGTTCATCTGCTGACGTTTGTACTCATGTAATCTCTTGGACTGAAGATCAAAAATAGAATCCGGATTTAAAGTAACACCTTCTACTTCTTTTACATATGCAGCAAGGTCTTTCTTACGGTTCATCTTGATTTCAGCGATTCTGTTAAGAACAGCTTCATCATCCTTGAACTCTAATAATTTCTCTAATTTATCTGCATCTTTCTTATAGCCATCACCGATTGTTTCAGAAAGGAATCCTGCTAATTCACGGTTACAGGATAATAACCATCTTCTGAATGTGATACCATTTGTCTTGTTGTTGAATTTTTCAGGATACAGTTTGTAGAATGCATTTAACTCTGTTTCCTTCAAAATTTCTGTATGAATAGCAGCAACACCGTTTACAGAGAATCCATAGTGAATATCGATGTGTGCCATATGCACTCTGTTTTCTTTATCGATAATCTGTACCTTAGGATCTGTATATTTAGCTGCAACTCTCTTATCAAGTTCTTTGATAATCGGAACTAACTGAGGAACAACCTTCTCTAAGTATGCTAAAGGCCATTTTTCCAAAGCTTCTGCAAGGATTGTATGGTTTGTATAAGCACATGTCTTGCTTACAACATCGATTGCTTCATCCATTGTGAATGCCTTTTCATCTACTAAGATTCTGATCAATTCAGGAATTACCATAGTAGGATGTGTATCGTTAATCTGGATTACTGCATGTTCATACATTTTACGAAGGTCGTATTTCTTCTCTTTCATTTCTTTCAAGATAAGCTGTGCTGCGTTGCTTACCATGAAATACTGCTGATAAATACGAAGTAAGTTACCAGCTTCATCGGAATCATCCGGATATAAGAATAATGTCAGGTTCTTTTCAATGTTTTCTTTATCAAAGTTGATGCCATCTTTTACAAGGCTTTCATCTACTGTTTCAATATCAAAAAGTCTTAATTTATTTACGCCGTTGTCATAACCAACAACATCGATGTCATACAGTCTGGAAGTTACTTTTCTATCACCGAAGTTTACATCAAAAGTAACATCTGTTTTGTTTAACCAGGACTGTTTCTCAATCCAGTCATTTTTCTCTGCTTTCTGCAATTTATCTTCAAATACCTGTTTGAAAAGACCGAAGTGATAGTTCAAACCAATACCTTCGCCCGGTAATCCTAAAGTTGCGATGGAATCAAGGAAACAAGCTGCTAAACGTCCAAGACCACCATTACCTAAAGATGGTTCTGGTTCAACTTCTTCGATTGCGCTTAACTTTTTGCCATTCTTTGTTAAAATTTCATCTAACTTATCATAAATACCAAGGTTAATTAAGTTATTGGATAAAAGTTTACCAATCAAGAATTCTGCAGAAATATAGTAAATCTTTTTCTCGCCTTCGATTGGCTCAGAAACTGCCATAAGTCTTTTGGACAGCTCTAACAGACTGTAATATAATTCTTCATTACTACAATCTGCAATGCTTTTACCATAAGCATTCATTGCCTGGTCTGCCAGTTCTTTCTCCAAGTTCATCATCAGTACATCTCTTTTCAGGTTGCTTGCCTGTGCCATAAAAATACCTCCTGCTTTACGCTTTTTTGTTTTTATAGTTTTTGATTTTGTTTTATATTATTATTGGATATTATTAGCAGATAATATCCATATATTTCATACGAACCAATTCATAATCCAGAACGATTTCAGTTCCCTGACCGCCTTCTAACAGTCTTTTCAGTTCAGTAACTGCCTGCGCTGCAATTCTGGAAAAGTTCTGTCGCACCGTGTTCATCTGCTTTCCGGCATAGCCCATCAGGGTAATACCATCAAAACCACAAACAGGTCGGAAAATATCCATTTCCGTCAGAGCCTTCATCGCTCCGATTGCCATTAAATCCGATGCACACACTACCACATCTTTTTTCTTGGCATATTTAAAGGTCAGCTTTCTGGCTTCCAGTTCCGAGAACTCTCCGTTCTGAACCATCAAGGTAAGTTTCATTTCTTCCGCCAGTTGCTTAATACCTTTTAAACGTTCCTCGGTTACATAACCGTTTTTCTTGCCGGCCAGATACAAAATACTCTTGCATCCGTTTCCTGCAATTGTCTTCTTTGCAACTTCATACTGTGCTTTCGCCTGATCAACCCAGACACATGATGTACTTTCATTTACCATCGGCACATCTACTGTTACAATTTTGAACATTTCTGAAGAAATTAATTCATGTAAAACCTTATCATCTTTTGACATTCCGAAAATAATGAGTCCGGTAATACTTTGTGACTGTAAATATCGTATAATTTCATCCAACGATTTGTTCTTAAGCATTGAATAGAAAACCGTAATTACATCCAGATTAAGTTCCACAGCCTGATTGATAGCTCCTGATAAATACTGCATGTTAATTTCATCTACTGCCTGGGAAGCATCACTCAGCTTCAACAAAATAGCTACTCTGCCGGATTGCTTTGAGGAGAGTGCTGCCGCTACAGAATTCGGAACAAAATTGAGTTCTTCTACTGCGCGATTTACTTTTTGCTTTGTTTTCTCGCTCACATTCGGATAGTTGTTCAATACCTTCGATACGGTAGATATTGCTACACCCGCCTGCTTTGCTACATCTTTAATTGATACCATATTCTTCCATTCCGAACTATTTAACCATTTATTCAAAGTGTTTCAAATAATGGTTCAAAGCCTTGTCATTACTGATGGAAAATGTTTTCCGGAAATCGTTTTCCATAACCATAATATAACAAATCTTTTTATTTGTAAACTATGAATTTGAAATTTTTAAATTTTTTTCATAAAAAAAGCTGTCCTCCAACAAGAGGACAGCTTTTTCCTACCGTATACAGACCTTCTCTCCACCAGCCTACTGTATCAAATATACAAAATAAGCCGCATAACAAACTAACATAAGTGCACCACCGACTCTCTGCAGTTTCGCCTTGCGGAAAACACATAACCACAACAATACCGCTGTCAACGCACAAACCACGCTATCAACCAGGAAATCTCCCTGATATACTACCGGTGTAATAACTGCAGAAACACCGACAACAAATAAAATATTGTAAATATTGCTTCCTACAATGTTACCAACAGCAATATCCGCTTTGCCTTTGATTGCTGCTGTTACAGAAGTTACAAGTTCCGGCAAAGATGTACCGAATGCTACAATTGTCAAACCAATCAGACGTTCACTCATACCGAAGATTCTGGCAAGTTCTGTCGCTGCATCAACTGTAATGTTACTTCCCCATACAATCAATACACCACCGCCAACAATCATAACAAGCAATTTCCAAAGGCTCTCATCTACACCACTCTTTTCCTCTTCTTCAATCACTGCCTGTCCTTTTTTTGCCATCTGTAAAAGGTATAACAAGTATAATACCAGACCTAATAACAAAATAAGACCATCCAATCTTCCAACAATGCCATCAGACAAACCAAGTACCGCCAATACTACAGATACAGCAACAACCATCGGTATTTCATATTTGATAGTAGATTTCTGTACCATAAGCGGAGAAATCACTGCACTAATTCCCAGAATCAGCAGAATATTTAAAATATTACTTCCCACTACGTTACCAATTGTAATTTCTGCACTACCTTTGATAGCCGCAGAAACGCTGACTGCCGTCTCCGGAAGGCTTGTACCCATTGCTACAATTGTCAAACCAATGACAAGCTGTGGAATCCCGAATTTCTCTGCTAACTTACTGGCACCTTCCACGAACCAGTCCGCTCCTTTTACCAGCATGACAAATCCCAAAACCAACAACAATACCTGAACCAAAATGCTCATTTTCTTTTCCTCCGTTTTTATGATATATAATAAAAAAGACTCTCAGCACCTGCGTGCTAAAAGTCTCGTACTTTCATCATTTGAAAGATGCGTAAACATGGTTTTCACCAGGGTATGTTGCTTACGCATAACAACTACTCCCTCTTAACTTCATAATACCCTATCATATCTTTCAGACAAATGTCAAGCTGATTTTATAGTTTTATCACATTATTGTTACTTGTTTTTTATAAATATGACGGAAATAAATGATTTCTGCAATCGCAGTAATACTCCACGAAAAGGCATACAGCATATACAATGAAGAAATCGTTCTGAAATAAGCGAAAATTGTATACACCCATATAATTCGGAATACGCAGGAACCCATAATTACAATAATTGTCGGCACAATACTTTTTCCCAGTCCTCTGGATGCAGCAATCGTACAATCCATAAAAGCTGAAATACAGTACGAAAAGCCCATAATCGTAAGTCGCATCATACCGGCTTCTATAACCGCCTCCTCCTTGGTAAACAAGGACAGAAAATGAGTTCCGCAGGCAACCAGGGCAAGTCCCAGTATCAAGCCAACACCAAATGAATATGCCAGACTGACCCAGTAACTTTTTAATACTCTCTCTTTCTTCTTCGCACCATAATTCTGCCCGATAAAGCTTCCGCACGCAGTATAAAATGCTGCCATCACATCATAAACGATTGCATCAGCATTTGCCGCCGCCGAATTTCCGGCTACCATTGTCGCATCAAAAGAATTGACTCCTGACTGGATAAAAAGATTCGCCAGTTGAAAAATGCCATTCTGCAATCCGGACGGCACACCAAGCTGCAAAATAGTCTTTGCTTTACCCGGGGTAATTCGAAGCATGGATATATGCAATCCATACAATTCTTTGCTCCGGAATAATACCGCAATAATCAGAAAAGCTGATAGGTATTGAGATATTACACTCGCCGTTGCCACGCCCGCTACATCCATACCGCATACAATGACAAAAAACAGGTTTAATACTACATTAATAATTCCTGCCATCACGAGATAAAATAACGGTCTTTTAGTATCTCCTACAGCACTGAATACCGCATTACCATAATTGTACATCGCGAGTGCTGGCATTCCCAGAAAATAAATCCGCAAATACAGCACCGCACCGTCAATCAGTTCCGGCTTTGTATTCAAAATGGATAAAATTTCTCTTGCAAAAACAATTCCTACAACAGACAACAAAATACCAATGAACAGACATAAAATTGCTGCTGTATGTATTGTTTCCGTAATTTCCTTTTTATTTTTTGCTCCATAATGCAACGCCACAAGTACATTGACACCACCAGACATACCAATAAGCAAGCCGGTAAACAACGCAACCAATATCGTAGTAGAGCCAACTGCACCAAGTGCTATTGAACCGGCAAACCGGCCCACTACTGCTACATCTGCCATATTAAATAAAACCTGCAAAACATTGGAAAGCATCAAAGGAATACTGAAGAATAGAATTTGCTTTCCAATATTGCCTTCTGTTAGGTCTTTTTTCTGTTGCATAAGGGACTCCTTTTTGTGTGTTGCATGACAGGACTTGAACAATGTCAGTTCGCGATGCAGCTTGCCGTAGTTTCTACGTTGTCTGTCAGTCGTATAAATGAAAAAGCTGGTTCTTACGAACCAACTTTCTCACAATGCGGATGACAGGACTTGAACCTGCACGTCGGGGACACTGGAACCTAAATCCAGCGCGTCTGCCAATTCCGCCACATCCGCTTATATAGGTTTGAACTTTTGAGGTTCAGACCTTATGTATCATATCATTTAGGCACTTCTGTGTCAATCCTTGCTTTTACGTTATTGCCACACACAATCCCTAACTTTCGATAGTTGTTTCTCCGATATGTCTGATAATCTTTTTACCTATTTTAATACGGAAAATAATCGTTAACGTAAGGGACATCAATTCTGCAATCGGGAACGCCCACCACACATAATTTACGTTGCCCAGTTTTGCTAACAGATATGCAACCGGCAAGAGTACCACTAACTGTCTTGCAATGGAAACAAGCATGCTGTAAACACCATTTCCAAGTGCCTGGAAAACAGAACCTTCAATAATACAGAATCCAGCCAGAAGGAAACTGATACTGATTGCCCTAAGTGCCGGAATACCGATTGACAACATCGTTTCCGATGCATCAAACAGCGCAAATAACTGTGTCGGAAAGATCTGGAATACCAAAAAACCGACAAACATAATACAAACTGCATACATAATACTGAGTTTTTCGGTTTTCAAAAGTCTGTCCTTTTTGCCCGCACCATAATTATATGCAACAATCGGAACCATACCATTGTTCAGTCCAAACACCGGCATGAAAATAAAGCTCTGCAATTTAAAGTAAACGCCAAATACTGCTGCTGCCGTAGATGTAAATACCATCAAAATACGGTTCATACCGTAAGTCATAACCGAACCGATAGACTGCATAATAATAGAAGGAATACCAACTATATAAATCTGTCCGATAATTCTTTTATCCGGTTTAAAGCCTTTAAAATTCACATGAACTTCTTTATTTACTTTCTGGTTGATAATAAAAGCCATAATGCCTGCAACAATCTGTCCGATAACCGTTGCAATCGCAGCACCTGCCACTCCCATTTTAGGTACGCCAAAATAACCAAAAATAAAAATCGGATCAAGAATGATATTAATAATGGCTCCGGTTCCCTGTGTTAACATCGTATAAAAAGTTTTTCCGGTAGACTGCAATAATTTTTCAAAAACAAACTGGGCATACATACCAAAAGAAAAACAGCATACAACCGACAGATATTGGTAACCATATTCCATAATCTGTGCATCTGTCGTCTGACTTGCATAAAATGGTTTTACCACAAAAAGTCCTACTAACAAGAATATAATATAACTGACTGCGGCAAGAAAAACACCATTTGTCGCTGCTTTATTCGCCTTGTCGAAATCCTTTTCTCCCAAAGACTTTGATAACATTGCATTGATACCAACACCGGTTCCACCACCTAATGCAATCATCAACGTCTGCAATGGGAAAGCCAGTGAAACTGCCGTCAATGCATTTTCATTAATACGCGATACAAAAACACTATCTACAATATTATAAAGTGCCTGCACAAGCATAGAAACCATCATCGGAAATGACATTGATATTAACAGCTTATTCACAGGCATAACGCCCATTTTATTTTCTTCTTTTATAGCACCTTGTTCCATACCATATCCTCCTTTTCTGAATGGAAAAGATTGACAAACAAAAAGTGAGTCCAGATAACATCCGAACTCGCTTCAAAATTCAAATGAGCCACTGGGGATATCAACAGGGGTTCGAATCCCCATATCCACAGCATTCTAAAAATTCAAATGAGCCACTGGGGATTCGAACCCCAGACAACTTGATTAAAAGTCAAGTGCTCTACCGACTGAGCTAGTGGCCCATAATAAACTGGGCTAGCTGGATTTGAACCAGCGAATGCAGGAGTCAAAGTCCTGTGCCTTACCCCTTGGCGATAGCCCATTATTGGATAACACCAGGCTGTGCTCCCAGCACGTTCCCGTGTAAAGGTGGATAGAGGGACTCGAACCCTCGGCCTCCAGAGCCACAATCTGGCGCGCTAGCCGACTGCGCCATACCCACCATAATAGGATGCGATTCAGTGAGTCCACCTTACCAAAATCCCATAGCGTGCTCGAAGGGATTCGAACCCCCGACCCACGGCTTAGAAGGCCGTTGCTCTATCCAGCTGAGCTACGAACACGTATCCTTAATGACTTAAGGAAAGCGGGTGATGGGAATCGAACCCACGTATCCAGCTTGGAAGGCTGGTGTTCTACCATTGAACTACACCCGCAAAAAAATTTGAATCGGGGTGACAGGATTCGAACCTGCGACCCCCTGGTCCCAAACCAGGTGCTCTAGCCAAGCTGAGCCACACCCCGATATTGTTTTCTGTTGCTACCTTTCGGTTCACAACGCAAGTCATATTATATAATAAGGATTTAGGTATGTCAACCTATTTTTTCACATTTTTTTAGATTTTTTTGACAAAATGTTATTCCACATAATTTAATGTGTAATGTGGTTCGCCATTTCTATCTATTTCCATTATAATATAGGAAGGTTTTCTTCCTTCCTGTCTTGGATAACTCAAGCTTCCCGGATTAATAACCGTAACCTCTCCACCGATATCAATAACCGGCTTATGCGTATGACCGCACATTACAATACCAGCTTCCCGCGCTATGGCTTCCTGTTTAATGATTTCATAATTCATGGAAACATAATAATTATGTCCATGCGTAAGGAATACTTTATGTTTTCCAATTGAAAATTCTTTTTCTCTGGGCATGGCAGACCAGAAATCATTATTTCCCTGTACCATCTCTACCGGGCATCCGGCCTTTTCCATAATAATAGCTTCTGCACCTTCTACATCTCCGCAATGCACTACCAAATCAACCGGTCCTACTTTTTCCATAACTGTGAAAAAATTTTCATTATGACGATGTGTATCACTTACAATAAGCACTTTCATACTACTACCTGTTAAATCCTTTTCTTCAGTTCTTCTTTCATTGCCTCCAGTGCTTTTCCTCTGTGGCTGATAGCATTTTTCTCTTCTTCACTAAGTTCGGCAGAGCTGCACCCATATTCCGGCACATAGAAAATAGGATCATAACCAAATCCATTACTTCCTTTTGGTTCATAACCAATTCTTCCTTCAATAACACCGTGCGTAGTAATAATTTCGCCATCCGGCATTGCCGCCGCAATGGCGCAAACAAATCTGGCAGTACGTTTTTCATCTTCAACGCCTTCCAGTCGTTCAATCAAATTACGGTTTTTTATATCATAAGATGTATCTTCTCCCAAATATCTCGCAGAATAAATTCCTGGTTCTTTGTTCAGATAATCTATTTCCAGCCCGGAATCGTCTGCCAGTACAATATACTTCGTTTCCCGCGCTACTGCTTTTGCCTTAATAATAGCATTTTCTTCAAACGTTGTTCCGTCTTCTATAATATCAGCAGAAATTCCGGCTTCTTTCATAGAAAGAATCTCAACATCCATATCGCCGAGAATCTTTCGAATTTCTCTCATTTTACCCTGATTTCCTGTTGCAAAAACAATCGTCTTGCCCATGCTTCTTTTTCCCTTCTTAATTACTCTTTCCAACAAAATAAAAACTTGCTATAAAATTCTATAAATATTCCTCATATGCTCTCATAATTGCCTGATAAATGCCTTCTGCAATTTTCTGCGCATAATCTTCCCTTGCAAGTAAAATTCCTTCTTGTTTATTTGTAATATAACCCACACGAATCGTTGCTGCCGGTATTTCAGTCTGATTCAGTACCACATCATTCTCCGTCGACTCAACCAGCCCATTCGCTTTGCCACTGATTGCCGTCACGACTTCCCGTTCCAACAAATCTGCCAGTTCAACATTTCCAAATTCCGGAATAAAGTATAGTCCGTTATACACCGTTTCCGTCCCAAAAATTTTACCGTCTACATTTTCGTTCACTTCAATCCTGATCAGCATATCTGCTTTCGCTGCATTCGCCAATTCCACCCGACTTTCCTCTGTCGGATTCATATCACTCATTCGCGTATAATAAACCTTGATGTCTGTTCCATCCAGTTTCTGTTTCAAAGCACGGGCAACTTCCAGCGTAATTTCCTTACCTTCAATATCCGTCAAAACAGAACCGGTTACCTCATCACCATAAGCCGGATCAATTATGACAATCTTGTCATATGATTCCTTTGGTGTCATAAATTCAATGTACAAATTATTGTTTTCAAAAATACTGCTATATTCATAAACACTGTTTAACCGGAATTTCAACCAAAAAGTTTCATCTCCGCTTTCAAAATAGCCATCCATTACTTCATCGCATTTTCCGTAAACTCCGGTAGAACGATAAAATTCCTCGCAGGTATCATCCTTTTTCTCTTGCTTAATACTTACCCATAATTCTTTGTCCATGTAATGATTTTCAATCGTAACATCTTCTGCTGTAATGCTGGCATGTAACGGTATACAAAAGCGTTCCTTTTCTTGACTGTCACGGTCAATTATAATCTGGTTCCTATTCTGTATACTTTCCGGCGTTTTCTCATGATTTGCCGTTCCCATGCTATGTACCACTTCATCCTGTGCAACACCTGTTACAACCACCACTTTATTGGCCGAATAATAAAGCATCAATGTCATTGCAACAGCAGCAAACAGCACTGTATAGATAGCAGTTTTCTTCATCAACTGATTCTGTTGCATATCAACCTCCATGCCGTCTGTTTTCTCCCGACGGCGGCTTCGGTCCCATAAACTGATAGTAGTATGTCTTCATCATACCATTATAAATTTTTCTGTTTTTATCTGCTTTTCTTCCAATATATTGCTCTGCCTGTTCATAAGCAGAAATCAGATACATTGACCAGCTATCCAAGCCCATATATCGCTCGCCAATCGTCCGATATAATGCAGGAAGATTCTTTTTCTCCTCAATACGTTCCCCATAAGGCGGATTGGTTATAATAAAACCATATTTCTTCGGATGGCTGAGTTGCTCCACGCCTCTGCGCTGAAAGTGAATTAAGTTCTCTACTCCGGCAAGCTTCGCATTTTCTCTGGCAATCGAAACCATTTTATCATCAATATCATAGCCCTGAATATCCGTTTCAATATCCAGATTTACCATAGAATCCGCTTCATCAATCGCACGATACCAGCTCTTGCGTGGTACGAGGTGTGTCCATTCCTCTGCCAAAAAGCTGCGGTTCATTCCCGGTGCCATATGAGCAGCCATCATTGCCGCTTCAATTGGAAACGTTCCGCTACCACAGAATGGATCAACCAAAACTCTATCACCTTTCCAGGGTGTCAGCATAATCAGTGCTGCTGCCAGATTTTCTGCAATCGGCGCTTTCGCCGTCAATTTACGATAACCCCTTTTATGCAACGATTCTCCCGTTGTATCCAGTCCAACAACAACCTCATCTTTCATCAGAAAAACGCGCACTGGAAAAGAAGCCCCTGTTTCCGCAAACCATTCTTTATGGTAAACAGACTTCAGACGCTCTACCATCGCTTTTTTCATAATCGACTGAATATCAGAAGGGCTAAACAGCTTACTCTTAATGCTTGCTGCTTTCGCTACCCAGAACTTTCCATCCTCCGGTATAAAATTCTCCCAAGGCAGGGTTTTCGTGCCCTGAAAAAGCTCCTCAAACGTTTCTGCATGGAAACTTCCAACTTTAATCAATACTCTTTCCGCCGTACGGAGAAAAATATTCGCACGACAGAGGGCATCCATGTCGCCCTCGAAGGTTACACGCCCGTCTTCTACCGAAGATATCTGATATCCCAACTCTGTAATTTCTCTTTTTAATACTGTTTCCAGCCCAAAATGGCATGGTACGATAAAATTCATTTTTTCCATAAACTCATTGTAAATTGTCGTTGTTCCTCTGTCAACAAAAAGGTTCATATGCAAAAACGGCACAACCCATAGGTTATGCCGCTTTTATACTTAGAAACTTTTTAGAAATTGTTTTTCTTATTGCTGTCCTGTGCATTGCTGTTAGAAGAATTTTTGGCATTATTCTTCTGGTTGCTGTTCTGCGCATTCTGACCGCCGGATTTATCCTGCTGCTTATCATTGCTCTGTGCATTCTGGCTATAATCATTCTTAGACATCTTAACATACCTCCTGATTGATTTTAGTTACAGGATTAGTATTACAAGATTCCCAAAAAACTATTCATTTCAAAATTAGGTCTTTAGTACCAGTTTTTTATATAAAAGTACCAAAATATTTGTTGGTACTTTGGTACTATTTCGAATTGCATTTCGCCCCAGATTGTATATAATATAATTAGTAGATAGAAACACCCCTTCATTTTCTATTTACAACCCTTATATATTAATTATTTATACTCCCCTGAATAGCCCGTTTGCCAAAATGGGCTATTTTGTATTATTCTGAAAAAGCTTCACAATTAAAAGAATTACCAAAACGACAATAATAACCGGTGAAAGAACAGAAATAAGGGAAGTCGCTATTCCAATGAATAAAATAATGATTACCGTTGCAATAACCATAATAAGCCATCCCGGTATCTTAATGTCACGCTGCTTAAATCTTTCATCAAAATTGTCGCCAGACCCTCCTGACGTCTCCTGTGACACTTCCTCATCATATTCCCTGTTAGAACCATAACTTGCACCGGAACGCTTATTGGCCTCAATAATACTCTTCGCAAGCAGTCTTGGATCGCCAAGCTGTTCTAATACTTCCTGCTCGTTTCTGCCTTTTCTGATTTCTGATTCAATATAATCCTGATAGTAACGCACATTCTCCGCCACCTGACTGCTACTCACACCGCTGGCTAATGCACGTTGTAATTTATCTAAAAACTCTCTTTTATCCATTTTTCAATCACCTCTGCCAACAGTTTAGCATATTATCTTTCATTTTACTATGACAGCATTCTTAAAATTCTATTAAGAAAGCCACGCAAAAATCCCCCTCACCCGAAAGTAAGAGGGATTTTCGTTTATTTTTTTAGCTTTGCTATACTCCCCTAATGTATTAGCCCTTCACACTACCCATTGCAACACCCTGTACAATGAACTTAGACAGGAATAAGTATACAATAATAACCGGGAAGATAGAGAAGGCAATCATTACATATACCTGACCCATATCAAACTTCAACCAGTCAGCAGCTCTTAACTGCGCAATCAAGATAGGCAATGTTTTCTTGCTGTCATCATGCAAAATAAGTGCCGGAGTAAAGTAATTGTTCCAATTGCTTACGAAAGTGAAAATCGCCTGTACTGCAATTGCCGGTTTCATCAGCGGAATAATAATTGTATTAAAGGTTCTAAATTCACCGGAACCGTCGATACGTGCCGCTTCAACCAATGACAGTGGCAAGGAGCTTTCCATGTACTGCTTCATATAGAAGAAAGTAACCGGAGCCGCAATTGCCGGAACAATAAGAGGAATAAAGGAATCCTCCAATTTCATATTAGAAACCAACTGTAAAAATCCGAGTGCTGTTACCTGTGTAGGAATCATCATAATCATCAGGATAAAAGTAAACATAAATTTTTTCAGTTTAAATTCATATGCATGGATGGCATAAGCCGTCATGGTCGAAAAATATGTACAAAGGACTGCACTCAGTGTTGAAATCAATAAACTGTTAAACAATCCGGACCATACCGGTAATGTTCCATTTACCAAATTAGTCCAGTTCTCCCACAAATGAGAACTTGGAAGTGCTGTAAAACCTTTTGTCAGTTCAGAATGTGATCTTGTTGCATTAATAAACAATACATAGAACCAGAACAGACACAAAAAGGAAATAATAATCAAAAAGGTATAAGCAATCACTCTTCTTCCCTTAATACCAATACCTTTGCTTACTTTAGCATTTTCATCATGCATCTCGGTCTCCTCCTATTTCTCTTTACTATCTGAAAATTTGTATACAATCATGCTCAAGATACCTGTTATGATAAACAACATAACGGATAATGCACCACCAAGACCATAGTTCTTGCTAAACAAATGTTTATTCAAGTACATAATCAGTGTCATAGTAGAACGCATCGGATCGCCGGTAGCATTTGTCAAAATCTGTGGAACATCGAACATCTGCAAACCACCAATTAAGGATGTTATCATTACATAAATCAAAATAGGGCGAAGCAATGGCAATGTAATCTTGAAAAATACCTGCGTTGATGTAGCGCCATCTACTTCTGCTGCTTCAAACAAGGATGTGTCAATACCCATCATACCAGCCATCAAAAGAATGGTAGTATTACCAAACCACATAATAAAGTTCATAAATGCAACCAAAGTACGTGTACTCCAGACATTTGACATAAACTTGAATGGTTCATCTAAAATTCCCATCTGGATTAACATAGAGTTAATCGGTCCACCATCAGAGAACAAGGTAAAGAACAACATTGCAAATGCAGAAGCCATGATTAAGTTTGGAAGATAAATTACTGTCTTAAAAAATCTCTGACATTTTAATCTGAGGCTCGGATTAGAAAACCATGCACCCAATAACAAAGATACAATAATCTGTGGAACAAAGCCCATCACCCACATAATCAATGTGTTCTGGGTATATGTCCACAAATCTCCGTTCGTAAGCAATGTCTGATAATTCTCAAGTCCTATAAAGTTAGGACCAATCTGCGTAAGTCCTGAACGGTAATTTTCAAAAAAGCTGTTGTAAATAGTGCTTACCAAAGGAATAAACTGGAAAATCAAATATACTGTCACAAAAGGAATTAAAAAGATATATCCCCACTTGTTATAGCGTACAACCTTTCCTTTCTTTGCAGTTTTCATAAAATACACCCTCCGTTTTTTGCTTTTTTCCAACAGAGCTCGCAGTATTGCTCTACTGCCAGTCAGCAGTAAAGCCCTGCTGCCAGCTCTGTCTTGTATCACATCATTTTATTAAAATGGCCATGCCTGTCACGACAGGCATGGCCCCATGAATCAAATAGTTACCTATTCAATTATACTATTCTGATTAGTATGTTAATTCAGGATATTTTTCTACAACTGCTTTGTAGAATAAGTCAAGTGCTTCATCCAGAGTTGCATTGCCTTCGAAGTAGTTCTTCATAGCGTTCTGGAATTCTTCGTTACATCCCTGATCATAGCTGGAAAGGTTGCTTAAATCAATCTTCTCAGCGCCTGCACAGTACATAGCTAATGGGTTCTGTCCACCAAGAATTGTGCTGGAGTAGCTTGTATCTGCTGCCATAGCTTCCATAGCAGGTTTGTTGTTTACGAAATCATCATCTTCAACAACGATTTCTGTCATAACTGTTTCATTTGTTGTCATCTGAAGCATGATATCTTTTACAAGGCTAGCATTGTCTGTACCGTTTGCTGCACAAATCCATGTACCGCCCCAGTAGAATCCCTGAGGACCTTCTGTTGCTGCCCAGCCGCCCTGGTTACCGATACTGCCTTCTACGTCAGCTGCCATAGAGAAGTTGATTAACCAAGCAGGTCCAAAGTAGCAGAATACTTTTCCTTCTGGATAGAAGCCTTTGCTCCAGTCATCGCTCCAAAGTTCATGTGTACCAGTCTGACCAGCATCTACCATTGCTTTAGAGTTTTCTACCCATGCCATTAAGTTATCATCAATGTTGATTTTTCCATCAACAACCCATTTGCTGGATACGTTGTTGGAGTATACACGGTATGTATCGTTTACAGAAGATGTCATTTTGTAACCAGCATCTGCAACTGTTTTTGCTGTTTCTGTAAATGTTGCCCAGTCAGCTACATATTTCTGAACTTCTGCCGGATCATCTGTTCCGAAGATTTCTTTAGCAGCTTCACGGCTGTAGAACATTGCACCAGGACATCCCTGCCATGAAACACCTTTTAATACGCCGTTAGAATCTGTTACGATATCTTTTGTATACTGATACTGGTTAGCAAGATCAGCATCTGTGATGCCTAAATCTGTTACAGCCATTGTATAGTCTGTATCTACATATTTTAATGCATAGTCAGCTTCTACTAAGAAAATATCAATCTTGTCATCAGCTGCTGCATCAGCCTGTTTTAATAATGTTTCATCCAGATTGTTCTGGTATGCATTGTCATCATTAGGAGTAATGTTCCAGTTAACAGTTACATCTCCAATTGTACCAGTAGTAGCATCTACTTCTGTGTATCCTGGATAGTGAGCTGTAATACGGCTCTTGAATTCTTCATTCCAGCAGTAAATGTTAAGAACTTTTCCTTCATCTGCTGCAGCTGTTTCTGTTGCTGCTGCTTCTTCTGTTTCAGCTGCTTCAGTTGTTTCTTCTGCTGCTGTTTCTTCTGCTGCAGCCTCTTCTGTTGCTGCTGCTTCTTCTGTTGTTGCTTCTTCTGTGCTTCCGCCACAACCAACTAATAAACTAGATACCATTGCTACGGAAAGCAGTGTGCTAAGTAATTTCTTTTTCATTACTTAATTCCTCCCTTTAAAATATTATTTTTGGTGTTTTTGTTACTTGCATTTATATTTACGGAAAATTTATTTCCGAAAATGCCTAAATTTTCTTGACTGATTTGCCCGGGAAAACGGTTCCCTCAACTACAATCTGTTCAATAATTGTGCTCTTTGGTCTTTCTATCAGATTGATTAATTTCTCTGCCGCCAGTTTACCTATCTTAGTGGTATCCTGTCTGATGGTAGTAAGCTGCGGTTCCAAATGTCTTCCTATTCTAATACCATCATAACCGGCTATCGAAATATCCTCTGGAATGGAAAGTCCACGTTCTTTGATTGCATTCATGCCTCCAAATGCTGAAAAATCATCCGGGTAGCAGATACAGGTAGGCGGTGTTTTTAAATCAAGAAGTTTCTCTGTCATTTTGTAAGCCTCTTTGGAATCTCTGTATGCCGCCTCTAATATATATTCATCAGGAATCTTAAGTCCAAGTTCTTCTACTGTATGGTAAAAACTTGTTAATCGGCTTTGTGTTACAGAAGAAGGAGCTCCATGAATGTAAGCAATTCTTCGATGTCCCTGTTCATATATATAAGTGATTAAATCTTTCATTCCTTTTACATTATCTGAAGTAACTGACATTCTTCCATGAAACACATGGTCAACTGTGACTACCGGAATTTTACTCTTTACCAGTTCTTCCAGTTCCATGTCATAAAAGTTGGCACAAATCACTGCCACTCCATCAAATCCACGATATCTCGCATGTTCGAGATAAGACATATGTTTTGTTCCTTGTCTGCTACCATTTATAAAGGTTATATCATATCCCTTCTGTTCTGCTGCAAACTTGAAACTTTCAAGAACATGTGCGAAAAAGTCATGTGTCAAACCACTCTGATCTTCATGGGATAAGACCACTCCTATATTATAGGTGCGATTGGTTTTCAAAACCTTGGCTGCTGCATTGGGTGTATATCCCATTTCCTTTGCAACCTGACGTATATGTTCCTTTGTCTCTTCACCTATATCATTGTGATTATTAAGTGCCTTGCTGACTGTTGCTATCGATACGCCACAGGCAGCTGAAATATCTTTCATCGATACCATGTTATGTAGCTCCTCTCCATTTAAGAAGTTCGGTATATGTAATTGTTTCATCCAAACCTCATTGGGATGGGAGTTCCTTCAAAAACATTACTTAATCGTTTTCGTGTCTTTATAGTATAACACTTTCGATACTTTTGCAATACTTTTTTTGATTTTTTTATGCAGTTTTTATACTTTTGTCAAACTTTCACATATTTTGTTCGTTCATTTTTGCAGATTTCAACAATCCCCTTTTCGTTTTCACTTAAATTTTACTTAAAGCATTTTCGTTTTACTTAATTTTTAGTTTTCGTAGCTTAAAATTAACTTAATAAATATTTGCTTTTTACTTTCTATCCGTTTTTTTGCCCAAAAAACAGCTTTTCTTCTTATTATTTAATATAAATCGCACAATTTTATAGTTGCAATATATGAATCTTTTATGTATAATTCGGATTGTAATAGTAACTTAATCGTTTTCTTAAAGAAACGATGCACAATAAAATATATTAAATAAGGAGAAGAAGATATGAAATTTGGTTATTTCGACGACGCGAATCGCGAATACGTGATTACCACCCCAAAAACACCGCTCCCTTGGATTAATTACCTCGGCTGTAACGACTTTTTCAGCTTGATTTCCAACACATGCGGCGGTTATTCCTTTTATAAGGATGCAAAATTATTAAGACTTACACGTTATCGTTACAATGATGTACCGGCAGATATCAATGGTAAGTACATTTATATTAAGGATGGAGATACCATCTGGAATCCAGGATGGCAACCGACAAAAACAGAACTCGACTCTTATGAATGTCGTCACGGTATTGGATACAGCCGTTTTACTTCTTCCAAAAACGATGTACAGGCTTCTGTTCTCACATTTGTTCCTATGGGCGACACATGTGAAGTAAGCCAGTTAAAGATTACAAACAATTCTTCTTCCACAAAAACACTTTCTATCTTTTCTTATGTAGAATGGTGTCTGTGGAATGCAGATGATGATAGTAGAAACTTCCAGAGAAATTACAGCACAGGTGAAGTAGAGGTTGTTGATTCTACTATCTTCCATAGAACAGAATACAGAGAACGTCGTAATCACTACGCTATTTATTCTGTAAATGCTAAAATCGATGGATTTGATACAATCCGTGAAGCTTTCTTAGGTGCATACAGAGGTGCTCACGAACCGGAAGCTGTAGAAAACGGCAAGTGTACTAATTCTATGGCAAGCGGATGGCAGCCTATCGCTTCCCATCAGCTCAATGTTACTTTAGAACCGGGCGAAACAAAATCTTTCGTATTTGTTCTTGGTTACATAGAGAATCCGGAAGATGAAAAATGGGAATCCTACGGCATTATTAATAAG
The DNA here is from genome assembly GCA_017623295.1 of Lachnospiraceae bacterium. GTDB lineage: Bacteria > Bacillota > Clostridia > Lachnospirales > Lachnospiraceae > UBA3282. The sequence goes on along the minus strand of JAGAPK010000060.1, from coordinate 7,823 downwards.
AAACGTGCTTATGCAATGCTTGACAGATACAAAACAGATGCTGATGTAGAGAAAGCATTTGCTACTTTAAATGAATACTGGCAGAATCTTCTGTCCAAATACACCATTAAATCTTCCAATGATAAAGTTGACCGTATGGTTAATATCTGGAATCAGTATCAGTGTATGGTAACCTTTAACATGTCACGTTCCGCTTCTTACTATGAATCCGGAATTGGTCGTGGTATGGGCTTTAGAGATTCCTGTCAGGATTTACTTGGTTTCGTACACTTGATTCCGGACAGAGCAAGAGAAAGAATTATCGATATTGCTTCCACACAGTTCCAGGACGGTAGTGCTTATCATCAGTATCAGCCACTTACCAAGAAAGGTAACTCCGATATCGGAAGCGGATTCAATGACGATCCATTATGGCTTATTGCAGGAACAAGTGCTTATGTAAGAGAAACAGGTGATACTTCTATTTTAACAGAGATGGTTCCTTTCGATAATGATATGTCAGTTGCTACACCATTGATGAATCACTTGAAACGTTCCTTTGATTACATCGTAAATCACAAAGGACCTCACGGTCTTCCGCTTATTGGTCGTGCTGACTGGAATGACTGTCTGAACTTAAACTGCTTCTCTGAGCATCCGGGCGAATCCTTCCAGACATTCGGTCCATCCGAAGGACCTGTGGCTGAGTCCGTATTTATTGCAGGTATGTTTGTAAAATATGGTGAAGAATATGCACAGCTTTGTGAACTGATGAACGACCAGGCTGAAGCTGACCGTGCAAGAGCAGAAGTTAAGACTATGTATGATGCTGTTCTGAAAGATGGTTGGGATGGCGAATGGTTTGTTCGTGCTTACGATGCTTATGGAAATAAGATTGGTTCCAAAGAATGTGAAGAAGGTCAGATTTATATTGAATCCAACGGTTTCTGTCCTTTGGCAGGAATCGGTGTAGAAGAAGGATTAGCTCAAAAAGCCCTTGATTCCGTAAAAGAGAGACTTGATACCAAATATGGTGTTATGATTCTCCAGCCTGCTTATACAAAATATCACCTTGAACTTGGTGAAATTTCTTCTTATCCACCGGGATACAAAGAAAATGCAGGTATCTTCTGCCACAACAATCCTTGGGTTTCTATTGCAGAAACAGTAATCGGACGTGGTGACAGAGCATTTGAAATCTACCAGAAGACCTGTCCTGCTTACATTGAGGAAATCAGTGAAATTCATAGAACTGAACCATATGTATACTCTCAGATGGTTGCAGGTGCTGATGCAAAATATCACGGTGAAGCTAAGAACAGCTGGTTAACAGGTACTGCTGCATGGACCTTCGTAAATGTTTCCCAGTACATTCTGGGTGTATATCCTACTCATACAGGTCTTAGCATCAATCCTTGCGTACCAAAAGACTTCGGTGATTTCGAAATTACCAGAAAATTCCGTGAAGGTGCTTACAACATTAAGGTCGTTAACCCTGACAAGGTAGAAAAAGGTATCAAATCCATCACAGTAGACGGACAGTCCGTTGACGGATGTGTAATTCCTTACGTTGCAGGCAAAGAAAATTATGATGTTATCGTAACAATGGGTTAATATTTATGCCCCGTTTCCTTATGAAAATTTCTCAGGAAGCGGGGCTTTTTATGTGAAAAAGTCAGGTTCAGCAGATTCCTGTTGCAAAAAAAGGAAAATTATGTCATATTAAAAGAGGCAGTAACTATCCCACAATGTCAGAGTTTTAAAAATATACTCTGACGTTACTTTTTTGCAAAGGAGAAAACGCATGAGTCAGTATATGTCCATCGGTAAAGTTTCCAAATTAAAGGATGTCAGCATCAAATCCCTTCGTTACTATGACAAAATCGGTATTTTGAAACCGGCATTTGTCAATGAAGAAACCAACTATCGTTATTATACGGAAGAACAACTCTATCTTCTGGATGCGATTACTCTTTGCATTAAACTGGGAATTCCGTTAAAAGATTTGAATAATTATGTGGAGCATGACTCTATCAATTTGCAGAAGCTGCTTTATAACGGCAAAATTCTTGCCGAAGAAAAAATTCTGGAAATCCATAAATGTCTGGGAGCTTTGCAGGACACTCTGCAGAAGCTTGCTACCTCCGGCAGTGGCAATGGTCTTGCCAAAATCCCGGAAAGCAAATCCGGTATTCTTCTGCCAGACGGCTTCTATCAGAATACCTTATCTGCCCGCACAATTCTGACTGTTCCATTAGAAGAAATGGACACTCCGAAATATTATGGACAGTATATTTTGAAACTATTTGTAACAGCGCAGCAATCCGGGCTTGCCGTTTCCTATCCTTCCGGTATTCTCCACGAATATCAGAATGGAGTCATGAAACGCTACATGTTTTTGACATTGGATGCAAACAGCCAGCCAGGCTCAGATAGTGCTATCCGCACCCTGCCGGCCGGTGACTATGTCTGCCGCAAAATCGCCACTCATATGACAGGCTCTGTACAGGAAGAAATGAAGGAAGTTCTGAAAGCAGATTCCTTCTGCATTATCGAAACTGATACTTCCTCTGCACAGAACAAAAAAGACGGCTATCCTTTTGAATTACAATACTTTGCGTAAGCGCCTTCCTCTCATACTACTTCGTCCTCATAAGGTTCAGTCCTCATAAGGTCGAATCCGATAGGTTACGCCCAGTTTTTCACAAATTTCACGACACTTCGCCTCTTCTTCTTTGGTGATTGTCGTTTCTACCGTAGATAAAATAACATTCGGTACATACTTGCTGACATTGCCGGCAAAACGCAACATCGCATCATGTGATTCTATCCCGAATTTACTCCGGGTAAGCTTTAGGTACTCTTCCTTATCCGGTGTATTTAAGCTAATGGAAATGGTATCCACCAGTCCTTCAAACATCGGTGCTGTATCTTTTCCATGAATTAAGTCCGCAAGTCCGTTTGTATTCACACGAATCGGAATCGGGTATGTCTTTTTCACATAAGCTGCGACCCGAAGCATATCCTCTAACCGTTCCGTCGGTTCTCCGAATCCACAGAATACCAGTTCCTTGTATTTGCTCATATCAAACTTTCCAAACTCCGCAATCACTTCTTCTACGTCCGGTTCACGCTCTAACCACAGACTTCCGGAATGATTCATTTCATCCCTCGTCTGACGCAGACAAAAGGTGCAGGAACAGGGACATTTGTTTGTCATATTCACATATAAATTTTCATAGACCTCATATAAAATTACCATACTGCTTTCACTCCAGTTTTTCTATTTTCTTTTTAATTGGAATAAAATTTCCTCAAAACATACCCCGTCCGTTTTGGGAATCTCCATTTCCATTGATTTCAAAATACATTTTTTTACAAAGCCGGAGGCTTTTTTCACCGACTTGTCAAACGGTACTTCGTTGATGCTGTCTGCGGCGATTATCGCTGAGAAAACATCCCCTGTGCCGCAACGCTCCGTTCCTACCTTCTGTGCTCTAATCCACTTTGGCTCTTTGCCTTTTTCATAAATATAATTGGCAATAAATTCTCCCTGTGGAATTCCGGTAATAACGATTTTCTGTGGTCCAAGCTCCGAAAGTTTCTCTGCCATCTGAAAAAGTTCTTTTTTCTTCCATCCGGTTTCCTTAAAAGGAGTATCGGTCAGTTTACAGCACTCCGTCAGATTCGGTGTAGTAATGGAAGCAAGGGATACCAGTTGTTTCATTTCCTGGCACATTTCCTCTGTATAAGTAGAATACAGCCTGCCATGATCTCCCATCACCGGGTCAATAATAATGTGCATGCCTTCTTTGGAAAAATCCCTGATAAATTCTTTCACAATCTGAATCTGTCTGGCAGAACCCAGAAATCCGGTTGCAATTCCATCAAAAGAAATCCCGAGTTTTTTCCAGTTTTCAATATATTGTGGCATCCGGTCTGTATAATCATCAAAGAAAAAATGCGGGAAGCCGGTATTATTGGATAAAATAGAAGTTGGCACAGGACAACACTGTACTCCTAAATACGATACAATTGGTAATGTTACGGTAATGGATGCTCTTCCATATCCTGCCATAGCACTGATGACTGCCAGTTTCTTCTGCATTTTCCTGCTCCTTTTCATCGTTAATCTTTTCCGTGCTGTTTGAACTACCACTTATTATGGCACGAAAAAAGGGGAACCGCAACAGCAATTCCCATTCCGCTTTTAAATTGTACGAAAATTTCCGAAATTTTCAACAGCGTTTTTCTATTTATTCTGACTTTTTGACCAATACATCTATTAAAAAGAGTCATTGATGCAAAAATTGGTTCATTTTTTGCAATAATTTCACTTATTTCCTTGTTTATTTTTCAAAATATATTATCATAAAAGTAGTCCTTGAGTAACAGATTTTAGTTATTTTACTCAAATACCGGGAATAGGAGAAAACTATATGAAGAAAAAGAAAACCTTTGGTATGATTACCATCTTTATCTCATCCATGCTGATTCCGGCTATTATTGCCACCGTTGTTTGTGTTATTATGGCTACATCCCATATGACCGATTCAACAGAAAGTGAAATCGAAGCATGTTTAATGTCAACTGCTTATGCAGTACAGGAAACTTATCATGTAATTGACGCAGGCGATTACCGCTTATCCGGCAACGTCCTTTATAAAGGCGAAACAAATGTATCTGACCATGTTGAAATTGTAGATAACTTAAAAGCAGAAACAGATATTGAATGTACTTTCTTCTACAATGATACACGTTTTGTAACTACTATTAAAGACGATACCGGCGCAAGAGTTCTTTATACACAGTGTTCCGATACTGTTAAACAGCACGTTTTGGAAAACGGCGAAGCATATTTTGCAAAGAATATTGATATTGCCGGCCACAATTACTATGGTTACTACATCCCAGTTGAGCAGAACGGCTCTATCGTAGGTATGATTTTTACAGGAAAACCAAGTTCTGACTTAACAGAAGCAGTAAATGGTTTCTTAACATTTATCGCAATCGTTGCTGTAGTTCTTATCGTTATCATTACTGTTGTTTCCATTTTAGTTGGTAGAGTAATTGCGAAACGTGTAAGCAACCTTCGTGATGATACTGTAAGACTTTCTGAAGGCCATCTTAACTTTACAGTTAGTAACAAGAACAGCATCACTGAATTATTCGAGCTTGCAGATGCTGCTGAAAAATTACGTACCCAGTTAGTAGATGTTGTACAGATGATTTTAAGCTGTGCAAATACAGTTGATACTTCCGTTTCTCAAGTTGATACATCCCTTGACAACTGCGCAAGTGCTGTAAAAGATTTGAGCACAACAATGGAAGAAATGGCATACGGTGCACAGAGTATGGCTGGTTCCGTAGAAAAAGTTGCTACAGATATGGATGAAATCTCCAACAATATTACAGACATTGCAGACAGTGCACAGGCAACTAAAGATGTTACTGAAACTGTTACAAAAGTTAGCAATACCGCTAAACAGAATTTACAGGATTTACTTGATGCAAATACATACACAACCAAGAGTGCTGATGATGTAATCGAAAGTATCTCCAGCGTAAGCGAAGCAGTTCAGCAGATTACTACTGCTGCTAAGATGATTATGGATATTTCCGATCAGACTAACCTGTTATCCTTAAATGCAAGTATTGAAGCTGCAAGAGCAGGTGAAGCTGGTAGAGGTTTCGCAGTTGTTGCAAGTGAAATTCAGACATTGGCAGAACAGTCCAACTCTTCTGCACAGCAGATTCAGTCTATTATTGAAGAAATTACTTCTAAGACAGAACAGTGTACTAAGATTGCTGGTGAAATCCATGACGCTGTTGGTAAAGAAGCAGAAGCTTTGAACGATGTAAGCCACAGCTTCGATGATGTAGCAAATAATATCAATGATGCTTCCTATGCAGTAGGCAAGATTGCTGATAACGTTGAAACAGTGAATAGAAATAAAGTAAGTATTCTTGATTCTGTCAGCGACTTATCCGGTATTTCCGAAGAAAACGCTGCTTCCGCACAGGAAACAAATGCTTCTACTGAAGAAGTAAGAGCTAACATCGAAGAAGTTGCACACCAGGCTGCAGAATTAAGAGCAGTTATCGACCAGTTGAACGATAGCGTTGCATTCTTCAAATTATAAGATATCCTGTCAGACAGGAAATCATGAACAAGAACTTAGAAAAGCCGGTATCCATTGGATATCGGCTTTCTTAATGTTTGTAATTTCTTCTGTCTGTAATTTCTTCTGTCTGTAATTTCTTTCAAGAAAATTGTTTATTTCCCTTGACATTTTGTCAAAAACTATTTATAATGATTTTTGTTGTGAAAACGATATATCACAAATGTGCGCTTAGCTCAGCTGGATAGAGCGTTTGGCTACGGACCAAAAGGTCGGGGGTTCGAATCCTCTAGCGCACGCTAAAAAGGGGCTGTAAAAAAAGTCCCATAATGAACAGCCATGATTGCACCGATTGATGACTATCATGGCTGTTCTCATGTTTTTGTTCGTTTTAAATGTTTTTTGGGGTCTCTATCAAAGCCTGTCTCAAAAACAAGCTTCCAAAGAGATATCTGTTGATCACATGGCTATGCTGCCATTAATTTCCGATTCTTTTTGTTATGGTATTTATAAAGATTATAACCACAGGAAATCAGGATTAACTCTAAAATAACGTTTTTATTTCCTCTCCGAAAGAGTCTTTTGTAGGAACGGTTCCATTTAATGATGCCAAAAGTTCCTTCGGATTGGATGCTTCTGTTCATGCATAACAATGCACCATGTATGGATTCCAGATTCGAAATGACCTCCTCATGAAAAGAGGTAAGCTCTCTGTTTATTCTCACGGTGCGGTTGCCTTTAGCAGATTTACAGCATTCTGCTTTGTGCGGACAGCCTTCACAGCTTTCGCATTCATATAGTTCTTCGGTTCTTCCGTAACGGTTTCCTTTTACATGTCTGTTGTATTTAAAAATAAATTTCTTTCCATTTGGGCATACCGGATTGCCTTCTGCATCTCTTTTGAAGTTTACCGCACGATAGGGGTCTGTATGGTATTTTTCACTTTTCGTTTCCTTTTCAAACATGGTAAATTTCATATATTTTTCCATGCCATGTTCTTCACAGTAAAGATAGTTATTATAAGAGCCATAACCGGCATCAGCAACCGGATATTTTGGGTAGTGCCCATAGGTATCCTTAAACTTTTCCATAAGCGGAACAAAGCAGTCCTGATCGGAAGCATATGGTTTTACATCAATCACTGCGATGTATTCGTCGCAGATGGCAGCCTGTACATTATATGCCGGAAGAAGCTGGTCATTTCCCATGTAATCTCTTTTCAGACGCATAAAGGTTGCATCATGATCTGTTTTCGCGTAACTGTTTCGGGATTCACCGCAGATTTCAATGTGTTTTGCATAGGTTTTAAGCCTTTCCAGATACCCTTCCATTTCCTGATACTGTCTTTGATGCAGTGTTTTCCTGTGACCTCTTCCGGTCACAAAACTGCACGTATCTAAATTTGTTACAAGGCTGTACTTCTTAAGCAGTTCCTCAACATACTCAATGGCGTAATCATCTCTCTTTTCGAATTTCACACCCAGATATCCCAGTACTTCCGTATTCATTGCATCAATAAGGGCAGAAAGTTTTTCAAATACTTTTGCTCTGTTTTTGACACAGGATTTCTTCCACACCCATGTATAACGGTTTGCATTTGCCTCCAGCTTTGTTCCGTCTATGTAAGTGTGCTGCAGGTCAACCTGCTCTGTTTCAAAAATATATGCATTAATGTCTTTAAAAATCTGTTCAATGGATACAGTAAGTTCATTCCTGATAAAG
>JAGAPK010000059.1 GCA_017623295.1 Lachnospiraceae bacterium | reverse complement strand
TTGTAGCAAATCGCTTTCTGATTTCTTCCGGGAGATCCTTTTCATCCATTGGGACAAGGTAATAGTCGTCTTGAGCACATCTTCCCATCGCTAACGCCAGAAGCTCATATTCATCGTATTCCTCCAACTGATTATCACGTAGAATCTCTCCAATGTTCTGCCGGTCTGTGGGAATAATTCGTTGCTGGACCCATACTTTGCTCCAATAGGAGTTTATGGTAGTTTCGTTTTGTTTTACAAAAGAATCCAACAGCAAAGGAGTTTCCCATGGGTCTGCTCCCTCAGGCAATTCGATATAAAATCTCTTTTCAAGCTCATAATAAAGAAGGTACGCCAAGTCTTTCTGCACATCAGCAGCTTCATCACGAATTGCAAAAATCTTCATACGCACACCACCTTTTCCAAATCATTTCCCATATTTTGTCTTGAAGTACTTCGGATATAATGCCATCAAGTCCTTCCATTATCCTCTCTCTATCAATTTCACACAAAGGATTTAGCATAGGCCTTTTATCTGCAGGTATCAGTTTCAAATTCTCCCATGTAGATTTTGAACCAATATAATTATTGCAAGGCTTATCTTCCATTACATCGAATGCCTCTACCTGAGTATCATTCATACAGCGACAAAGCAGTGAAAGTCCATGATCAAACAATGGTGCCATACGAAAAGTTTTCTTTCGGCTATTACGCAACACTTCAATATTGGCACCATGACGGTCGCGATTGAGAATTAGATAATCCACCACGAGCATCTGATAAATATAATCTTCCCACCCCTTACGTATACAAAAATCAAGGGCAGATTCCGCCTCATATTCTTCTCTTTCCTTATATGCATCCAGCGCAATTTTGGACTCACCTTTTTCCTTAAAATCATCAGAGGCACAAAGGTATACATCTCTAATTTCCCCATCCACCATGATATCTGCATGGATAAGCCAATATGACAAATGTGGAATCCCTAATATAGTAAGCAACCTATCGACAATCAATTCATTTACACATTCATGACCTATTACGCCCTGCACTTTATCAAAATTCGAGAGCTTATAGTAAACTTTCCTGCCTCCCAATTCTGAATACGATTTCAAAAAAGAACCTGCTGTTCCTGATGAATTGCGATATACAGACCAAGACAAATAAGTAAGGTCCTGTTTTTCTCTTACCAACTGTGTGTTCATAGTCTTCCACCTCCATCTTAATTCTATTCAATTACTTGTCGTACGTCAAGTAATATTTTTTTATTTTACTTGTCGTATGACAAGCAGTAACACAATTCTTGCTTCACAAAAATAAGTCAAGTACGATTGACTAATTCATACTTGACCATTTTTCAACAAGCCACGTCACAGCCCCAAATCCTTGATTTTCTGTCATAAATCTGGTATAAAAATCCTCTCTCAAACTCCCACAACCCTTGATTTTCCTGCATTCTTCCCTCATAAAAATATACCAAGAACAGTTCCCCATTCTTGGCATACTTTTTTATCCCGTTAGGACAAAACTTATTTATAATAATCTTTGTAATTTACCAGTTCATCCAACAATTTAGGAAGCTTCTCTTCAATGTCTTCGTCCTTAAACTGGCATGTACCAACGGCTTTGTGTCCGCCACCGCCGTATTTTAACATCAATCGGCCTACGTTAACGTCTGATGTTCTGTTAAGTACGCTGTAACCAACTGCAACAGAGCATCCCTGACCGCCTTTTCCGCTGACAATCCATGCAGAAATGTTCTGTTCCGGATACATACTGTAAATCATGAAACGGTTACCGGAATAGATAGGGTCTACTTTTCTCAAATCGGAAATAATAACGTCCTTTTCTACTCTTGTATTAGCTCTTACCATTTCTTTAAATTTCTCAGCCTGTTCAAAATAAACATCGATACGTTCTTTTACATCCGGCATCTCCAGAATTTCCTTTGTTGTCATGGTGCGGCACGCATCAATCAGGTTTTCCATCAGTTTATAGTTAGGAATCGTAAAGTTACGCCATCTTCCAAGTCCAGTTCTAGGGTCCATCAGGAAACCAACCAGAATCCAGCCGGTAGGGTTCTGAACTTCATCGATTGTCAGATTACCGGAATCAACCTTATCAACTGCTTCCATCATATCATCAAACTGAGGAAATCTTTCTCTGCCGCCATAATATTCGTAAATGATACGAGCACAGGAAGGTGCTATGCGGCTCTCTCCTTTGTATTTACCTGCCAGTTCATTTCGCTCAAACTCGCTGGAATGATGGTCGAACCATAAACCACATCCTTCTACAAAAGGCACATTGGCAAGGCAGTCATCCTCTGTAATTTCTACCAATCCATCCTGTAAATCCTTCGGATGAGCAAATGTCCAATGGTCAATAACTCCTACCTCTTTTAATAACGCCCCACATGCAAGACCATCGAAATCAGAACGTGTTACTAATCTCATAACCGTACCCTCTCTTTCTTTTTGCTATAAAAAATACCATTCTGTAAGATATCATTTCATTCTTAAAAATACGATATTTCTTCTATTATTTATAATGCCATATTTGCCCTGTATCGTCAACATTTCTTACCTTTATTGCAATGCAACAAGCCCCTATCAAGTGTTGTCTTCCTTAATTTACTTCTTATTTTTTCTTTTTTGTAAAAAGACTGCTTCGACTTATGATTACAACCAATACAATCGCTACAATAATCGTTATTACAGTACTTCCTTTGCCCGCTTTTGTTGTTTCATCTGTATTGGTATCTGTCGCATCATTGTCTGTTACTTCGGCTGTTGCTTCCTCTGTTACTTCCACCATTTCTTCCTGTGAGCTTTCTACTGTTGCAAGCGGTTCATCGGTAACAATCAGACCATTTGCATCAACTTTGGCAAGGTCTTCCTCGGAAATATTAACGGCCTCGATTGCATCATAGTAAATAGTCGAATCTACGGTCCAATCGCCTTCATGCCCCTCCGGAATGATGGAGTTACACCATACGGCAAATTTGGTAATATCACTTGTATTCAATGTTCCGTTCTGTTTTCCTTTGAAGGAATCAAAAGGAATGGTTATCCATTTTTCCTGAACTTCAGTTGCCAAATCGGTCAGATACACTTCGAATTCTTCACCGGAGTCATCTGCTACCTGAACAACTACTTTCTGCGCCTGTCCATCAGTTTTCACCCATAACTGAATCGCATTATAACCGGAGAAATCATTTCCGTTCAGTTCAGAATTTACACGACCTGCCCATACTTCCTGTCCGGTTGTAGTCAGCATATAATGGAAACCACCACCATACGTACCGTCCGCTTTATTGGTTTCATCCAGCAAAAATTCTGCGCTGCATCCTGCTGCGGAATTCATAGTATAAGCAGAGTCTAATAAGCCATTATTTCCGGAATAGGATTCAAAGTCATCAAATACATTAGCCGCTGCCTGCTCTTTTTCTTTGCCCAGACTGATGTTTCCAATCTTGGCAAGTTCTGTACCATCGGCAACCAGAGTAATCGTAGCCACATCAACTTTACCGACTTCATCCATTGCTTCCTGTGTCAGTTCTGCGGTATATAAAGTGCTATCGGCTGCTTTTTTTGCATCCAAAGTAACACTTACATCATTCGCTGCAACGACAAACTGCACGTTTCCTACATTTTTAGCTGCCGCCTGCAAGGTTGTCGGTTCTAAAACAGTAGCAAGTTCAAAAGGATATACCATGTAACCTGCTGCATCTTCATCTACCACCACTTCTGTACCGGATGTAAGACTGTCCATGTTTTCGTAGAAGTTTGTCTGTGCACCAAAGATAGAAGAATCTTCGTTATAGTATTCGATAAACTCATTAATCATTTCCTGACCGGTTGTTTCATCGTATTTATATGGCACATAGAAGTTTGTATCACTAAAGTTTGCCCATACCAGATAATAAGGCATGTTATTTTCTTTTGCAATTTCACTTACTTTGGAATACCAGTTTGTACCGGTTGCTTCTTCTCTTACCGGATTCCCTTTTACCAGAAGCCCCTCATTATCAGAACCATCTTTTTTCATCACTCTGACACCAGTTTCAGAAATCGCTGCAATCTTACCCTTCTGCTCTGCCACAGAAGCTACTACCTGACAGGTTGCTTCCAGATTGGTAAAAAAGGAGCCATCTGAGGTTGCCGGATATTCATTGTAATCATCATAGTAGTCAAAAGCCAGAATATCAACATATTCATCCCCCGGATATCTGCTTAAATATTCATCTTCTGAGGTAAGCGGTCCGTTTGGTGAATAAACATAAAGCATATTATGTACGCCTTTTGCTTCCAGATAATCTCTTGTGTAGCGGTAAAGGCTCTTATAAGTCTCTATCGCATTGGTAGAACCCCACCAGAACCAGGAACCGGTATTTTCATGGAATGGTCTGAAAACAACCGGAATATTTTCTTCCTGTAACTGTAATGCATAATCTGCAATAATATCAAGATATGCGTTAAAAGCATCATTGTACTCTCCACCCGGAAGGATTTTGGTTGCAGAATCATTGGAAGTATCTTTTGATTCATTAAAATCACAGGCAAAGAAATCAAAGCTGCCATCATCATTTTTTACAATCTTACTGTTTGTAAAGTTTGGCATGTGGGTTGATAAGGTAACAATAGCTCCTTCCCTTGCCGCTGTTTTACTATAATTCACGGAATTTTCAAGAGCCGTCTTAGCATCTGTACCACCGGCTTCTGAACCGCAAAGCGCCAGAGAATCAATTCCAAAAACACCACTTACAGAACCGGTTACATCATAAACATCACCCAGCTCATTCTGTCCTACATGTCTGCTTACATCATTCTGATGTCCAAACAATACCTGATCGCTCTCTGTCAATGCAACAAAATATGTATATAAAGCCTTTGCACTGTCGGTTGCTTCTGCATCAGAGAGTGTAATTTTCTCCGGTGTCTTAGAAAAATCTGCTGCTTTTTCATCAACATCCGGCGTAACTGCTATTTCCACAAAATCAGATTCTGCATCTGCCTTCTCATGTGTAGCATCATCTGCCGGTGCTGCCACTGCATACATAACAGGGGTTAAACTGGTAACGCCACACACTACGGTACTTGCCATCGCAACCGCCATTGTCATAGCAGTTACTTTTTGCTTCATTTTAAACATGTTTTTCTCCCTTTCATTGTAAAGTTTTTGTTTTACCCGCTTTAATTTAGCTAATAAGTTATAAATTCATTATATTTGTTTAGCTCTTTTTAGTCAATATTTTACTCTATTTTACCTAATTATTATTCAGTTTTACTTAAAGTGAATTAAAAAAAGACAATTATGCCTTGAGATAACTAAACTTCCTCAAAATCACAATTGTCTTTTCATTAAAAATTCTTAGATATTCTTCTAACTCTGACGTTTAATCTTCTTGGATGTATTTTTTTCAAATTCTGTTTCACGTACTTTCAAATCCAGAATTCTCTTATACACCGGAGCATTACTATTGTATTCGTCGATAATTTCCTGTAACTTAGCCGGGATATCATGAATACGTTTCTTCTTTGCATATTCATAATCCGGGAAAATTTCTGCCTGAATCACTTTGTCTTTCTCACGGACAATGATTTCTTTTACCAGATCCTCTTTACAAATCTGATTTTCAATTTCTTCCGGTGATACATTTTCACCATTGGCAAGAATAATCAGGTTTTTCTTTCTACCTGTTATATATACAAAATTATCTTCATCAATATAACCTAAATCACCGGTCTTCAGCCAACCGTCTTCCAATGTCTCTGCTGTTTCTTCCGGCATCTTATAGTAGCCCATCATAACACTGCTACCCTTTACCCAGATTTCTTCATCTACAATCTTGGCTTCACAGTTCGGAAGTAATTTACCTACGGAACCGATTTTGTTCTCCCACGCCAAGTTATTACTAATTACCGGAGAGCATTCTGTCATACCGTAACCCTGCAAAATTGTAATTCCGTATTCAGCAAATTTAGTTACATAATCAGGGTCAAGGTAAGCACCACCACTGCAAATGGTTTTCAGATTACCGCCAAATGCCTGTTTTGCAATTACTTTCTTTGGCAAAAGGTTACCTGCTGCTTTCAGTTTTGCATAAATAGATTCAATAACAAGTGGTACAAGAAGCACCAATTCCGGTTGGAAAAGCTTTAAGTTTTTCTGTACATGCATAATCGAATCGTTAATGCAGGAAGTAACACCAATATACAAACCTTTGATAATGTCCATTGTCAGACAGTACACATGGTTAATTGGAAGCAATGTCATGGTTACAGTGCCCGCCGGAATTTTCATATCCAGACAAACGGCATTATCTGTCAGGTTACGGTGTGACAACATAACACCTTTGCTCTTTCCGGTTGTACCGGATGTAAAAAGAATGGTACACAAGCTGTCCGGATTAATCTCGGTTTCATATTCGCCCTGATATTTTTCTACCAGTTTTTTCCATGAAAGAATACCTTCTTTCTCTTCTTCTGCCTGCATGGAAATAATATATTTTATCTCCGGGCATGCTGTTTTCACAGCTGCTGCAACATCGGCACGAATTTCATCAAAAATTAGCATCTCAACATCGGCACGAACCAACAATTCACAAATTGCATCTGCCGGAAGTTGTGCATCAATCGGTACTGCTACACTAGCACTGTTTACTACACCGAAATAGCTGATAATCCACTGATATGTAGTAGTTCCGATAATAGCAACATGCTTGCCTTTCATACCCAAATCTTCCATCATACGGCTGATTGCCATAGAATCTCTGTTAACATCATTATAAGACTTGTCTTCAATTTCTTTTTTTACCTTATAACGATAAGCAGCCTGCTCACCATAACTTTGTGCACTATGTTTTATAACGTCTCTTAATGTTTCTACTGCCATTTTTTGCTCCCTTCACACATCATATCATTACATCAAAGAAGAAATGTAATCCATAGCATCTTTTACCGTCTTAATCTGGACTACTTCACGTTCCTCTACTTCAATATCATATTTTTCTTCTACTTCACCTACCAAACTCATGAAATCATAAGAGTTAAATCCTAAGTCTTCCATAAATCTTGCATCTTCTGTAATTTTTTCTGCATCCACATCAACATACTGACAAATAATTTCTTTTAATTCTTCTAACATTTTTTCTTCTCCTTTTATCATTTAAGACTTATTACTTACACCTATACTATTTATGACCATTCAATTACTTCGCCGACGGTTCTGGAACTGTCTTCAATACCGTAGAATATAATTCTACACAGATAGAAATATACTTCCTGTAACTTTTCATACGTTACAACACCGGTCTGATGTTCAAAACAGAAGTCAAGACCACCGGAAGGTGTATGACTTACTGTCAAATACAGAGTATGTGCACACGCACTATTTGAGTAGCGGCGTACTTTGTATTCAATATCGCCAAGTTGATCAAGTCCCGGCCCTTCATATTTCATCGAAAGTGGCTGGTATGTCAATGCCAGTGGCTCATAAGTCTGTCCATTTTCCAGATTATAATACTGCTTACGAAATGCATAATATTCCGATGGACTGTAATTTGCATGACGGAAATACTGGTTCTGCATATCCCTTATTTTGAAAATACCTTCCAGGAAAGTATCGTCCTTCGATACAATTGTTCTGAACGGGAAACTATGTATTCTAGTACCACCGCAACGTTTCTCTAATAAAGTCGCACGTCTTGCAATCGTGGTGGAAACAGAAATATCATCCACTCCGTTTTCCTTCTGCAAATAAGTTCGCAGTCCCATAAGAAGCAGACATGTCATAGACACATGATTTTCTTCACAAAACTTCAACATACGCTCAGAAGGTTCTTTTTCCAGATGGAAATTAGCCAGATTTGCATCCACGTTGTCGGATGTGTTAATTGCTGCTCTTTGATTCGGATTACCATTCTTCTCGCGTTCTGCATCCAGCTTACCTGTTCCGTAAATATCTGTAAAAATGGGTTCAGACGAAGAAATCAACTTCTCGAAAAATTCTCTGTCTTTCTTGCTTGCATTCGTACCGGCTTCGTATTCTAAATCTTTCTCTAACTGCTTAATATAAGATGCCATTTCTTTTGGCACCGGAACATTGTCATATACTTTACTGCAGTACAACTCAATAATATCCTGCATGAACACAATCAAAGACTGTGCATCCATAATCAAATGATTTACTTTGATATAAATACCATGAAAATTATCCGGCATCTGAATCATCACAATCTGATACATCGGTGAATCATACATCTCAAATGGTGTACTGGTCCACTCTGTCATCTTTGCATGTGCATCTTCTTCCTTCCAGTGTGCAAAAGTAAAATGTGTAATTTCTGCTGTCGGCTCTTTTACTACATATTGATATACATTGCCATCTTTGTCTTCTGCAAACTGTACGCGCATTGCTTCACATCGCATAATTGCTTCCTGAATACACTGTTTTAACAAATCCCAATTCAGTTCTACCTGAATCGTAAGTCCTGAACCAATGTTTAAAACCTGTTTCTTCGGACAGTATTTCATGCTGTAATAATGTAGCTTCTGCGCTGATGTAAGCGGATACACTTTATTTCCTTTTCTTGTTTTCATATCTTCTCCCTCCTGCTAATTAGTCTTATCGTTCCATAATCGGAAAAATAAAAGACTCAATTGCTCCCTCATATAATTCAGCATCTCGGTAACAAGATTCTACATGTCCTGCACCTTCTACAATAACCAGTTTTTTCTCTGTCTGACAGGCATCGTAAAGTTCATGTACCATTGAACATGGTACAAAAGTATCTGCCTCACCATGAATAAACAGAATCGGAATCGTTGCTTTGGCAACTTCCCTACGCGCATTGCACTCGTCCAATTCATAGCCTGCGTTTTTCTTTACCATCTGATTTGCTATCTGCATAATTGGAAAAGGTGGTAAATGATACATATTTTTTAATACAGCAGAAAAAACTTCCCATGCTGATGTAAACGCGCAGTCAGATACTGCTGCTTTTACCTGCGGTGGCAGTTCCAAACCGGTTGTCATGAGCACTGTTGCACCGCCCATAGAATCTCCGTGAAGTAAAATCTTGCAGTCTTCACCAAGTTTTTCTATTATCATGTTAATCCATAATTTTGCATCATGTCTATCCAGACATCCAAATCCTATGAATTTACCTTCACTCTGTCCATGTGCTCTTTCATCTACAATCAGAAGATTATATCCTTTGTTCAGATAAAAAATTGCCAAAGTTGAATAATCATTCAGACCTTCACTTGTATATCCGTGAAAACAAATTACCACTTTCTTCGAACCTTCACAAGGGAAATAGGTCGCGTGAAGCTTCAGTCCATCCTCAGACTGTATGTACATATCTTCATGTGGACACTCTGCAAGTTTCTCCTTACATTCATGGATATGCGGAATATAGGCATCCCAATCGGTTCCTGCCATTTCCTGTGTTTTTTCTCTTTTGGCATTGGAACGAATCATCGTACGATTATAAAAATAATTAGCAATCGCATATTCTCCTACTGCTCCAACAGCCACCACACCTGCTGCAATTTTTAACAAATTCATACTTTCACCTTCTTTTATTACTTAAATAAAATCTTTTAATTTAAGTGCCTGACCCAGATCACCTTCTACTTTCAACTTACCGATTGTAAACGCTTTTACCGGATCCAGTTTACCGGAAATCAACTTAAATAACACATCGGATGTACAAATAAAGGTAGCATCCCTGTCATAATATTCATATGGCTCTATAAAAAGCTGTCCATCTTTTACCTCAATATAAAAAGCACCTTCGCCTTCTCCCTCAATATTAAACTGATATGCTAAATGCTCCTGAATCATGCTTACATCTGTATCCTTAAACAACTTGCGCACCTTTGCAATAATTTCTTCGTATGTCATAATAACCTCCAAAAAAATAGTATGATAATCAAATACTTTGAATATCATACTATATTTTATCATGTTACTTTATTCACTTCAAGAAAATACTACACAACTATCCATTAATTCACACTTGTGGCACAAGTTTAGTATTTCTATTGAATAGCAAACAATCTTGCCATTTTTTCTTGTGCAAAATGGACAGACAGCTTGCCTGCCTCAGCCTGCCACTCAAACTTACTTTCATTGCAGGCCGGATAAATACAAGTTACTTTCTTATCCTCGCCCTGATACTCCGGAAGTGGAATCTCCTGATATGCATTGCCACCCTCTCTTCTCCAGACAGCAAGATAGGCTTTTTCTTCTGTTTTCAGTCCCATTGCTACCCACTCATCCGAAAAATCAGATAAACCAAGCGGCCAGAATGGAACCGCATTCTTAATATCCGAACGAATATCTTTG
This sequence comes from Lachnospiraceae bacterium, assembly GCA_017623295.1. Taxonomy (GTDB): domain Bacteria; phylum Bacillota; class Clostridia; order Lachnospirales; family Lachnospiraceae; genus UBA3282. The sequence continues at coordinate 21,644 of JAGAPK010000059.1, read as the reverse complement.
TAAACAGCAAGTGCTTCTTTTACCAAAGCTTTTCTTTCATCATCTAACTTCGCCAGATGTCCGCTTTGGTGAATACGGAGCAACATTGCGTTAATCATATTGAAACTAACTTCTTCTTTTAATTCACGATTGCTTATCACATCATCATCATGATTCATCGGATATGCCCATACCGCACTTTGTTCCGGTGTCAGACCGGTTGGTGCATTTGCTGCTATTGTTGCATATTTCAGATAATCATCCTGGTCACTGGTAGACTGAATACTGTATCTGGACAACATTGCATAGTCCATACGAAGACCACCGCTGGAACAGTTTTCAATAATCAGTTCCGGATATCTTTCAAACACACCGTCTAACCATTTCAAATAGCATCTTTCGTGTTCTAACATTCCATCGCCTACACTGTCCGCATAGAGTTCCGTGCCAATCCCCGGTTCAATGTTATAATCCATCTTAATATAGCCAACACCATAATCCTGTACAATGCGGTCAATCACTTCGTCTGCATAAGCACGCACTTTAGGATTACGGAAATCCAACTGGTGACGACTTCTGTCGTAGATTCTTTTCCCATGTCTTACAAAAAACCAGTCATCCGGAACCTGTTTTGCCTTTTCACAATAAATACCCATAACCTCTAATTCCAGCCAGACACCCGGAATCATCCCTTTGCTACGGATATAATCAGTAATCTCTTTGACACCATTCGGGAAACGCTTTCTGCTTTCTTTCCATTCTCCGACACTGTCCCACCAGTCACCGTCCGCATACCAACCGGCATCAATACAGAAATATTCGCAACCTGCATCCGCTGCTGCATCTACTAACGGGAATTCTTCGGCTGCCGTAGGCTTACCCCACAAACAGTTCATATAGTCATTGAAAATAATAGCTAATGTTTCGTTATCTTTATTTTTTCTGCGGATAACTCGGCGATACTTTGTCAGTTCTCCCATTGCCGCATCAAATCCCTTATCCGTCACACCAACTGCAACCGGTACACTTTCAAAAGAATCTCCCGGTTTCAAATCTTTAGACCAATGGGAATATGTTTCATTCGGACCGCTCAGTGCCAGATATAAATGTCCGTTCTGGTCACCGATTTCCCAATGCCATGACCCATTGTTTTCAATCTGCCAGAAAAGAGAACTGTTCTTCTCCGTGTTCTCCAGATATCCCATCGGAAGATGTTCTTTGGCAGACCAGTTTCCGACATTGGTTACTTTAATCAGATTCGACGAACGCTGAATAGTCTTCGGCTGAATCTGTTCCAGCCCCAGCTGTGCAAGGGAATATTTTTTCCAGTTTAACTCTCTCTGCCAGCTGTTATGCGGTATAAGCAACTGCATTTTGGTGTCTCTTGGCAACAGTCCCTCTTTCTCAATTCCCATATAATTAAAAGAAGAAATATATTCTAAGGTCTGTGTTGCTTTTCCCTCATTTCGGACAATCTGATAACAACGAATCATGGAAATACCATCATAAAACTGTACATAAGCATCAACAAACACATCCGTTACTTCATCCCGCAAAGTGAAAACAAGGAGTCGTCCCTTTTCATTATGTCCATCCTTATGCTCCACATATTTCAGACGATACCCCGGTGCTGTTACAATAAATTTATTTCCATGTCTTTCATGTGGTCTGTCAAAACCTGATAAAGACATTTCTACAAAACGAAATCCTACCTGCGCACACTCGCCATCAATTTCTTCCTCGTGAAATGGCAATGCCGAAAAATGCAATAATTGTAAACCATTGTCTTCATCGACTTTCCACACCATATGAATATTGTTTTCAAAAATTTTGATATATCCCATAGCAGTCTCCCTTAGATTTATGTTCAACATTCGCCGTTTATCAATCATGTAAGCGCATTGATTTACCTGCGTTGATTTACTTGCGCTTATTATATCATATTAGCTATGGTGCTACATAGTCAAATGTAATTTCTATTGTTTCAAAGACTCCTAAATCTGCCTGGTCTACTACAACCGCTGAAACATCTTCTGTTACACCATCTGCGGTTCTCGCACCATCCGGTATTTCACCAACCCATTCATTGTACAGATTTACACGGGTGCATTTCCCATCGTCAGAAGTCGTATATGGTTTTGCAGTTAATTCATATGGTTGTCCATTAACAAGTACTTCCTTAATATCAATCACATAACCCGGATAAAGCAGTTCTCCATTGGAAATTGCCAATGCCATAAAGGCTGTACTGGTTGCTGCTTTTGCTTCGGTTCCCGTAAAATCAAGTGCCACCGTATAAGTCCCTTCTCCGGTAATTTCTACATCGGTTGCTACCACACCTGCGGTAATGGAATCCGGACTATAAATATCTCCTGCACTGTATGTAACTACCCAGTCCTGACTGTTAAACATAATCCACGCAATTGCACCATCCAAATCCTCTACGTTTACATCTAATAAAAATGTTTCTGGTGCATCAGCCAATGCCTCATTCATATTAGCCTGTGCATTCTCTTGTATCTGTTCCTCACTTAATTCTGCCTGTGCTGATGCGCTGCGAGTTTTGTATACCTCTGCCAATTCTTCATCTACAAATTTCAAATCCTTGCGAATAAAGAAATTGCTGCAATCCCAGAGCATCGGAACATAACCATATAAATCACAGTTATCCAGAAAGTTATTGACATAGTCAACCGTATTTTCTTTGATGGTTCCTTCTTTGGCTGGAATAACCGCATATTCGCCAATAATAACACCATATCCCTGTTCAGTGAATTTGGTTAATTTACCAAGTAATGTATTCTGTTCTTCATAGTCTTTTACGGTTCCCCAGTTCTCCACACTGGCAGTTCCGCAATAAGACCAAGGTGTATAGTAATGAACTGAAACAAGTAATTTATCTTTTGCGGTATCTGCTGGCATAATGAATCGCTCATCACATGTCTTATCAATGTCTGTATTATATCCTGCAATCAACAGAAAACGCTGTTCGTTATTACCACCGGTACTGCGAATTGTATCGACAAAAGTCTGATTGATTTTGTTCGTTGTGTCGTAACACTCATCCTCAGAAAGATTTCCGGAATCCTTACAGATATCAATATCATTCAGTCTGTCGCCAAGTTCTTCGTTACCGGATTCAAAAATCAAATAGTCCGAATAATCTTTGTAACGTTCTGCAATCTGTGTCCACATGGAAATATACATTTCCATTGCTGCTTCTTGGTCTTCTTTCTCCGAAGAGCCAAACATCCCCCACCAGCTGCCATCCCAATGGTCATTAATGATAACATACATGGAAGCGTTTCTGGCATAATTGATAATTTCTTCTACGCGGTCTAAATAAGCTTCTCCGATAGTATAATCGCCACTTTCAAAGTCCATAGCGTTCGTCCATGCAATCGGAATACGAATCGAATCAAATCCGGCTTCTTTCATACCATTTATCATTTCCTGTGTGGTTTCCGGCTGTCCCCAATAGGTTTCATAAGCCGACACTTTTGCTGTCGTACCTAAATCCACATGACCATAGGCCTCCATTGTGTTACCAAGATTCGTACCGTTTCCCATCAATTTCGCAACTTCCAGTGCTGTCAGTTCTTCTCTTATCGAGCCGTCATCACCCACTGCTTCCATTTCTGCATCTGTCTGCTCTGTCGCATCCGTTTCTACTGTCTTTTCTCCGGCTGGCTGCTCTCCACAGGCTGTCAGACATCCGATAGAAAGAATTGCTGCCAGGATTGCCGCAGCGATTTTTCTTTTTCCGATTACTACTTTTTTCATAAATTGTTACCCCTTTACCTAATTATTTATTACTGCCCTAACAAAATATCATGGAATAAGGGGTTAAAAATACCGATATTATTTTATCTGTTCCTTGTAACTTTTAATACTCATTTTCTTCTCTGCCTGTTTCTCCCGTTCCCGCAAAGCTTCCTCATAACCTTTCAGCGCAGCAAATGGCATAAATTGTTTTGCCCGTTCTGCCCGGTCCATTTTCGGTCTATTCTCCACTTTTATGTCCTCCTATCTGCCTGTTACGTTCCATTGCGGTTGCTCCTTCCTCCAGATTCATTCCTTTGAGAATAGCATTCTTACCATATTTTTTCTTAATATCTAACATTGCTTTCTGAACACTCCGCTCTTTCTCCCGCTCCTGTGGATTGGCAAACAAATCATACTGCATATAGCCTTCTTCCACTACATTATTAAAAGAAATATTGATTCGATGAATAAGTGCCCATTTGTGTGTCACAATCCGCTCATACAACTGCTCTACCTGTGGTAAAATAATCCGTGCGGAACTGGTTTCTGACTGCAAATTGATACTTCCTTTGGCAGCCTCCAACTTCATAGAATTCGCATAGCCCACATATAGCGTAATGGATTTTGTTACAAGTCCTTTCTCTACCAAGTCAAGACACAGCATATCAGCCATCTCTTTTACCACCAATTTCGCTTTCTCATACTCATAGTCACAGCCAAGCACCTGTCCACTGCTAAGACAGTTTGTGGATGGTTTATAATTCTTAATATCCGCCATTGTTGTTGTTTCTCTACCCCACGCATGGTCAATCAATAGCTCGGCATCTACACCAAACATACGATACAGCATGTCTTCCTCAGCCTTCGCTACTTCTCCCATTGTATAAATGCCACATTGCTTCAAGCGATTCGCTATTCCCGGACCGATTCGCCAGAAATCCGTAATCGGTCTGTGATTCCACAAGGTACGGCAATAGGATTCTTCGTCCAACATTCCAATATGATTCTCCGCGTGTTTCGCTGTAATATCCATAGCAATCTTAGCAAGATACAAATTCGTTCCTATGCCGCAGGAAGCTGTAATTCCGGTTGTCTCAAAAACATCCTGCATCATAGTCATGCCAAGTTCTTTTGCATCCATGCGATACATATCCAGATAATCTGTTACATCCATGAAAACCTCATCAATCGAATAGACATGAATATCTTCTTTCGCAATATATTTCAGATAAATCGAATAAATATCCGCAGAAACATCAATATAATGCTGCATCCTGGGCGGTGCCATAATATATTTCACATGCTCCGGAATCTGGAATACACGACAGCGGTTTGCAATTCCCAGTTTCTTCATCGCCGGTGTAATTGCAAGGCAAATGGTTTTCTCCGAGCGTTCCGGATCTGCCACTACCAGATTCGTTGTCATCGGGTCCAATCCTCTGTCCACACATTCTACCGAAGCATAGAATGATTTCAAATCAATACAAAGATATACTCTTTCGGTCATTTTACATTCCCCTTGCGCAAACATATGTTCTGTTTAACCATAGCATATCTTTTTGTATTTTTCAACTTATTTAAAACACTTATTTAAAACGCCCATTTTCTTTTGCGTGTCCCCAGACTTATTGCAATTGCTTTCTCGATTTTCTGCATCGTCTTCGTTCCTACATTGCCCAGATATTCTTCCAGTCTGCTCTTATCAATCGTTTTAATCTGTTCTAAGCAAACCGTTCCGGTACACTTTAAGCCTGTAACACCCCGAATTTTAACATGGGTTGGAAGCGGTTTCTTCCGCTTTGTTGTCATAATTGCCACAATTGTCGTCGGTGCATAACGATTTCCGATATCGTTCTGAATAACAAGAACCGGTCTTCTGCCTCTCTGCTCACTTCCGCAGGACTGCTCAATACCATTCAAATCCGCGTAATAAATATCTCCTCTTTGTAAAAGTGTACCCTTTACTTTTCTATTCCTATCACATTTTCTCATACAAATGCCTCCTCTTTGCTATTCATGCTTCCCCGCTTCTGTGCTTTTCTTTGGATTTTTCTTTCTGCTTCGCTGTTTTTTCAGTATAACAAAAGAAAAGTCCGAAAAAACGGACTTTTCCTTAGGAGAGCACAAGATTTTATTCTTACGCAAGACCTGCTAATGCACGCCCTGCATCCTTACAAGCTTCTTCTGTTTCTGTATCCGGCGCACCGTTCACGGTAATTCCCTCGCCATTTACTACTGTTGCGCCTGCTGCCGTGATTCTATCTTCCCAATCACGCATCCATTCCTGATTGCCCCATCCGTAAGAACCGAACAATACAACTTTTTTACCGGAAATAGCACCTTCCAGTTCACACATAAAGGGTTCCATCTGCATCTCTTCCAATTGTTCTGCACCCATAGACGGACACCCAAGAGCAAATGCCTTTTCACTCTGCAAAGCTGCTGCATTCGCTTCACTGACAGGAACTAATACGGCTTCATTTCCGGTTTCCGTAACTCCCTGCGCAATCATCGTTGCCATCGCTGCTGTATTTCCGGTTCCACTCCAATAAACAATGTTTACTTTACTCATAATTCCTCTCTTTCTATCCGGTCATGCTATACGGCAATTTCCCGTATGCTTTTTCCCAGAATTACCTCTCTGATGGTTTGTCTGCGTTCTTCGTCATATCTTTGAAACAGCTTTACCGCACCCTGTACATCATGATAAACTTTCCAGTATCCGGAAAAGACAAAATCTTTGCCGTTATGTTCGATGAACCCTTTCATATCCATTACCGGATATCCCAGAAAAGCACCGATTTCGTGTGGAAACTGCATCGTTCCGTCACTATACAAATCAATTCGCTCTGAAAGTCTGTTTAACATACTCTGAATGTTTTCATCATGATATCCAAATTCCTGCAGAAATTCTCTAATTTCCTCTGTTTCCAGATATTGTTTCAGTTCTTTTTCCCGATACAGATATAAAATTGCTTTCTCTCCTTTGGTATTCAGAAAACGATAGGAAATATTTGTACCTTGCAACAAACGGCCAATTCCCTTAAATTCCTTTTTGGAAACTGTCATAATATTCGCCGCCTTACTTCCTTTCAAAATCGGTGCACAATGAAATGCTAACAAAATTGCCATGTTTTCTTCCGCACTTCCGGATTCACATAATTTCATAATCTCCTGTATCGCCATAGTCTCACCATCTGGTCCTTATTGTTTCTTTTGAGTTAGTTTTAACTAACCATAGCCATCATAGCATAGCAATCCATAAAAAACAACCTTAGGAAATGAGAGAATTTATCATCTCAAGTTCTTCCATAACAATGCAATTTTCTATTGTGTTCTCTGCTACCGCTTTCACACACTCTGCAAAATCCATCCAGCGAACCGCTTCTACTTCTTCTTTCTGCAATGTAAACTGTTCTTCTTCCCTATCCAGCCAGAGTACATATACATTGCTAATCTGATTATCGATAAAATACTTTCCGTGAAAATAATTTTCATAATGAATTTTGCGCTGTCCGCAATAAAGCAGGTCTTCAGCTTTAGCCTGCACACCCAATTCTTCTTCCAGTTCCCTTAACGCAGATGGAATGAAATCAACACCTGCAGGAATATGACCGGCACTGGAGATATCATAACATCCCGGATGGGAATCTTTGATCTGACTACGCTTCTGCAACAGAATTTCTACTCCTGACCGTCTGCGAAGAAGCCAGACATGTGCCGTCCGGTGCAAAATACCTTTGCTGTGTGCCACACTTCTCTCTACCTTTTCGCCTGTCGGATTTCCATATTCATCTACAATATCCAGCCATTCCATGTCACATTCTCCTTCTTGCTACTGTACATTGACTGCATTTGGATAAATTCTGCTTAACCGCTCATCATCAAACTGTTTATCCATAACCTGCTGCCACCTATGCTCCGCTGCAATTCCATTCTGGCGCTCCATACTACGCACAAGTGCCATACAGGAAACAAGCATATTACAACACATAAAAAGAATCATAACCCACGAAATAATCTTACCAAATTTCATCGGAACCTTTTCTATCCAGTCTGATATTTTCGGATACAATTTCTTCATCCACACAACCGCTGCAATTCCCCAGAAAAAACAATATAATAAGTTGATACGTCCTCCCAGATTCCAGGGCATTGCACTGTAATCCCAGAATACTTTTCCAAACATTATTTCCGTAAATACGCTACAAGCATATTCGTAGGCACCACCCAGAACCGTTCCAATCACAAACAGCATGCCATCTGATTTATCACGATATTTGTATAAAAGAATCGTCGCCGCCGCAATAGCAAGTCCCCAAACGATACTAAACGGTCCCCATACCACACTGCTTCTGCTCATCCAGACTCCTGCAGTGATACGGCAGAAAATTGTCTCAGTAATATCTCCCAAAAATGCTCCAATCACAAAAAGCCATACGATTTTATGAAAGCCGCACCCATAAGCAAAAATCCCCGTAACTTTTTCTGGAGCTTCTATTTTTCTGGCTTTCGGATACGCTTTTTCAATTCTTGTATTTATAAGAGAATATATTTTCTGTCCCAGACGTAACGTATAGCGCGTAAACCATTGATCGACAGACTCCCAGCGTCTTGCATCACGACTTTTGCCGGATGCCACAATCGTTGTAGCCATAATATCCAGCATTAATACCGCAAAAAGTATCCAGACAATAATCGCATCAACAGGTTGTGGAATCATCTGAAACAATCTTGTTAACAGGCCGTTGCCCCAGTGCATCATAACCAGCGCAAGAACGCCCCATGCCACTGAAGCCGGAAGACAAACATAATCATCCAGATTCCACTTCACTTGTGAATAATCCCACCATCTCTCGTGGTAAATTCTTTCCACCAGATGTCCGGCAATCCATTCAAATAAAGTTGCTACAATTACAGAACCAACAAAAAGCCATCCCCCATGCAAGTCCTGACCAAATATAGTGATAGCCACCGCTGTCATACCATATAAAGCACAAAATGGTGTATTTACTGCGCCTCGATTTACAAACTGTTTTTGCTTGACTGCTGCCATAACAGTTTCTAAAATCCATCCAATAAAGGAATAACAAAAGAATAGCCATAATAGTTCATAACCCGTGTATATCATCATCTTTTCTCCTGTTGTATAAAACATATTATATAAAATATAGAAAAACCCGCTGCTTAAGACGGGTTTTCCTGTTAATTAAATGCTTCAAATTTTTCAATCATAATTGCATACTGCTCTTTGATTTTCAGATAAAGACCAATTGTATTTTCTTTCTCTTTCTCAAACTCAGCAATTACTTTATCATAATTTCTCATCAACATATCAACTGCTGATTTATTGATTTTATTATTTTCTGCATCTTCAGTCATAATCTTCTTGATTAAGTCACTGCTGAATGCTTCCTTATAACTTCTTTTGCCATATAAAGCGCTTAAAATATCTGCTACTGCTACAATCTGCTGCGGCAATGTAAGCTGGTCGCCGGTAAGTCCTTTGTGATAACCACTGCCGTCTAATTTCTCGTGATGTCTTACCGCAATCTGCAGCACATCATTATCTACAACCCCTTCCAGAATCATTTCGGTAATTCTGACATGGGCTTTCATTACTTTCATCTCTTCATCTGAAAGTCTTCCTGTAGACTCCAGAATATTAAGCGGAATTGCAATTTTTCCAAGATCATGAAGAAGTGCTCCATAATATAAATCCCGCAAATCCTTACCACCAAGTCGCATCAGACGACCAATCTGCTGTGCAAAATTCACCGTTGCAAGTGTATGTACTACGGTATGCTCACTTCTAAAATCAATGGTATAAACAAGCATCTCCAAAAAGCCTCTCTTATACTGTTCTGAGAAGGCTCTCTTTGCAAGAAGCTGTGCTAATTCTTCTTTATATTTACCATTTACCAGATTCGCTGTAATACCATATTTAGCTTCTGCTTTGTGAAACAAATCTAAAGCGGCACCGGAAAATTTAATATCGCGATAGCGAACAAAATAATCCTTCTCCAGATTTTCTTCTTTCAGATGCAAAAAGGTATCCATTTTATCTGCCAGATTCAGATACTCTATAATATGCAGATATTTACTCTGAATCATACTGTAACGGTTATAATCCAGATGATGATAAAGCACAATTTCGGCTTTATCTCCCATCGGTGATAAATATTTCAAAAATAAAAATCCATAAATAGAATGGGGCCAAAGATTCTTCGTTTCAAAATCAGTTACATTTTTTACGTTTTCCTCTTTGTATAAACCAATGTCATGAAGAATACCAAGCATTGTGTAATCCACCAGTTCCTGCTCTGTATACTGCTGTTCGTACTCTAACATTTTATACAGAATATATCCGGTAATTTCTCCATGATTCATAATCTTGTTGTTGATAATTCCCAGTGTTTTTCTAATGATATCGTTAACATCTTTACTACTGATAACGCTCATTCTGTCCTATTCCCTTCTTCTCTATATTCTCTCTGCTTCAAATCCCCTTCCCATCTATTATAATCTATCTTGTCACTTTTTGCATCTCTATTTTACGAAATCTTATTTTTCAGAATTTCATTTTATAATCATACAAATATCTTGTTCTAATATCTTATTCTGACACTAAGTTCATAACTTCACTTTCGTCTTCGATTTCATTTTTCATCTGCTGTACTTTTGCATCCTGTGCAATCGCACGCATAATCAGATTCACATCCTCCGGTGAAAACATGGAAATGGCATTTGCCAGTTCTCCTAAATTGTCCCGGTTCACAATCAGACAACCGCCCTCGGATAACGGAATTCGTAAGCAATCATCCAAATTACTGACATCGCCAAGACAAATCGCTTTATGCTTTTCATCACAAACAAAAGTCACTCCGTTATATTCAATGATACCGTCTTTTGCCAGATGATTATAAGGAACTCCATTGTCTGCCGCAATTCGTTCCTCTAATAAGGATTGAATTTGTGCTTCTGTTGTCTTTTCCAAAGCACTCCAATCCTGTTTGGTTCCCAAAAATTCCGTAAGATTGGACGCCTGCGTGCAACTACTTCCTTCTGCTGCCTCAGAAATCAATTTAAGATAAGACTCTCCCGTTTTGGAAAAGCCTGCCAGTCCCTGTTTATCTCCATGACTGCACAGCGCAAACATTTCTAACTGTGTTGCTGAAGTTACATCTACCTCGTTTACCGCAATCTTAACTGTCATTTCCTGTATGGAAGCCTGTCCTTCCAATGAACTTAATCGCACTTCTATCATCGGATTTTCCGTAGTAGAATCTTCTGCATAAGAAGCCGTGAGCGAATAGGCCTGATTACCGTCACCGAAAACACTCAGGTCAAGAATACCGCTTTCTAAACGCCCTTCTTTGGCATACACCTTAACTTTCCCCTGTGATGTCTCCAGATATTCCGTAGTACCTTCCTGGTCTTTTATGGCATTGCTCCACGCATCACACACCTTAGCCGCATTCTTATAGCCGACCATATTTCCAACACGAAACTGCACATCCCGCCACGCTCTGAGTGCATTATAATAATCTGCTTTTTGTGTTTTATCCTCTGTTGGATATTCAAACGCATCAATGTCTTCTTCCCGAAGCCAGCCTTCCTGAATCAGATAGGAATTCAAACTCTTAATTTCATCGTAAGAAGCATTTCTAGGATCATAATATGTATTATAGTTGCTTGTTCCCTGTCCTAATCCTGTTATTGCCATATCCAGTTCCCCCTACTGTTCTTCACAAAGTGTATTGACCAAAGCTTCGATTTCGTCTTCTTCCGCTTCTTCCTGCGCAATCGTCTGCTCGATATCTTCTTTCTCCAAATCCTCTTTCAATGCCAGTTCCTTCATCTTCTCAATCCGTTCACGCATTTCCTCCCGGATATCATCCAACTGACCATCTACGCTCTCTAATAATTTATCCCATTCTTCTGCCGAAAACTCCGAAGAACCAATCAAATACTTCGGCGGACCATTTTTGATTCTATCCTGAATGAAATCATAAAATTCTGCCAGTGCCTCTTCCACTGTCATATCGGTAAAATCTTTTTCTTCTGCTGCTTCCCCGTTTTCACCTGCTGCCGTATCCGGTAACATTTCTTCCGGATCAATCTCATGGAAAGGAGCATCTCCCATCATCGCACGTCTTGCCATTTCCCATGATTCCAGTGCCATCTGCTCAATCGGGTCCTGTGTATCTTCACTTAACTTATCGTAATCTACATCATAGCCCTTCACAGTTCCATCTTCGTATTTCTGCTCCACATAAATATAGTGGCTGGTAATATCTACTTTTGCCTTAAATGCAAATCCCTGTTCCACATATGTTTTTACATAATCACTTTCTGCATAAGAAATATTTCTGGCACCACATTCTACTACTGCACTGGCATTTACCATACCATTTTGCTGCACTTTAATAGAAGACGTTACACTGTGATACTGATATCTTGTATTGATAATCGTGCTTCTGGCTGCTGCCGCTGTTTCCTGTTGTGCTGCCGCATCGCCCTGCTTTGCTATGCCAACCGCTTCCTTTTCTCCCTGCTCAGCAGCCTGACCATACAGATTTCCAGACAAACTTTCATAGAAATCGCCACCGGCTGCCTGATTTGCCTTCTGCTTTCCTTTTGCATTTGATGCATTGGTTGTTCTCTGATAACTTGTCTGTTCTGTCACACGATTTACATTCATACTACTTACCTCACTATCTTCCTGCTTTTTCTGCCTATGTTATTCTCTGACTTTTTACGCTTTCTCCAAGACTTCTTTTAAAGCTTCCCTGCCACGTTTCAGATTCGTTTTCACCGTATTCTCCGGCATCTCCAGAATCTGTGCAATTTCCTTTATGGAATAATCTTCATAATAAAAGAAATAAAGGCAATCCCGATACTTTTCCGGCAGTTCCATTACCGCCCATAAAGTATCGTCCTCTTTTACATACGGAAGATGAAAATAACTTTTTTCCTGTTCCGGTATCACATCCATACTTACCGTAGTGCTATGCCATTTACTTTTTATAATATCTTTGCAAATATTTACCGTTGTTCGGATAAACCACGCTTTCTCATGTTTCTCATTCTCAAATGTCGGTTGATGCTTTAACAGCCGCACAAAGACTTCCTGTGCTATGTCTTCTGCATCTGCATGCCTCTTCATCTGCATAAAAGCAATACGGTAAATTAAGGAATAATATGCTCTAAAATAAGTTTCAAATAGTTGTCTTGTCATATGTTATATTCTTATGCCTTGCAGAAAGTTCTTATATGCAGGCTCATTTTATCCTCTCACTAATAATACGAGCGAAAACCATTAAAAGTTTCAATAAAATTATTTTGTCAGAAAAAAGAATCCGTACAAGACGTAATCTTCCGCTACTCTTATTCTTGCCAATATTTTCCCATTCTATAATATTGGGACCGGATAGCGCCGAGGATCTGGCAAAGATTTGTGTTGAAATACTTGTGAACATCCTACGCCCTTAGTCTGCCACCACCTGCTCCGTCACATCTCCTATCGTAACGGTATATATTTGACCTTTTACAATATCCGGGCTGCTTAATATAATCACTTGATAAGACAGTTCCGGTTTACAGGAAATAATACTTGTCCCCTGCTCATCAGTCAGTTCAATTTTCGTTCCTGCCTGTTGCATTTCACCCTTTATCGTAATAACACCCTGTTGTGAAGAGCTGAAGGTCTTTGCCATCTGCAATGCTCCTGTTCCGATAAAAGTTCCCCCGGTAATCATTCCGCTGGTATCATAATCCAGAGTAGCGGTATCACCGGTTGTCGGGCCACATATTGTTGTCATTCCACCAGATATTTTCAGAGTTCCATTCGCATCCACTCCATCACCGGAAGCATTTACATACAATTCGCCACCGGAAATAAGAATATCTCCATCTGCTGCATTAATACCATCATCTTTTGAAACCAGTTTGATTTCTCCACCGGAAATCTCCACATTCAGACCTTCCAATCCCTCATAGCTTTCCGTAATGTTAATCGTGCCTGCCCCAATGGCTAGTGACTCATCTGCATGAAAAGCATCATCGCCGGATGCAATTTCAAACGTTCCGCCCTGAATGCTAACAGAAGAATTGGAATGCACCGCATCATCTGCCGAATCGATAGTAAAACTACCATTGGCAACTTTGACACTGTCATTCGCACTGATTCCATGCTTGTTGGCAGTTACTTCATAGGTTCCACTTGTGATTGCAAGTTCATCCTTGCACACAATGCCATGTCCTGCCGGAGAAGTAATTACCAGACTGCCGGAACCATTTAAGGTTAAATCCATCTTGGAAAAAATGACACCATCAATATTGTTATCATCAATCGTTTCAAACGTACCGCCATTTGTCAGTTCATTCAAAGTATCCTCTGCTAACGTTATAAATACCTTATCTGCTTTCAAAAGATAAATTGGCGCCGATGTCTCGCTGTTAATTGACACATCCTTGAAAACCAGATGCAGTTTATCTGTATTCTCCGCATCTACAATAATCATACCATCATCCAACGTTCCGGTAAGAATATAGGTTCCTTCGTCTGTAATCGTAACTGTGCTTCCGGATATTTTAACTGCATCACTGTTACAAGAAATCCCTGTTCCTTCAAGTGAAATAAATGTAGCAGATTCCTCATCATAGCCAACCTCATAGTCACGGTATGAGAACATGCTTTCTTGCTCTGTTGAAGCACTGGTATTTAATGTTTCCTGATGGCCGCATCCGGTGAACACAAGAATACAGTTCAGCACAGTTGCAAGTATCCATTTTTTCTTCATTCGTACCTCTCCTTTATCATTCAAGGGCTATCGTTTCCTGCTTAGAAACGGTAATCTCAAGATTGCCTTTTACCATCATTATAGCAATACTAGCAATCGCCGACAACAAAACAAATAGTTCTTTTGCACTATATCCCTATACTTCTTCTGCCCTCTTTTTAAGTTCATAAAATCTGGCATCTGTTTCCTGCTGTAATCGCTCTACTACTTCTCTGTACTCTTCTTTCTGTAAATGTTTCGTTCTTCCCATCATGGAAAGCCAGTCCAGCACAGGAATCTTCTTTCCGGTCTTTTCCGGGTCATAGGAAAGTCTGGTTACTCCCTGCTCTACTTCATATAATGGAAAATAACAACAATTTACCGCTGCTTCAATTACTTTCCGCTCTGTTGCCGGCTTATCATTCCAATTCAGCGGACATGCTGAAATTGCCTTTACATAAGCAGTTCCGGTTGTTTTTGCATAATGCGCCGCCTTAGCCGCTTTTTTTAGGAAATCCATAGGATTCGATTCTGCCACCGTCGCCACATAGGGAATTCCTGTTGCTGTCATAATTTTCGGCATATCTTTATGAAAAAAGGTCTTACCATACTGCTCTTTGCCCACATGCGAAGTGGCACTTCTGGCTCCTAATGGTGTGGAATAAGAAAGCTGATAACCGGTGTTCATATATCCGCCATTATCATATTCGAAAATTAACAGCCGATGCCCACGCAGAGCCGTTCCAATCGCCGAACCCATGCCAATATCCAGACCACCATCACCACTTACCATAATAAAGATAATGTCCCCCGGCGGAATTTCTCCTTTCTGCTGCTTCCGATAACAAATCTCTGCCACGCCACTTAACGTAGCCGCTCCATTTTGAAACAAGTTGTGAAGGTAAGGTATTTTAAAACTGGTTCTTGGATAAGCCGTTGTCACAATCATGGCACAACCGGTCTGGAACAAAAAGACTACCGGGTCTTCGATTCCTCTAAGAAGCAGATTCAAATTGACCGGAATACCACAGCCCGGGCAAGCACCGTGTCCGGGTGCAATCCGCCCCGGCATAGCTGTAACCGCATTCAAATTACCGCCGGTTACCGTTATATTTTTTCCCTGCTCTGTTACCACTTTCGTCGCACCAATATGCGTTCTCTCACGTGTAACAGGTGCAAACAGAGGTTTTTCTTCCGACTCCGTCTTTTTCCCCGGTGTCACTCCATAATAGGCAAAATCCGGCTTGGAAGAATCTTCTGCCATACCTAGCATGATCTTGGCATCTTCCTTGAAAAAATCTTTGCCGCCAAGCCCATAAACCAGACTCTTAATCGTTGCCTGACTGCCAAATCTCTGCATGGTTGCTCTGACCTCTAAGGACAGATTGCCTCCACCTGCCCCATAGCTGTCCTGCCTGTCTGCCACCAGAATGTTCTTTCCGTGACGAAGTAAATCAAATAACTCTTTTCCCGGAAAAGGGCGAAGCACATGCAATGTAGCCGCACCTGCCTTTTTCCCTTCCTGCCGCATTTCTTCCACTGCCTCGATCGACGTATCATAAGAAGACCCTAAAAGTACCAGCAGATTTTCTGCATCCTCGCAGTATGTTCCCTCTACTTTTCCATAGTTTCTTCCGGACAGTTCTGCATAAGAAGCAAATAATTCCGGCAGCAAACGGTCCACTTCTTCCATCGCTAAATGTAGCTGATATCTGTTATTGATTAAATCCGGTTCATTCATGTAAGAACCGACTGTAATCGGATGTTCTAAGTTCAGAAAAGGATACTCCTCTCTTTTCGAACCAATATAATCTCTGACAACTTCATCCTCCGCAAACCGGAAGCAACGCCCTTTCTGATGACTTGTAAAAAAGCCGTCATAAGCTACTATCACAGGCAGTCTAACCTGTTCTGCTAACTTAAGTGCAATAATATTAAAATCATATACCTGCTGTACCGTACTTGCAAATAAAATGGGCCAACCTGCATTTAACAGATACATAATATCACTGTGATCGCCCTTAATTGATAACGGGCCCGAAACCGTTCTGCACACCACGTTCATAACCATAGGATACCGCGTACCCGACTGTACCGGGAACTGTTCGATTGCATAAAGCAGTCCGTTAGCACTGGTAGCGTTTACTACTCTGCCACCTGCTACCGATGCCCCATAACAGATACCTGCCGCACTGTGCTCACCTTCTGCTGCCACCATCACCAAATCTGTTTCTCCGTTTGCCCGCATAATATCCAGATTTTCCGCAATCTGCGTAGAAGGAGTAATGGGATAATAGCCCATCAAATCATAACCAATCTGTTTAATAGCAATCGCCGCTATTTCATTTCCCGAAACATATTCCATAATCTGATTTCTCATACTAGGATTTTCCATAACCTGATTTTCCATACTTTGTTTCATCATCAGACTTCTCCTCCTTCCATTCGCTTCTCTGTTAGGTAGGACTCCGAGGTAATATAACCATCCGGTCCTGCCTCTTCATAATATTCCGGCATTCGCAAAAGTTCCTGATTCGGCATAAAATACTCTTTCTTCGGATGTTCCGCCTCCACGCCACGCACCAATGCATTTACCGGACAGACATCTACACACCGAAGGCAACCTTTGCAGTGATAATAATCAAGCCCTTGATTGACCATCATTTCTCTGCCTTTATATTCCCCCTTTGCAAACTGAAATACCATATCAGGACAGGCAGAATAACATAGCCCACAGTTAATACATCTTTCCTGAATAAAGAGCGGAATATATCCCTGTCTGGAAGGTGACAAATCCGCTACCACCGTACTGCCAAAGTTAGGATTAACACCACCAAGAGGTGCATTTGCATAACCCCAGTCCGATTGTTTCAGGCTCTTATGTTCTGTTGCATTGGCTTTATGCAATTCTTTCCCCTGAAACTGGTTATCCTTTTGTTTTTGCTCCGCTTTCTTTTCTAACCTTCTGACTTCTTCATACCCTCTTTTCATACCTTCCAAATTCGCTTTTAGCGCATCCGGATATTTTTTGCCAAGTGTATCTTTACAAATCTGCTCACCGACTGACAGATTTTCTATTCCCATAATTTTTAACACTGCACCAAGCATAACGACATTGATTCTGGAATGCGTTTCCATCGCAATTTTCTGCGCTTCTAATCCATAGCAGGCATCATAGTTGCACCCGGTAATCTCCGGCTGTTCCTGCCCCGGTTCTAATGCAATAATAACCGCTGTTTCTTCTCCACAGCCTTTCCAGATAGATACATCCTTTAAAAGTGCCTGATGAAATACTACCAGTAAATCCGGCTCAACTACCGGAGAATGTTCCCTAAGCTCCTTCTCTTTTTTGCAATATCGAATAAAACCTTTTACCGGCGTACCTGTCTTTTCAGAACCATAGCTGGAAAAGTTGCTGCTGTTAACATCCAGATATTTTACGCCTAGCTCACCTAACATCTTTCCACATAAATTAGCACCCAGACCCCCGATACTTTCCAGACGGATTTCATAATAAGTCTTCCCGGACTCCAACTTGTCTTTCAGACCAATGCCTCTATTTTTTAACTGCCCCATTACTTTCTCCATTCCTTACTTACCATTCTTCTTATTCGTTTAACTCACTGAAAGAATCTTTACCCACAAAACACAAAGGACATACAAATTCCTCCGGAAGATCTTCAAATTTTGTCCCCGGTGCTATGCCCATATCCGGTGCTCCGGCTTCCTCATCATAAATCCATCCACACACATCACATATATACTTCATTACAACACCTCCATAGATAAATTCTTTAATTCATCTGCCAGCCTTTCAATCTGCTCCCTGTTTTCCTTACTGAGTGCAGAAACGATTCTCACCGTAGTGTCTGTGAAAATTAGTCCCTTACTCTTTTCAAATTGCTCTTTCATTATCTTTGCTGCAATAATTGCCCAACTTCCATTTTCCACAAATGCTATCATATGATTACTGAAATTACGCTCTGTTAAACTGCCTATAAACTCGCGCATAAACGGAAAAATACCTCCATTATAGGTCGTTGTTGCCAAAACCAGCTTGCTGTATCGGAAAGCTTCTGCAACCGCTTCTGCCATATCACACCTTGCAAGGTCTTTGACAATTACCTTCGAATATCCTTTTTCCTTTAGTTTATCTGCAAGTAACATGACTGCCTTTTTCGTATTTCCATAAATGGAGGTATATGCAATTAATACCCCATCTTCTTCCGGCTTAAAAAGCGACCATGTGTTATATAAACCAACATAATATTCAATATTTTCTGATAACATGGGTCCATGCAGCGGACATATTTTCTCAATTTCCCAATCTGCCGCTCTCTTTAAAAGTTTCTGAACATATATGCCATATTTACCGACAATACCGAAATAATAACGTCTTGCTTCATCCAGCCAGTTTTCTTCTGCATCCAGTGCTCCAAACTTACCAAAACCGTCGGCAGAAAAAAGAACCTTTTCCGTGCTGTCATAGGTTACCATTACTTCCGGCCAATGCACCATCGGCGCCATTGCAAATACAAGGACATGCCTGCCAAGTGATAGCACATCACCATCCGATACCACAATTCGATTATCACTAAAATCTGTTCCAAAAAAGTTCATCATCATTGCAAACGCTTTGGTAGATGCAACAAGAGTTGCTTCCGGATATTTCGCGGTAAAGTTCATGATGTTTGCCGAATGATCCGGTTCCATATGTTGAACAATCAGATAATCCGGTTTCCGATTTCCAAGTATCTCTTCAATATTATTTAACCACTTCTTTGCAAAACCTTCTCCTACTGTGTCCATTACAGCAATTTTTTCATCCAGAATGATATAAGAATTATAGGACATACCATTTGGCACCTTATACATTCCTTCAAACAAATCAATTGTATGGTCGTTTACACCAACATACTTAATATCACTTGTGATTGTCATTGTTTATATCCTCTTATCAACGTACTTCTTTCCTTTTTCAATATTTTCTTCATCACGGCTGAATATTATGCAATATATCTGGAAAATAATTTGATATTTTCATGGAGTAAGTCTAGTCTTTTCCACAAAACAAAAATCCCCTAAACACAGACTAAATTGTCTGGTTCAGGGGACTTCTCTATACGCACCCTCCGTCTTCTCGTCAAACAACACCCACCTAACAAACTGTTATTGGCAGTATTCACAATGGCTTCTGCGTTATTTATTTTTGTTATATTACCACGAAGTCTTTTGATTTGGTTTTTTGGGTTATTGCTATTATTCGTTTTATTTTAAAAATTAACTCTTCATTTTAGCCGTAATTTTATCTATGCCCACTTGAGCTAATAACGATTCAGGAGATATACGAAGTGCCTCTTGATAATCTTTTAATGCTAAGTCATATTTACCTTTCTGGAAATATGCCTCTCCACGCGACTGATATGATAAATCCCAATCCGGACTTAGACGAATTGACTCATTATAATCCTTTATAGCTAAATCATATTCACCTTTCTCATAGTATAAGTCTCCTCTTGCCCAATATGTTATACTATCATTCGAATCTAAACGAATTGCCTCGTTGTAATCCCTCATCGCCAATTCATATTCTTCTTTATAAAAATATGCTCGCCCACGATAATAAAAAGAATTAGCATTAGCTTTTATACGAATCGCTTCATCACAATCTCTTATTACGAAATCATATTCATCCTTCATATAGTATGTTCTCGCACGACAATTATAACTTTCAATAGTTGGATTCAAACGAATCGCTTCATCAAAATCTTTTATCGCACAATCATATTTACCTTGATAACAATAAACATTTCCTCGTCCTACATATGCTTCAGCAAAATCCGGTTTTAAATTAATTGCTTCATTAAAATCCGAAATAGCATTATCAAATTCATTAAGTCTAAAATATGCTTCTCCTCTTTCGACATAATTCTCAGGTGTTTTCTCTTTCTCCAGTTTTTGATTAACCGCTTCAAACAACGCAACATTAAAGTCACCTATTTCTTTTATTGTTTCCTGCATCGATTCATCCGTTGCTTCTGCCTTTTCGTATTTCTCCCTAATATCTTTTTCAAATTCCCTGTATTGCTTATTGTAATTTTGTATTCTTTCGTTTGTAACTGCAAGCATTTCCTTTTCCGGATTATCCAATCCCAGTTTTCTCGACAGCATAAACATCATCAAATCAAATCCTTCTATCGGAACCATACAACCATTCTTGCTTTTTACCAACTCAACTATTTCCTCAGAAGGCTTTTCTTTATTCCAATAGCACCAATACAACCCATTCATTTTCAGGTGCTCGTCCTGTAGAAATTTCATCAAGCTTTCATCACCACCAGCATAACCGACAACAACAGGAGTATAAACATTGAATGCATTCCGCAATGTTTCCTTCCATCCGTCAGCAAGATCCATTGTTTCTTCTTTTCTGTTAAAAGGTCGAAAATACAAGCTTCTATGTATTTTGGCGATAATCGGTCTTTCAATATTTAAGTTAATAAACTGTGTCAGTGATTCATGTCCTACCACTAAAGGATGCTTATTTGTATAGATAAAAAGCGCATCCTCGACTAGGCTATCAAAATTTGTAGTAATCGCTAAATTATGCTTTTTACCAGCCAAAATTTTAGCTAATGCATAATGACCCAAACTCGGACTACCTTTTTCCAATTCTCTTTCAAAATAGGCATATCCCTCATGATAATCCGGATAATATCTTAAATCGTAGATTCCAAAATAATTTTGACTATTAGGCACAATACTGTCTATATGCAGTTTATCCATAAGATTCTTTAACTCTTTTCGCTCATATTTTTCTTCTAATTCCGTTGCCCACTGTTTTGCCATCTCTACACCTGTCTTGATTCCTGCTGCCCGTGATGCACCGGATCCCAGAATAAAACAAAAACGCCTATTATACTTCTCAGCTTCTACAAACATATGTGTAAATGCCTTTAAGGAGATTTCATTTATTTCTAAAGTGTACCCCTTGTCAAGGACATTTTAAGAAGAAGGGATTTTGAAATCTGTACCAGTAGTTGGTTATATTCTTTGCTTTAGTTACCTTCTTCATTATCCTTATCCACGGAAGGGATTACTCCCTTAAGCGGATAT
>JAGAPK010000058.1 GCA_017623295.1 Lachnospiraceae bacterium | reverse complement strand
TGCCGGTACTTCTCCTGCCACCGAAATCAGGTCATTCATCTCGTCAGAAAGTTCTTCGGTCACTTCCTTTGCTGCATTCATAAGCAGGATGATCTGGTTTTTTAATTCATCTATGGCTCCGCGATCAAATACGCGGTTCTTTCCGATTCCGGACATGGTGGGTCCTCCTTTTTATCCTAATTCTTAGATGGTTGTATCATAGACACCTATTGTTCCTCTTCTTTTTCGTACTTCTCTGCAAGCTTTTCTATTTTGCTTTCTAATTCAGCTAATTTTGCTGCTTTTTCTTCACCGGTCATTGTAGTGTCGGTTTCTGTCAAATCCTTGTCAAGCATATAGGCGTAGAGCAACAGTTCGTCATCTGACTTCTGCATTGCTATATTTTCTGCTTCTACCGGGTCTAATCGCCCTATATATATCCAGTATTCCATCAGTTTTTCATCGCCGTTAATCGGAATCTTTTCCAAGATGTTCTGCTTTTGCTCTGCTGTAAGACTTTCCATATTTACATAGGCAACACTCAATATATATTTCTGGTCATATCCGAGATGTTTCATAGACACCTTTGACAAGTCATCAATTACCTGAATATAATCTCCCTTTATGAAGTCGATTTCTGCCTGCAATTTTGCTTCCATCCTCGGTTTTTCAAAAAGATTGTCGTATACAATAAAGGTTGCTCCTGCTATCATAATCAAAACACTGATAATGATAAGGATTCTGCTCCACCAATAACTCTTTTTGTTTACCAGAATTTTCTTTTCTCTAATCTCTTTGGTTAGCTTTTGATACTCTTCTTCTAATAAATCTATAACTTCTTCTAATGTTCCTAACGGCGCAAGCATTTTTAATAATTCATTCTTTTGATATAAATCTTCGCCGCCTTCATAATAATCATCATAGCCATATTTCTTTTGTAGCGAATACCCTACCAATGCCTTATATTCTTCCAGAAAATGTTCTTCCGTAATTTCGCCTCTCTGGTAGACATCACGCATCATTACAGAAACTCTGGCATTATCATCATAAAATAAATTATCCGGCTTTATGGAAAAGATATATTCAGAACGCAGTTTTTCTAACTCGCTTACATCCAGTAAAATGCGAAGTTTTTCCTGTAAAGTACATTTTCTAATATCCGTAAAAGGATAATATTTTTCACACCCAAAAGTAATTTCAAGACTTTCCGGTTGTTCTTCTATCGTGCAGTCCAGAAATCTTTCGTTGTGATATGCCAGTTTTTTATAATCAAAATCTGATTCTGCTCTCATTTCTGATTTTTTAATAATGCGTTTTAAGCTTCCTGTTTCTTCCATCATAAAATCCTCTCTCACTATTTCTATTGCAGAATAAGTGTATCTCCATTGTATATATGATTCTCTTCATACGTTTTTTCCGTTTGAAGTCTTTCTTTTGTTCTCTGTGAACGTACAATATATTTTTTTCTGCCTTCTATAATTCCAGAATCTGCCATGATTCTTAAAGTTCCTGCGACAGTATGTTTTTCATTTATCATAACAATTACTTTTTTCTGATTCTGACTAATTGTTAGCATCATTTTTCTTCGTTCCTCTTTTCCCACGCATATATGCAACGGCAGCAATCCCCAGAATTACTAGCAATATTCCTGCCCATGTATAATATGTTTGCTCTCCTGACTCTACTTGTTCATTTCGAATAATAAGTTCTTGTGTTTCATCCTGAAACATTTGATCCAAAACATCCGAATCTTCTTCAAGTATTATCTGCTCACCAAATATTGTTCCGTGTAATTTCTGACCTGCTAAGTATTCTTCCTGACTCACAATACTTATCTGGTCTTCAAATTCATCTGTAAAAACAGGAATCTGATTCATATCCGTTAAGGATGAATTAATTCCGCCACGAGCTCTTATTGACTCTGTATCTAAATTTAAATTCGTATCTTCTTCCATATCATTATCTTTCCTGTATTCTCACAAACCGGTAAAATACCGGCTGTGAGAATTCATTGTTCTATGCATAGCTCTGATCAAGTTCTTCCATATCTGCACGATACTGCTTAACACTACTGATTAATTCATCTGCTAATTCTGTTAAAGTATCAATGTTGGAACAAACTGTCTGAAAATCCTCCAGATGTCTTTCACTGGCTGCTGATTCCCATGTTTCGCACAGACTATTAACCTTTTCCATCATGTTTGCTTTGTCTGAAATGATCTCAGTTACAATATTAGTCAAATCAGTACATGTCTGGTCCATAATTTCATAGGTCATTGCTATTCCGCCTGCCATAATTCATCCTCCTCTCCTTTTTCTTTTGCAACACTTACTTTTCTATGAATTATCTGCACCCAGAAATAAATAATCATGAGTGCTGTAATTCCGATACACATTTTAATCAGGTCAACCTGATCCATATTTACTGAAGTTGTTGTAATATTGGTTGTCGTTCCTTCTGCTTCACTAGAAACGATTGGCTGTGCAATAAAATCGTATACCTGGGTATACTCCAACGTTCCAAGTCTTGTATATGGTAACTTCTGTGTAATTCCATCTAACAAAGTCACATTCAACTCATTGAGTTCCGCTCTGTTTTCCTTAAAACCACTCATTGTTGTATTAATATTTTCCTGAGTCTGCTCATATGAAGTATCTAATGTTGTCTGTAACATTTCCAGATTACTGTCAGAAGTCTCAACTACTTCATCAATATATGCCAGATACGCATCATCCTGTTCTGCAATCGCATCTTCCATGTCGGTAATCGTCGTGTACATGGAATCCTGATATTCTGTAATTTTCTCACTCTCCAGATAGGACATCGCATCATATTCATCAAGTGCCGTCACATATGTATCCAATGTTTCCTGCATTGTTCCAAGTGCCGTCGTTACGTTACTTGCTTCTGCAGATATTTCTTCTTCAAGCGGTGTTGCTATTTCATCGTTAATAATAAGGTCTGCATCTGTCACGAGTGCAGAAGCATCAGGGATATCATTAATAGCTCTGATTCCATTCAGATAATATTCCTCTATCCGCTGCCTCAAAAGATTTAAATCTTCAATTGCTTCCTCCGCTCCCTCTTGTGTTGCATCATATGTTTTTATTGTTTCTTCTTCCTCTTCTGTTTCTTCTCCTTCACTTTCATTACCGGTATCGCCCTCACCACTATCTCCCTCTTCACTATGTACTCTATTATCTAAGGTTACCGGCAAAAAGCCCTGTATTGATTCCAAATAGTTTATCTGGCTAATTACCTGATTCATTAAATCATCTTTGGAAACATAATATCTCACTTCTCCTTCTGCCAATTCCGGCTCAGGCTCCGGTTCCGGGTCTCCTTCTTTAAATCCCAGCCTTTGTTTGGCAATGGCTTTTTTCTCATCTGCCTCTTCGTCAAAATCTTCTGCCAGATTGCCTAAATTTTCCATGCCGGTTCCATAGACACTGTTGCCTTCCGAATCTGTCAGGATATCTACCTCCGTCAAAACAGTTTCCGTTGCTGTTACCTGGTCACTTACTGCTACACCACCTTCTTTTACCAACAAAAATTCTGTTTCGGCAGTTTCCATATTGGTAGTAAAGGTTGTGTCTATGTTAGATACTGCTGTTTCTAATGCTTCGTAATCATCCGTTAAATCCATGTATTCGATTTCAGTCTCTACAACTTCGATTGGTTCATATTCCACATCCTCAATCAAATCAGCCGATTCCACCGCTTCTATGGACTCCATATCCTCTATATCATTCTTCATAATCGTTTCCGAATCATCCTGTACTGCATGCATTTCATCCAAAATAGCATCCACGTAAATATAAGACACATTGGTACTTAAATTCAGAATAAAATTATGAATATCATTAACTACCTTAATCTCTACATCTTGGCGCAGGTTATTGTGTATCGAATAAGAAATCTGTGATTTTACCGGTTCCTCATTCACGCTTACGATAGATGTCGAGAAATTTTCCGGAATTAAAATATATGCTGCGTATCGTCCGCTTGTAACCCCCTCTTTGGCTTCCATCAAACTTGCACTCTCAAAATTCGTATCTGGATAAGCCATCAGCTCCGTAGCATAAAATGTCTTCTCACCATCTACCATAGTTCCGGTATCTGCATTTACAACCGCAATCGTCATAATGGTACTTTTGTTTTCTTCTTGATTCTGTTCGTATTTGGCAGAATAGACTCCCCACAAATAAGTAACCGCTAATAACGAACCAACAATAAGCATCTGCATAATTGATTTAAATATTTTCATCACGTCACTCCCAATAGCAAAAATTATCAAAATCTTCCTATAAAAAAAATACCACAAAAAAATCGTTTTTTTTCCTTTTTGTTGAATTTGGTCGTTTTTGGCGTTATTTTTGCAGATTGGAAACTGCCGCATTCTCCATGCCACTCCTGTATGAAGTATGGAACTTTTTTATACTTCGTTTTGTTGTTCATATTTATTTTAACATTTGTCTACATACCGTCAACTATTTTTCATTTCATTCCGCAAACAATACACTGTCATTGACGACTTTTAGTTTCTATCTTAAATATTAAAATCCCATACACTTCAAAATGTGTATGGGACCTTGTTTTTATTTTCTGTATAATATTAAACCTTAAATTCTTCCAGTAATTGTTCTCTATACTCTTTATCCTGTGCAGCCTTAACTAAATCATCCATACGATTCTGCTCAGATAGTACAATTACCAGCTTATTCATTCGCTCAGCTTCCAAATTTCTACCAAGCTTCATCCCTTGTTCTAAAGTGTACCCCTTGTCAAGGACATTTTAAGAAGAAGGGATTTTGAAATCTGTACCAGTAGTTGGTTATATTCTTTGCTTTAGTTACCTTCTTCATTATCCTTATCCACGGAAGGGATTACTCCCTTAAGCGGATAT
>JAGAPK010000057.1 GCA_017623295.1 Lachnospiraceae bacterium | reverse complement strand
GTTTGAAATGACAACCGAGAGAAAAGTATTTTCTTATGATTTCGGATTAGCAGTCGATGCCTTTTTGTTAAAATTTCAGGAAGTATATAACAAAGTCTGGAGTCTTGGCATGAATACGTGGCTGATGTTTTTCGCCTTTGCTTATGCAGCATATCGCAGAAAAAATGTGATGTTGTTTGTTCCGTATGTGATGGTGCTTGGTTCCTTGCTTCTGGCAACACCTGTGCATGCAGAATTTCGTTATGCTTACGGTATTTTTGTAGCATTGCCGTTACTGCTTTGTGTCAGTCTTGGAAAGGAGAAGGAAGTATGATTTCCATTACCTCATTTGCTTACCTTGCGTTTCTGGCGATTGTACTGATTGGTTATTATCTGATTAAACCAAGCTGGCAGACCGGGTATCTTCTGCTTGCCAGTCTTATATTTTATGGTCTGTCAGGTGAGCCTTACACACTGATTTATCTGGCAGTATCAACAGTCAGTGTTTATTATGCGGCGCTTGCCATAGATAAAGCAACCGAGGAGAAAAAAGCAAAAAGAATTCTGGTGCTTACATTAGTCTTGAATTTTGGACTTCTGGCACTATTAAAATACAATGGTTTTGTATTGGATAATGTGAATATGGTGCGTGGGCTGTTTGGCGGAGAAAAAATCGATTTCGCTGTCCGCATTGTGGCATCCCTTGGTGTCAGCTATTATACCTTGCAGTTATGCGGTTATTTGCTGGATTGTTATTGGAAGGTTGGCATGGTACAGACAAATTTTGCGAAATTTGCTTTGTTCGCCTGCTATTTCCCACAGATGACTTCCGGACCAATCAGTCGTTATAAGAAGATTCAGGAGAATCTGTATGAGCCACATCCTTTTGTTTATGAAAAAGTGACTCACGGTTTAAAACGTATGGCTTGGGGCATGTTTAAGAAAATGGTAATTGCAGACCGGTTGGGACTGATTGTGAACTCGGTTTATGGCAATTATGAATCTTATAATGTAGTGTTAATCTGGGCAGGAATTTTTTGTTTTGCTTTGCAATTATATACGGATTTTTCCGGTTGCATGGATATTATTCTCGGCACATCGGAATGTCTTGGAATTTATTTGCCGGAGAACTTCAAGAATCCATTCTTCTCCACGACGATTCAGGAATTCTGGCAGAGGTGGCATATTACATTGGGTACATGGTTGAAAGATTATATCATGGACCCGGTTTTGAAATCGAATACATGGATTAAACTTGGTGAAAATTCCAGAAAACGCTTTGGTAAGAAATGGGGCAAAAGAATTCCGACTTATCTTGGTATGCTGATATTATGGCTTTCTATGGGTATGTGGCATGGAAGTGGCTGGAAGTTTATCATTGGTGAAGGACTCTGGTTCTGGATTGTGATTATTTCCGGGAATATGTGCGGTAAATCCTTGCAGAAACTTACTTCGAAATTACATATCAATCCGAAAAATATTCTTTGGATTACTTTCCAGAGACTGAGAACGTTTTTGATTTTCAGCATTGGTCTTATCTGTTTCCGTGCAGAGAGTATGGGGCAGGTATTTGCGGTTTTAAAAGCGGGCGTGACACAGTTTGGAGAGCGTGGTTTCAGTCAGATAAAAGGCGATCTGGGCTATATCAATCTGATTCTGTTATGCGTGGCATTATTTGTGCTTGTTATTGTAGAACTGATGCAGAATAAAGAAATTGATATTTTTGAGTGGGTAACGAAGAAACCGGCGATTGTCAGCTGGTGCATTTATCTGTTTGTCTGCGGCATGATTCTACTGTCCTTAAGCATTTCCGGGCAGAGTTTTATTTATGCCGGATTCTAAATTGTAACAGGGATGAAAATAAGGAATTCAGAAGCAAATTATAAATAAAGAAATGTTTATATACAGGAAAAAGAAGTGATGAAAATAAAGTCGTTAGGTAAATTAGCGTGTAAACTGATAGTTCTTGGCATTTTGTGTCTGGTTCTTGCGGCGAGCATATCGGTGGGAATTGACCCATACAACGTGTTTCATTGGAGCGATGCAAGAGATAATGGTGTTGAGCCAAATAAAAACTATGTCAAAACCCAATACGTTTTACACAATCCGGAAAAATATAATATGTTTATTTTCGGCAACTCCCGTGTGGGCTCTCTGGATGCTTCTAAGATTGTAGATGGTAACTGCTACAACATGTACTATTCCGAAGGTCTTCCGGCAGAGCATTATGAGAATCTGGTTGCTTTCTTAGAAGCAGGTGTGGATGTGCAGAGGATTTATCTTGGTATTGATGATGTCAGCTGTTTCGTAGACCCGGCGATACACGATGAACAGTTAATCCGTCGTCCGTTTAAAGCCAAGGAAGCAAATATCAGCTTTTTATGGGATTATATGGACCCATCGGTGGCGTTGCAGTCTCTGGAAACAATCTGTGCTTATGAAGACAAAGAAGAGGGCTTTAGCGAACGCTTATATTCTACCGGAAATTATTATTTGGACAGTTCTTTGACAGAAGAAAGTCTGGCACAGGAGCAGTGGCCGAATTATTTTGCATGGTATGGAGAAGAAGCGCTGGAAGATATCGCACAGATAGTAGCGTTATGTGAAGAAAAGCAGATTGAGTTGGTTGTTTTTGTTAATCCGGAATATCAGGTGCGTTTTGAAGAAGCGGTAGCAAATGGTTATACCGATTTTTTATATGGATTGGCAGAGATTACGGGTTATTACAGCTTCTGTGGTATCAATCGTGTTACAACGGATATGCAGAATTTTCATGATATCAGTCATTACCGAATGGAAGTGGGCGATGCGATGCTTGCGGTAATGCAGGGAGAGGAAATAGATGCTGATTTGGCAGCAGAAGGTTTCGGACAATATGTAACGAAGGAAAATGTAGAGGCATATATCAGTACATTACAATAGAAAGACTAACTATTAAAAGTCAAGTCTAAAAAATGATATTTTATGAATGGATTGCAGAAATGCATTTCAGATATATTTGAACCTTGAAAACTGCATGACAAACAGAGTGTCGTTATCGGCACTCAAAAGGAGATATT
>JAGAPK010000056.1 GCA_017623295.1 Lachnospiraceae bacterium | reverse complement strand
TGCATACCACGCTTCTAGCTTCAGCGGTACAAATCCTGCATTCAGCAAGAAGATTGATGCCAAGACTTACCAGTTGGCTCCATACTACTACATCAATGGTGTAGGTGGTTGGAACAACACTGAATACGATGGTGTAATCGTTATTACTCTTCCGTAAGATTAATTATAATCAAAAAAAATGAGGGTGTCATAATGAGCACCCTCATTTTTTTTATTCATAAGTTAAAGAAATCATTCTGCCTTCAGCCTTCAGACTGCTTGTAAATCAGTGACTTCCTGCTGAAGGCAGCTTTGTTTCTGCCTTCAGCTTGGTTTCAATGGTATAATGCTTTCAACCAATATTCAAATAGCGGGTCTTGCAACTCTATTTTCTCACCTGGCATAATGTCTATCAGGTCTTTTTCCAAAGTTGCCTTTTTCAGGTTCTTGATGTTGGCAGAAGTTCCTAGCTTGTATTTTTCCAGAACTTCTTTTGATGAGAAGTTGGATTCTTTATGGGCCACAGCAAGCAAGAAATTGATTTGTTTGGGAGTTAAAGTATCCAAGATGTTGGTGAACAATAAGCTTAATTGTCCTATCACGCCCATGAAACTTTCCTCTATGACTTTATTCGTACATTTTCCGGAAGTCCGAAGCCAAACTTGCTGACTCAGCTGTTGAGTATAATATGGATGGCATTTGGTCAATTCCGTTATTTTCTTGCATTGCTCCTCCGATATGCTTTTTCGGGTATCTTCAAATCGGGAACGAATGAATTCTATCCAGTTCATTTCCTGTATCTTCGGCAAGAACATGATGTCGCCGAATTTATAAAAAGGCATTTCGTAATTGTTGAAGATGTTCAGCAACATGTGCCTTTTGCTTCCATATAGGCAATAACAGACAGAACTGTGCTTCTGCCAATGCGAGCGCAACTTGCGTTGGAAGCCCAAAGAATCGTCATATTCATTGATGTTCTGGAATTCATCAATGCATACGACAAATTTCTTGCCGCTTTCCTTGGCTATTTTCTCCGGCAAGTCGAGTATCTCATCGTAAGAGAATTGCGCTTCCTTGAAGTTTAACCCGAAAGTAAATTCATAACTTTGGCTATTGTCCGAAAGAGAAACAATCGGCACCAATTTCCCTAAATACTTTTTTGCACCGGCTATAAATTCGTCCCAAGCATTGGTTGATGCCTTTAGAATGGCATTGGCATAAGCTTGGTAAAATTGTGCTTCTGTCCGGCAATTGAATATATCAATGTGACAGATACGGATGTCGCTACGTGTCTCAGCCAAGATTTCAGACGTTCTGTTGACCAATGACGTTTTTCCCCATCGGCGGGGAGAGATGATAATCGTATTTATCAGATGAGAGAAGTTCTGAACCAACATCTGCGTTTCTTGCTCCCTGTCGGTAAAGTTTTCTTTTTCGGCAATGCGTCCGTATATGAAAGGAGTATCCATGTGAGTTGAGTTTTAGTCCTTTGCAAATGTAGTGACAAATCAGCTTTAATCCAAATAATAAAGAAATAAAATGAAATCGGTTGATTTGAAATGAAGTGATTTGAAATCAATCAATTTCAAATTAAATGATTTCAAATTGTGCAATTAGTCATCCCTTGTGTATTGTCTGTCCCTTTCTATCATTAAGCATACCGATGAAAATAGCTTTTCACCTAGGTGGAGAACACTCTTCACCTAGGTGAAGAGACCGTTTTACTTAGGTGGAAAGACCTCTTCACCCGGGTGAAGAGATGACTACACTGACAGGTTTCTCTTCAACCAATGATGGAAGAACCGTTAGCTGAAGCTGTAATAATGCAAGGGTTATAAAAGAAAAGATGAACTTTGGCTGAAGGCAAAAATACTGCTACCTTCAGCGGAAAGTCGTTGAACGACAGTAAGTTTGAAGGCTGAAAGCAGAATTTATATTTTATTATATGGTGGTCTTATCGTTTGTTTCTCGATAAAACTTGTTATATTTGTGCCGAATTTTCAAGAAACATGAATCAAT